>NZ_JACHIW010000002.1:1800000-2131380 GCF_014203395.1 Saccharopolyspora phatthalungensis
AAGTTCCGCGCTGCGGCGTCCAATCCGGGCGGAACCGAGTACCCCGAAGGGTTGCGGTACCACACGGACCGCAACCCTTCGAGCGTCACCGAGTGGTGCTCGGTACTCACCAGACCAGACCACCGGCCGCCGCGTAGGCGGGCGTCGAGCTGTAACCGTTGCGGGAATTCCGCAAGGTCGGCGCGGAGCACCCGAACGCCCGCCGTCGTCAGCCGTTCGACGACCGCGTCCGCCGTCGGGTCGAAGTCACGAGCGAGTACGAGCACCGACATCGATTACAGTTCCTCCCAACCGAATTCCTCGCTCGACGGCCCGTCTTCGCCGTCAGTGGAGTAGTCCGTCGTCGTCCAGTCCTTATCCATCTGCGGCGCCAAGGGCGCCCCGGACCGGTCGACGGCGATCTGTCGTTCGCCGTCGAAGTGGTACTCCGGCGCCGCCGGGCGCTCGACCGGGGTGCGCCAGCGCAGGCCGAACGGCGTCGGCGCCGCCTGGGCAAGCTCGGTCGGCTCGCCGAGCTCACGCACGCCTGGCGCGAACTTCATCCCGTGAGAGGCGAGCGGATCGATCTCTTCGTCAGTGCCTCGCGTAAGTGCTCCGGTCATGGTTGGAAACCCTCCCGTAATCAGTCCTGGTCGTGTCCACGGTTTGACTCAACGTTCACCCGGTCTTGCGGATCACCTCCGTTCGGAGTGTGCGGACGGACTACCGCGCCGAGCACCGCTGATCGGGCGCGGTCGCTTTGAGGTCACAGCCGTTCGAGAGCGTCGATCACTTCAAGCAGAACCTCCGGGGGGCACTGCACCGGGGAGACGGCGGCGTGAGCCGCTTCGGCTCGCAGGCGATCGGCTTCGCGATCCTCGTCCCGCTTCGGCCACGCCGGAGCATCGGGCTCGACGTAGGCCGTGAACCAAGTTCGTACAGGCGGTTCGGACAGACGGCGGCCCCCCGGCAATGAATCGCCGTCGCGGCGGCGCGCAAGGATCACCCGCATACCGGCCGCCCGTGGCGCGTTGCGGGACCACCGGCCGGGACGCGGACTCGCCACGTCCCGGCCGGTGGCATGGCTCGGCCGTTCGCCACGAGTCCGGCAAGACGGTCAAGGACGCCGCTGCGTGGCTCGGTATGGGCGAGTCCAACGTGTCGAAGATCGAAAAGGCGAAGCAGGCGATCAAAGTCCAGACCGTTCGCGCGCTCTGCCAGTTCTACGACGTCGACGCATCGAAGGCTGACTACCTCATCAAGCTTGCGAACGAATCGAATCAACGCGGATGGTGGTCGCAGTACCGCGAAACAGTCCCGGATTGGTTCCGGCAATTCATCGTACTTGAAGCCGACGCGCTCGACTTGTGGACGTACGAAAATGAATACGTGCCCGGCCTGCTGCAAACTGCGGACTATGTTCGGGCGCTCATGCGAAGCAATCAGCCGACCATGACGGATGAGAAAGTGGGGCAACAGGTCCGACTTCGGCGGGAACGCCAAGAACGACTCGACGGAGACTATCCGCCGCGCTTGCACTTCTTCATCAACGAAGCGATTATCCGTCGGCCTGTCGGCCCTCCGGAGGTTATGCGCGAACAACTCGCGCACCTGATCGAATCGTCGAAGCTCGATCATGTCGATTTGCGCATCGTGCCGTTTTCTGCCGGTTCGCATCCGGGCATGTCCGGACCGTTCGTGATGTTTCAGTTTCCGGAGGAGGACGCGCCCGCATTTGTCTACCTGGAGCACGAGCGCGGCGCGGTCTACCAGGAGGACCCCGGCGACATCGATCGATATACGGTCATCGTCGCCGAGCTCGAACGGCTCTCGTTGAGTCCAGCCGACTCACGCGAGATGCTGAGCGAGGCAGCCAACCAGTGAAGCGAGCAGACCTGAGAGGGGCACACATGATGCCCGAACAAGCCTACCGCGCATGGCGCAAGTCGAGCCGGTCCGGCACCAACGGCGGCAACTGCGTCGAAGTTGGCTTAGGCGACACCGGCCGCGCCGTCCGCGATACCAAGCAGGCGGCCGACCCGAATCGCCCCATGCTGGAGTTCAGCGGGCACACCTTCTCCGCATTCCTAGACCGGGTGAAGTCCGGCGAGCTCGGCTGATCAGAAAGCCAAAGCAGCCAACACAACCGCGCCCCCGTCTCTCCACAGTGGAGGGCGGGGGCGCTTTTGCGTTCATGTTCACTCGCAGTCGACCGCGTTCTCCCGGAGCCACCGGTCGACGTCGGCGCGCCGATACCGCACCTGCCCGCCTAGGCGCTGATACGCGGGACCGGTTCCCTTCTATCGCCAGTCGCGGAGCGTGCCCGTCGCCACCTGAAGGAACGCGGCGAGCTCACCCGGCGTAAGCAGCTGCTACATTCGTGCACTCCTTCCCGCCTGACCTGCGCGGATATCGCCTGATCATTCCCGCCGGTGACGATCGGTCAAGACGGACTCACCGAGGACCGCTCTCCCGGCCGCAGCCATCGAATATCCGTGTCTCCCTAGGTGCGATGGGAGCTGTGGACGAAGTCGTGGGGTAAAACAGACGCATGTCCAGAACGAAGGGTGGCGGCCGGATGCCCGCTGATGATGTCGATGCCGTCACGGATGCGGTGTTGACGGCGTCGCGTCTGCTGGTGGCGGTCTCGGCCCGTTCGGTCGCCGCGGTCGACGAGTCGCTCACCTTGCCGCAGTTCCGGCTGCTCGTGGCCCTTTCGGGACGTGGCTCGCTCAAACTTGCCACGGTCGCGGAATTGCTCGGGGTCAACCCGTCCACGGTGACGCGGATGGTCGATCGTCTGGTGGCGGCCGAACTGGTCGACAGGCAGACCAATCCGTCGTCGCGGCGGGAGAATGTGGTGTCGCTGACCTCGGCCGGCGTCGAGGTGGTGCGCGGCATCACGGAAAAGCGCAGGACCGAGATCGCGAAAATCGTTGGGCGGATGCCCGCCTCGGCGCGCACCGGCCTGGTCGATGCGCTCTCCGCTTTCGCCGAGGCAGGCGGGGAACCGCCGGTCCGCAGTTCGCCGTATGACGCCCCGGATTGGCGCTGATCCTGCTCGCGAACCTCGCGATCCCCTCCGACAGTCACTCCTTGCGTTCGACGCCGCACGTTCAGGCGTTCGCTGGGCGCGATCGCATCGGTGTGGCTGGCGGCACATCGCCTATTCATGCCGTGGGCAAGTATTGCACACTGCATGCGTGACGCTCGCCAACGGTGGAAATCGTGAACGGGGTGCCGGGACGCTTCCGGTACCCGCGCGCCAGCCGCTCGGACTTTGGCTGCGGGAGAGCTCGACGGGACTCGTCGCGCTGGCCTTGGCGATCGGCGCCGGTGCCGGCCTCGGCGCGATCGTGTTCCGCTGGCTGATCGTCACGTTCACGCACGTCTTTTCCGGGCACGACGATTACTCCGGCGCGGGCCGTGCGGCGCATCCCTGGTTTCCCTGGCTGGGGCCGTGGTTCCTGTTATTGGCCCCGGTACTGGCCGGCCTGGTGTACGGGCTGCTGGTGCAGCGATTCGCCCCGGAGGCCCGGGGGCACGGTGTGCCTGAAGTGATGTACGCGGTCGCCGAGCGCGGCGGCCGGATCCCGACTCAGGTCAGTGCCGTCAAGGCGCTTGCTTCGGCCATGTGCATCGGGTCCGGGGGCTCGGTCGGCCGGGAAGGGCCGATCGTGCAGATCGGATCGGCGCTGGGATCCACGCTCGGTCGCGCGGTCCGGCTTCCCGAATCGCGCCTGCGGATCCTGGTCGCTTGCGGCGCGGCCGGTGGGATCGCCGCAACGTTCAACGCACCGCTGGCGGGTCCGTTCTTCGCCATGGAGTTGATCCTGGGCGACTTCGCGGTGGATTCCTTCGGCGCGGTCGTGCTTGCCAGTGTGACCGCCAGCGTCGTCGGCCGCGCGGCGTTCGGCAACACGGCCTTCCTGGAGCTGCCCGCGTTCACTGTGCACAATCCGATCGAGTACCTGCTGTTCCTGGGTCTCGGCGTTGTCGTTGGTGGATGCGGGGTTCTGTTCACGCGGGTGCTATACCTCGTCGAGGACGTGTGCGACTGGGCATGGCGCGGCCCGGAATGGTTGCGTCCCGCGGTGGGCGGCGTGCTGTTGGGTGGGCTGCTGCTGGCGCTGCCCGAGATGTACGGTGTCGGTTATCCGGTCCTGCACAACGCGGTCACGGGCCGATACCTGTTCGGGTTCTTGCTTCTTCTCCTACTGGGCAAGATCCTGGCGACCAGTCTCACCATCGGCATCGGCGGTTCCGGAGGCGTGTTCGCGCCCTCGTTGTTCATCGGGGCGATGGGTGGCACGGCCTTCGGCATCGTGGTGCACAGCTGGCTACCGCAGCTGACGGCGTCGCCCGGAATGTACGGCCTGATCGGAATGGGAGCCGCTTTCGCCGGGGCCGCTCGTGCCCCGATCACCGCGATCATCGTGTTATTCGAACTCACCGGCCAGTACGGCATCATTCTCCCGCTGATGACGGCGATCGTCATTGCCACCCTCACCAGCCGGGCGTTGTCCCGCGACACCATTTACACCCTCAAGCTCCGTCGGCGGGGTGTCCATCTCGATCGGAGTCCGGACGAGCGCCGGATGGCCGGCACCGTGGTCGGGACGGCGATGGAGGAACTTCCCGAGCCGCTGCCGGAGCGCGCCGCGTTGGCGGACGCCGCTCGTGCACTCGCCTTGTCGGGGCATGGAATCTTGCCGGTGGTCGGGGGCGACGGCCAGTACCACGGATGCGTGACCGCGCGCGCGGTCGCCGAGGCACTGGGGGCCGATTCGTCGGTCGGGTCCACCGTGGCCGATCTTGCCGAGCTGCCACCGCTGGTGACGCGCGAAACACCGCTGGCCGATGCGCTCGCCGCGCTTTCCCATGCGGGGGGAACGGGACTTCCCGTCCTAGCGGAGAAGAACCGGCTCACGGGGTGGGTTACCCACCAGTCCGTGCTCAACGCCCTATACGGCTCGGCCGTGCCGAGATGAGACCGGTTCCGCGGATCGGCGCCCGCAAAAACCGCGCCTTTTCCTACTACGCCGCAGCGAAATTCGCAAATTTACTCCACATAGGACTGTCAAGTTGAGAGAGGCCGCGCCGGGCGGGAGAGGAGGTCAAGATGTCAGGCTCGCCGCTGCTACCGGACTGGCTTCGGATCGGGTGGGCCGTGCTGTTGGCCGCAACGGTGGTGCTGCACACGCGGCACGCGATCACGATGAGTGGACAACGTCGCTGGTGGCACGCCGGTCACTCGATCATGGCCGCCGGCATGATGCTGATGTACGCGCTGCCGAGGCTGTCGCATCCGCTGCCGTATCGGGTGGGGCTGGTGGTGTTCATCGTTTTCGCAGTGCTGCTCGTGGCCGCCACATCGTGGTTCGCGGGCCGGGAGGGCGTTGTGAACCCGCTGTGGGCGGCTTCGACCGCTGACGTCGTGGTGATGGTCTACATGCTGGCACCCATGTCGGTGCGGACCTCGGTGCTGACCTGCTTGTTCGCCGGTTACCTCGGCTGCCAGGTCGCGGCGTGGGCGCTGGGGCTGTGGACGCGGATTCCCCTGCTCGACCGGTCGGCCCAGGTCGCAGCCGAGACGAATGAGGCCGGTGGTGGCGGTGTCCCCGATGGTGGCGGTGTCCCCGATGGTGGCTGCGTGCTCGAACGGCGAGTCGTCGCGTTGACCGCGCATTCGTCGCCGACGGTGCTGGCGAGCCTGTCCCTGATGGCCGGCGGCATGGCGTACATGCTCGTGGCGATGTGAGGTCGTGATGGCAGGATCGGACGAAGCGCAGCCCCGTCGCCAAACTCGATGGCCGTCGAGGCGGCGTTGGATCGCCGCCGCTGTCGTACTGGCGGCCGGGGCGGTCGCGGCGCTGGCGTGGGCAGCTGGTGCGCAGCCGTACCTCGATGTGGGAAATGCCAATCCTGGCGCACTGACGGCCATAGGGACACCGGTCCTG
This sequence comes from Saccharopolyspora phatthalungensis, assembly GCF_014203395.1. Classification (NCBI taxonomy): domain Bacteria; kingdom Bacillati; phylum Actinomycetota; class Actinomycetes; order Pseudonocardiales; family Pseudonocardiaceae; genus Saccharopolyspora; species Saccharopolyspora phatthalungensis. The sequence continues at coordinate 1,805,940 of NZ_JACHIW010000002.1, forward strand.
AAGCTGCTGGCGGATCTGTCCGCCGCCGTCTGCGTCGGTTCGCTGGCGTTCGCCGTGTTGTTCACCCGTCCGCAGCGGTCTGGCCAGGTCTGCGCCGGTGCGTTCGCGGAACTTCGGATGGCCGGTGCCTCGGCGTGGGTGTGGTCGGCGAGTGCGCTGACGTTGGTGCCGTTCAGCGCGGCCGACACGGCGGGATCACCTCTTACCGAGGTGGTGGTTCCCGGACAACTCATCGGGTTGCTCGGAGCGCTGGAGACACCCCGGGCGTGGCTGATGACCGCGCTAGTGGCGGTGATTGTCGCGGTGGGATGCCGGGCGGCACTGCGTTGGGTGTCGGCGTTGTGGTTGCTGGTCGGCGCGCAATTCGCGGTCCTTCCTCCGCTGGTGACCGCGCACGGTTCCGCCGATGCCGGACATGACCTGGCCCTCGCCGCGATCGTGATCCACGTGCCTGCCGGGATGTTGTGGATCGGTCTGCTGTTTGCCGTCCTGCGCCAGACCCGTCGCGGTGCCGACCTGCTTCCCGAGCAGCTGCGGCGGTACGGCTGGTGGGCCAACGGGTGCTGGCTGGTGCTCTTGATCACCGGCGGCGTGTTGAGCGCGGTGTTCGTCCCGCCTGCCGCCGTGTTCACTAGCGCTTACGGTGGTGCGCTGCTGGTCAAGGTGGTGGTGGTCGCCGTGCTCGGAATCGCCGGGATCACCCTTCGCGAGCACGCGAAAAAGGATGCGGCGGGGAAACGCACGACTCGACTGATCCGGTTCGGAGTGGCCGAGTTCGCGATGCTGCTGGGCGTGCTGGTGGTCTCTGTCGATCTCACCCACCTGCCCTTACCCGACTTCTTCGGCAGGGCGAGAACGACGACCCAGACACTGCTGGGCTATGACTTGGCGGGGCCGCCGACTCTGTCGCGTTTGGTGCTCGACTGGCGGATCGATGTCTTCTTCGCCCCCTTGGCTTTGCTGCTCGCGGTCGGCTACTTGCTGGGCGTGCGGCGTCTCCGCGCTCAGGGGCGGTCCTGGCCGGTGATCCGGACGGGAGCATGGTTGGCGGGGTGCCTGGCACTGCTGGTAGCGACCTCGTCCGGACTCGGCCGGTACGCGGCTGCGATGTTCAGCATGCACATGGCCAGCCACATGCTCGTATCCATGCTGGTGCCATTGTTGCTGGCCTTGGGCGGGCCCCTGACGCTGGTGCGGGCGGCGGCTTCGCGCACCGATGGTGCAACGCTGCCTCGGGTGCGGGACGTGGTGGATTTTCTAGTGCATTCAGCGCTGTTTCGGGGCATGACGCACCCAGTGGTCACGGTGGCGTTGTTCGCCGGGGCGCCGTTCGCGCTGTACCTGACCGGCATCTACGACGCCGCCGTTCGGTTCCACTGGGCGCATCTGGCCATCAACGCCTTCTTCTTGATCGTCGGCTACGTCTTCCTGGGGTCGGTAGTGGGAGTTGATCCGATGCCCCGTGCGCTGCCCAACATCGCGCGGGTCGGCATGCTGCTGGCGGCGATGCCCTTGGACGTAGTCTTCGGTGCGACGCTGATAAGCACCGACCGGGTCATCGGCAATGGTGCTGCCGCCTCGAACATGTACCAAGCCCTGGCACTGCCCTGGGTGCCGGATTTGCATGCGGACCAACGATTCGCCGGGCTCTTGGCGCTGGCCATCGGGGAACTGGTGCTGCTGGTCGTCCTGGTCGCGCTGGTCGCGCGGTGGAGTCAGCTCGACGATTCGCCGGGCGAGTCCGGCCTGGAGGGATACCGATCCATTGGCGATTTCAATGAAAATCGGCGCGTTGATTTCCGTTGAAATCGCCGTACTTCGGCGCGGCTGGAGCGTCGAACCGGCGCAGCCGCAGGCTGTTGGACACCACGAACAAGGACGACAGCGCCATCGCGGCGCCTGCGATCAGCGGGTTCAGCAGCCCCAACGCCGCCAGTGGGAGCGCGGCGAGGTTATAGCCGAATGCCCACATCAGATTGCCGTGAATGGTCCGCAGGGTCGCCCGGGAAAGCTTGATGGCGCCGGGGACGACGTCGAGATCCGTACGGACCAGGATCAGATCGGCCGCGCCGAGTGCGACGTCGGTGCCGGTGACCACGGCCAGCCCGAGGTCGGCGCGGGCGAGTGCCGGCGCATCGTTGACGCCGTCGCCCACCATCGCGACCGTGCGGCCATCGGCCTGAAGCCGCTCGATCGCGGCGGCCTTGTCCGCCGGCAGCACCTGCGCTGCGACGTCTTGGACACCGAGCTCGGCGCCGACGGCTCGCGCGGTGGCCTCGTTGTCGCCGGTTAGCAACACCGTGCGCAGACCCATGGCGTGCAGTTGGGAGACTGCACGCTTGGCGCTGGGACGCAGCGTGTCCATCACCGCGAACAGTCCCGTGACGATGCCGTCGCAGGCGACGGCCACCGTGGTGCGGCCGGCGGTTTCCCATTGGACGCGGGTCGCCTCCAGTTCCGCAGGCAACGCGATCCCCGACTCGGCGAGCAGACGTGCCGAACCCACAAGCACCTCGTGGCCATCCACGTTGCCCCGCGCGCCCAGTCCCGGCAGGCCGCGGAAGTCCTCGGCCGCGGGCGGCTCGCCGATCTCCTCGCGAGCGAGGGTGGCGATGGCTCGGGCGATTGCGTGCTCGGAGGCGTTCTCCACCGCACCCGCGTGGCGCAACACGGCTTCCCTGCTCGCATTTCGGGCCAACCGCACCTCGACGACGGTGACCTCCCCCGTGGTCAATGTGCCGGTTTTGTCCAACACCACGGTGTCGATCGCCCGCGCCGATTCCAACGCTTGGTGCCCCTTGATGAACACCCCGAGTTGGGCCCCGCGACCCGACGCCGCCATGAGCGCCGTCGGTGTGGCCAGCCCGAGGGCGCAGGGACACGCGATGATCAAGACCGCCAGCCCGGCGCGAAACGCATCCTCGACGGGGCTGCCCAGCATGAACCAGGCGCCGAAGGTTGCCAGGGCCAGCGCGAAGACGACCGGCACGAAGACACCCGAGACACGGTCGGCGAGGCGTTGCACCGCGGCTTTGTCGTGTTGCGCTTGCTCCACCAACCGCACAAGTTGCGCCAGTTGAGTGCGGCTGCCGACCTGGACGGCCCGCACGATCAGGCGCCCGCCCAACGCCACCGTGCCGCCGAGAACCCGGCCGCCAACCCCAACCTCGGCCGGGATCGACTCGCCGGTCATGGAGCTGCTGTCCACGGCGCAGTCGCCCTGTTCGACTTCCCCGTCGGTGGCGATCGTCTCTCCGGAGCGGACGATGAACCGGTTGCCGACCCGGAGCTCACCGACCGGGATCCGGCGTTCCTGCCCAGCATCGTCGAGCAGGGTCACGTCCTTCGCGCTCAGGGACGCCAGCGCATGCAGGGCCCCGCCGGCGCTCCGCTTGGCCTTCGCCTCGAACAGCCGGCCGGCCAGCACGAAGATCGTGACGCCGACGGCGACATCGAGGTAGATGGATCCGCCCGGCCGAAGGATCAGACCCCACACTCCGTCGGTCTCCTGGCCCGCGCTCCCGTGGCCGAACATCGTGTAGGTCGACCAGCAGGTCGCCGCGACAACGCCCAGCGAGATCAAGGTGTCCATGGAACTGGTGCCCTGCCGGCCGGCGGCGAGCGCCTTGCGATGAAACGGCCCGGCGCTCCACGCCACGACCGGCAAGGTCAGCGCCAGGACCACCCATTGCCAATACGGAAACCGCAGGGTTGGCACCAGTGCCAGGGTGAACGAGAGATCGGCGACCGGAACGCCGAGCAGCAAAGCGACCGCGAGTCGGTGCCACAGGAAGCGAACCCGGTCGGGCTCCGCCTCGGTGTCCGGGGCCATGCTCGGCGCCGGCTTGGCCGTGTATCCCGCCTTCACTACCGCTGCGATCAAACTATCGACGTCGAGCGGTTCGGCGCCGTGCACCATCGCCTGCTCGCTGGCGAAGTTGACGCTCGCGCGCACGCCGTCGAGCTTGTTGAGCTTGCGTTCCACCCGTGCCGCGCAGGCGGCGCAGGTCATCCCGCCCACCACCAGCTCAACCGTGTGCGTCCCGGACTGTGAAGTTCCGGACAAGGATGCCAACGCCATGTGGTGCCTCTCGACGTCCGTTCGACGGTCGGTTGCGCGACCCGCCGGCGAACCCGGCCGGGCGGGATTGTCACCCCGCAACACTATGCCGCATTATGCAACTCTTGCTTTGTGCAATAATTGCAGGGTACCGTGCCATTCCTCCCAGCACGTCACCCGCCGTCCGCAGGCCAAGGCCCCCGGGGAGCTATGTCCGCCATCGAGCCACTGACCTGGCACACGCTCGTGAGCGCCTGGACGATGCCCAGCCTTGCGGCGGTCCTGCTGCCGGCGGGCGCGGCATGGTACGCGTGGGGCGCCATGCGGGTCGAGCGATGGCCGAAGCAGCGCACGGCGGCCTTCGTGGCCGGTCTCGCGGTCATCGCGCTTGCGGTGGGTAGCAGCGTGAACACTTACAGCGGTGTGCTCTTTTCCATGCACATGGCCCAGCACCTGCTGCTCATCATGGTCGCGCCGACGTTGATCATCTTCGGGCGGCCACTGGATCTCGCGGGACGCGCCACTACCGGCCGAGTGCGCCACGTGGTGACTCGGACAGTCCGCGGCCGAGGCCTCGCGATGGCGTCCCACCCTGTGGTCGCGTTCCTTTGCTACGCCGCAGTCGTCGCGGGGACTCACCTCACATCGTTCCAACAGGACGCATTGACCAGCCCGTGGGTGCACGCCGGCGAGGAGGCTCTCTACTTCATCAGCGGCTACCTGCTCCTGCTGCCCGTAATCGGCCACGAGCCGATCCGCCGGCCGTTGCCGCATTTCATACGGCTGACGTTGCTGCTGATCAGCATGGTCGTGGACACGGTCGTCGGACTCACCCTGCTGATGACCACCTTCGAGCCCTTCCCCGCCTACGCCGCGACCGGCCGCACCTGGGGCCCGGGCCTCATCGAAGACCTGCACTGGGGCGGCGCGGCGATGTGGATCGGCGGCGACGTCCTCATGCTCGCTCTCGTCGCCATCGTGATCGGCCGATGGGTCAACTCCCCCGGCGGCGGCGCCGATCTCGGTCCGTGGCTGGAATCCGCACGCCGCTGCGCACTCGCCGGCACGGGCGACCAAGCCTCGACGTACCTGGCATCCAGGGAAGACATCGACGAGGACGACGAAGCGCTGCGCGCCTACAACGCAATGCTCGCACGGCTGGCCGCCGATGACGCTCGCCAACGTCGCAGCCCCTGAGCCTGCGGCGTTTTCGCGCGAAAACGACACTCCCCGTGCGGAGCCCAGGGGCGATTTCGCGCGAAAACGGCGTTTCCCCAAGGCAAGCCGGAAGGTCGCGGGATCCCTCGCCGAGCACTGCCCGGCGGGCAGTCGCGAAAGCGTCCGAAGTGAAACCCTGAAAAGAGAATCTTCCGGGCCTGACCGACCTGAGTAACAGAATCCGCACAATCCACGACGGGATGCGTGCGCGGACGGTGCTTGACGCGGCGCTGCTCGTCGGCTTGGCGGCAAGTGCCGGGTGCGGCGACGTCGCCGCGCAGAATGTTGCATAGGACAATAGTTGCTTATACGCCGGGTAGGGTGGATGCGTGATCTCATCAGTGGCAGCCGATGCGTGCCTTTTGTCCGGGTACGCGAAACGGCGTCCCGCTTGCGTAGGGCACGCCGCCGGTCTGGAACAAATGGCAATGAGAGGTTTTGCTCGGTGGAAAAACTTCGGTCTCGGCTCTCTTCTTGGTTTGCGCGTCGTTACCTCGCCCGCATCCGGGAAAAGGGATTGGGCACAGCATCGATGGCGTTGTTGCCGGACGCAGCGTTGATGCCGCTGAAGCGGTCGGGCCTGGATCCGGTGCCGGAGCTGGAACTGGCCCGGCGCCACAGCCCGGTGAGCAGGCTCCCGGTGCCGTTCGGGGTCAACGTCTGGCTGGTGACCGGATACCAGGAGGCCAAGGCGGTGCTGGGCGATGCCGCAACCTTCAGCAACGACTTCAGTCACCTCGTCGGAAATGCCGGTGTCCAGGCGTCGGACAACCCAGGCGGGCTCGGATTCACCGATCCTCCGGACCACACGCGATTGCGCCGCATGCTCACGCCGGAGTTCACCATGCGGCGGTTGGAACGACTCCGACCTGAGATCCGAACGATCGTCGATGAGCGGCTGGACGCGATGGCGGCGGCCGCGGAGCCGGTGGATCTGGTGCAGGAATTCGCATTCCCCATCCCGTCGCTGGTGATCTGCGAGCTGCTGGGGGTGCCCTATCAAGACCGCGCGGAGTTCCAGCAGTTGAGTGTCGCGAGGTTCGATCTCTTCGGGGGTGTCGCCGCCTCGCTCGGCGCGATGTCGGAGTCGCTGGCGTACCTGCACCGAATCGTCGCGGAGCAGCGCGAGAGTCCCGGGGATGGTCTGCTGGGTGCTCTGCTCAAGGAACACGGCGATCAGGTCAGCGACCGCGAACTAGCCGAACTCGCCGACGGGGTGCTTACCGGTGGGTTCGAGACGACGGCGAGCATGCTTTCGCTGGGGGCGCTCGTCATGCTCCAGAACCCGGACCACCTGGCGCTGGTCCGCGACGATGATGCCGCGGTGGCCGACTTCGTCGAGGAGGTGCTGCGCTACCTCACCGTCGTCCAGGTTGCTTTTCCTCGTTTCGCCCGCAAGGACGTGGAAATCGCCGGCGTGCGGATCTCGCGAGGCGATGTCGTGGTGTGCTCGCTGGCCGGGGCGAACCGGGATGACGTGCTCATCCCGGACGCGGACCGGCTCGATCCGGAGCGTCGCCCCGCATCGCACTTGGCCTTCGGGTACGGCATTCACCGATGCGTCGGCGCGGAACTCGCCCGTCTGGAACTCCGCGCGGCCTACCCGGCCCTCGTCCGGCGCTTCCCGGATATGCGCCTGGCGGTCGCACCGGAGACCCTCAACTTCCGGCGGGCCTCGATCGTCTACGGGCTGGAATCCCTTCCCGTGCACTTGAAGTAGGCGGCTCCGGCAGGCAGGGCCCTAGTCGAAAGCAACGGCGGGGCAGCTCGGCCACGGTGGCTCGCTTCACTCCTGCGTCAGCAACGTCACCTCGATGTTCCCGCCGCGGCGGATGGTGTTGTAGATCGGGCAGGTGCTGGTGAACCGGTGCACGATCTCCTGGGCCGCCGCCTTCCGGACGTGTGGCAGCGATACGCTCAGCTCCACCGATCGGTACCGCGTGGGGTCCTCGGGGTCGCGTTCGGATTGCGCGGTCACCAAAGCGCCGGTCAGGTCGGCGCCGAGCTCGCGGCCGTGCAGGTAGACGTTCGTCAGGGCGCAGGAGACCGCGGCCGAAATGAACAGTTGCCCCGCGGTCACCGCCTCACCTGGTCCGGTGCGCGCATCGGAGACGAAATGGTTCGCGCCCGCGCTGAGCAGGAAACGACCCTCCGTCGCGGTCAGCGTGCCGGAGACGGCGGTGATCCGGTCCTGTGCGTTTGTCACCGGCCCTCCTCGTGAACCGCGCGCTTGCGCCAGTCGCCGCTGGCCGGCCGGTCCAGGCCGAGGTTGTCGCGCAGGGTCGAGCCGGTGTACTGGGTGCGGAACAGCCCACGCTTTTGCAGGTGAGGCACCACTTGCTCGCCGAATTCGTCGAAGGCGCCGGGCTGATAGACCGCGCTGACGGTGAACCCGTCGCAGCCGCCCTCGGTGAACCACTGCTCCAGCGTGTCGGCCACCTCCGAGGGCGTGCCGGAGAAATCGCCCTCGTGCGTGCCGCCGTACTGCTTTCCCAGCTCGCGCAGCGTCATCCCGTGCTTCTCGGTCAGCTCGCGAACCTCCTCGTAGTGGCCCTGCACCCCCGGCACGTCCATTTCGGGCAGCGCCTCGTCATGCGGGAACGGTGCGAGGTCGATGTCCAAGTGATAGGACAATGTGGACAGTCCGGCCTCGGCGACCACGAGGTCGGCCAGCCGCCGTGTCTTCTCCTTCGCGGCTTCGGTGGTCTCGGCGACCACGGGGGTGATCGCGGGCAGGATCTTGATCTGGCCCGGGTCTCGACCGTGCGCGGCGGCGCGGCCCTTGATGTCGGCGTAGAAGTCCTTCGCCGCGTCCAGCGAAGCGTGGCTGCAGAAGATCACGTCGGCCCACCGGGCGGCGAAGTCCCGCCCCGAAGGCGAGGCGCCGGCCTGGATCAGCACCGGGTAGCCCTGCGGTGGCCGTGCCACGTTGAGCGGCCCCTGCACGTCGAACCACTCGCCGTGGTGATCCACGCGGTGCACCCGCTCCGGATCGGCGAACACCGGCACCTGCGGGTCGAGGACCAGCGCGTCGTCCTCCCAGCTGTCCCACAGTTTCGCGGTGACCTGAAGGAACTCCTCGGCGCGGCGGTAGCGCTGCGCGCGGTCGAGGTGGCTGTCCTTGCCGAAGTTGCGGGCCTCAGCGTCCTGGAAGGAGGTCACGATGTTCCACGCGGACCGGCCGTTGGACAGGTGGTCGAGCGTGGCGAACGAGCGTGCCACGGCGAACGGCTCGACGTAGGTGGTCGACACCGTGGCGGCCAGGCCGAGATGCTCGGTGACGCCCGCGATCGTGCCCAGGACTGGCGTCGGGTCCAGCCGCATCGAGCCGAGGGCGCCGTAGCGCAGTTGCGGATCGAGCGAGTCGCCGTAGCGGTAGGGCACGGCGAGGATGTCGGCGAAGAAGATCAGGTCGAACTTCGCCCGTTCCAGGGTGCGCCCGATCCGCTGGTAGTAGGCCGCCGAACGCCAGTCGGAGACCGAATCCGGGTGCCGCCACCCGCCGGGCCGTCCGGGGCCGGCGGTGACGAACGCGGCGAGGTGCAGCTGCCGTTCAGGCGAGGACATCGGATACCGCCTTCTTGACGTGGCCGAAACGGCTGTCGGTGAGCCAGTCCCGGACCGCGATCTGCTGTGGGTAGACCCCGAGCGCATGGAAGTTGTCCGCCAGTTCCTGGGTGCTTGCCGCCGCGGCGTCGGCGACCGGTCCGAGCCGCGGGCCCGCCAGAGACTCCGAAAGCCGCCGCGCGACGATCAGGTCCCGGTAGACCTGCTGCGTCAGCTGGTCGTTGCCGAACCCGCCCGCGGCCGCGAATGCCTGTACCGCAGCGTCCGGGTTGGCGTTGAGCCAGTTCTGCGCGTCGCGGACCACCTTCACCGCCTGAACCGCGGTGTCCAGGTGCGACTCGGCGAACGCCTCGCTGGTGACGAAGTACGCGTAGTCGTAGGTCCGCACGCCGGGCAGCGCGACCGCATCGTGGCGGCGCTTGGCAAGTTCGATCTGCGGCTGCCAGCTGATCCACGCGTCCACCGAGCCGTTCGCGAACGCGGCTTCCGCGTCGGCGGCGGCAAGGTTTTGGTACTGGACGTCCCGGAGCGTCAGGCCCGCGGTCTCCAGATACTTGATCAGGCTGTAGGTGCCTGTGGTGCCCTGCTGGTCGGCGACCCGCTTGCCGCGCAGGTCGGCCGCGCCGGTGATCGGCGAGCCCTTCGGCACCAGGATGTCCACCTCGTTGCCGGGCAGCGGGAACGCGGCCAGCGGCACCAGCGGAACCTTGCCGCCGACACCGTAGATCACCGCGGTGGCGGTGGCGAAGGTGAAGTCGATCTCCCCGGCCTTGAGCGCCTCCATCACCGGCAGCGAGGCGGTGAAGCCGGGCTGCCAGGTGACCGGCACGCCGCCGAGCGCGGCTCCGAGGTCGACACCGCCGAGCTTGGCGCGCAGCGCGGCCGGGATGCCGACCCGGCCGTCGCCGATCACCGCGTACCGGAGCGCCGAGGGCGCGGACTGGGTTCCGGTGCCGACCGGGCCGCCGGAGGAGGAGCCGCAGGCGGCGAGGACGAGCGCCGCCGCCCCGGCCCCGCTCAGGCCGAGCAACCGGCGCCGCGAAAGCGTTGCAGACATGGGAAGAACTCCGTTCGGGGAAGGAAAGGTGGGAGTCATGGGGCAGTGGCGGTCATGGGGCGGTGGCGGCTTCCTGCGTGAGCAGTTCGTCGAGCAGTTCGTCGCGCCACCGCGAGATCCGCTCGTCGCCGCGCCGCCGGGGACGAGGTAGGTCGACGGCCAGGTCACGGACGATCCGGCCGCCGGCAAGCACGAGCACGCGGTCGGACAACGCGAGCGCCTCGTCCACATCGTGGGTCACTAGCAGCACGGTGCTGCCGCGCTCCTGCCAAAGCCTTTCGAGCAGCAACTGCATGCGGACACGGGTGAGCGCGTCGAGCGCGCCGAACGGCTCGTCCAGCAACAGCAGGTCCGGCCGGTGGGCCAGCGCGCGGGCGAGAGCGACGCGCTGGCGCTGGCCGCCGGACAGGTCCGCGGGCCAGGCGCGGTGCCGCCCGGCGAGCCCGACCGCCTCCAGCAACCCGCCCACATCCGCCGAACGCGGCAGGCCCAGCCGCACGTTCGCCGCGACGCGCAGCCACGGCAACAACCGGTCTTCCTGGAACATCGTGCGCACTCGCGACGGGCCGCCCGCCGGCTGGGCGAGGCCGATCTCGCCGCTGTCGGCCCGTTCAAGCCCGGCGACCAAACGGAGCAAAGTCGACTTGCCCGTGCCGCTCGCGCCGATCAGCGACACGAAAGAGCCCGCCTCGACGTCAAGATCGAGATCGGTGAGTACGGGACGGTCGTAGGTCTTGGCGAGTCCGCGCAGGCGCACCGTCGTTGTCATGCCTACGCTCCTCGCCGGAAGTGGGGATGCCAGGGCAAGGTGAGCCGCTCGATCCCGCGGATCACCGCGTCGGCGAGGAACCCGGCGATGGCATACAGCAGGACCGCGAGCACGATCTGGTCGGTGCGCAGCAATTCGCGCGCGTTCTGCGCGAGAAAGCCGATCCCGTCGCGCGAGGCGATCGTTTCGGCCACCACAAGCGTCAGCCAGGCCACGCCCAGCGCGTAACGGATGCCGGTCAGGATCGACGGCAGCGCGCCCGGCACCACGACCCTGCGGATCACGCCGAACCCGCCGAGGCCGTAGGACCGGCCAAGCTCGATCAGTTTGGGCTCCACGCCACGGATTCCGTTGACCGTGTTGAGATAGACTGGGAACAGCGTGCCGAGCGCTACCAGCAACACCTTCGGCAGTTCGCCGATGCCGAACCAGGCGATCATCAACGGCACCAACGCCAGATGCGGGATCGTCCGCACCATCTGCAGCGACCGGTCGAACAGGCCGTCCGCGAGCCGCGACATGCCGACCGCGAAGCCCAGCACCAGCCCGGCCGTCGCCCCGACGCCGAAACCGATCGCGATGCGCCGCAGGGAGATCACGAGGTGGCGTGGCAATTCGCCGGTGCCGGCCAGGTAGCGGCCGACGTCGAGCACGTCGCTGATCGGCGGCAGCACCTCATCCGGGATCAGCCCGCTGGACGAGCCGGTCTGCCACACCACCAGCAGGACGACAGGCACCAGCCACGGCAGTCCTGCGCGCCACAGCAGGCGGGTCCGAGCGCGGCGCGGCGCGGCGGGCACCGGCGGGGAAGACGGCGGAGCAGCATCCGCCGCGAGTACGGGTTCGGGCATCTCGCAGCCTTCGGGAAAGGAGAACCGGCAAGGAGAACCGGTAAAGAGAACCGGGACAGAGAACCGGGTAAAGGGGGCCGGGAAGCGGCGAAAGCGCACGAAAGCGCCACCGCGGCTCAGCGACAGAAGTCGCCGGCGGTGCGCATCAGGTCGATATGCCGACGGCTGGTGAACAGCAGCTCGGCGTGGTCGCTCATGACCACTACCTTCCCGATGCGATGCCGACGTGTCAATGCGATCGACGGCACATGAATGCGGCTGTCGACAGCTGTCGACGGTTTCCCGGGTAGGTCAGAATGAAGGGCATGGCGATCTCTGCTTCCGCTTCGGTGGGCGACACGACGCCCTACCGGGCGATCCGCGGGCGCATCCTGGGCGGCGAGCTCGCGCCGGGCAGCACCTTGACCTCCAGCGGCCTCGCCGGGGAGCTGGGCGTCTCGCGGTCACCGGTGCGGGAAGCGCTCAGTCGCCTCGAACTGGAAGGACTCGTGGAACGCACGGTGGCGGGCTATCTCGTCCCACTGCGCTCGGCGGAGGAGATCCTGGAGATCTGCGACGCGCGCATCGCGCTCGACGCCGCCGCGACCCAGGCGGCCGCGCGGCACGCCTCGGAACTGGATCTCGCCCGGCTGGAGCATCTGCTCGAACAATCGCGACAGGCCAAGGACACCGCCGACCGGCTCCGGCTGGACCACGAGTTCCACCTCGCGCTGCGGGCAGCCGGCCGCAACAGCACCATCAGCAGGCTGCTCGACGGCTTGGAAACACGGCTCGCCGCCCACGATTCGACATCCACCTCGGCGCCGGACAACCTGGAGCTGATCAGCCACGAGCACCGCCGGATCCTCGAAGCGGTCCGGGACCGTGACGCGGAGAAGGCGCGCGCGGAGATGACGGCGCACCAGACGAGGGCGCGAGATCTGCGGATCGCGACACTCGCCCGCCGCGGCGGCTGACCGAGTCGCCGCTGCTGAGATCGCCACTGTTGGGGTCGCCGCCGTTGAGCTGGTCCATTCCCGGGCCCCACTCCCCGACCCGGCGTCGGTCCTCAGACGTCGAGTTCCGCCGCCATGACCCGAGCGATGTCGGACAACGGCTCTGGGTCGAGCATTCCGTGGTGGCCGGAGTCGACGTCGTGGACGACGATGTCACCGTCGACGTGGGCGGCCCATGCGTGCGGCCGAAGGTGAGCGACGTCGGGATGGCCCTGCGCCCGGAAGAACAGCAATCGGCCGCGGTACGTTCCGGGTTCGTGGCGTTTCGCGAGCCTCGTGTTGCTGACCACGATGTCCACGGCTCGGGCAAGCTGGGTCTCGCTGAGGGCACCGGCGGCCTGCCGACCGAGATGTTCGGTCCGCACCGTGTCCACGATGGACTGTTCCAGGACTTCGGCCGCGCGGTCACCGTCGCTGCTCCCGGGCTCCCCGGCATACGGATAGCCGTCGATCAGCGCGAGCAGGGCGACGTGTTCACCTGCGCCCTGGAGCAAGGCGGCCATCTCATGGGCGACGTTACCGCCGAACGACCACCCGGCGAGCCGGTAGGGCCCCGTGGGTTGGATCTTGCGAATCCGCTCGACGTAGTCGGCGGCCATGTCGGCCAACCCCCGGTATTCGGGAGAGCCTTCTCCCCATGCCGGGGTCTGGAGCGCGTACAGCGGGATCTCGGACGGTAGGTGCCGGGCGAAACCGACATAGCACCAGCTCAGTCCGACCCCGGGGTGGATGAAGAACACCGGTGCGCCGCTCCCGTTTTCGCGCAGGGGCAGCAGAACGGCGTGCGCGTTGTCCGGCTCGTCCCCGTCGAGCAGCCGGTTCAGGCTCGCCACGGTCGGCGCTTTGAACAGCGCTGCCGCCGAGACGGGGACGGCGAGCACCGCCCGGATGACGCCAGCCAGGCGGGCCGCCAGCAGGGAGTGCCCGCCAAGCTCGAAGAAATTGTCCTCGACGCCGATGCGTTCCAGCTTCAGCACTTCGGCGAACAGTGCGCACAGCAGTTGTTCTCGCGGCGTGGCCGGCGCGCGGTAGCCGGGGCCGGACGAGCGTTGCGGGGCCGGCAGCGCCTTGCGGTCGAGTTTCCCGTTGGGCGACAACGGCAACCGGTCCAGGACCACGATGTCCGAGGGCACCATGTACTCGGGTAGCCGGGTGCTCAGGCCGCGCCGGACATCGGCGACCAGGTCCTCCGCGGCGGTCCACTTCGTCCGCCGCGCCACGCGCGGTCGGGGCGCTTGCGCCGGCGTCCGGGTCGCGAAGATGTTGACCAGTGCCGTTTCGGCGAGTTCCGCGGAGATATCGGTGCCCACCACGAATCCGTGGCCGGTCAGCAGCGCGGTGACCTCCTCGGCCCGGCCCTCGACGTCGTGGACCTCGACGACGACCTGGTGGATCCGGGGCCAGTGCTCCTCCCGGATGCCGCGCAGGACTTCGAGCTCGCTCTTCTCGGCGTCGATCTTGAGCAGGTCGATGCGTGCCACGTCGTGCTCGTCGATGACGTCGGAGACGGTCCGCAACTGGCACGTCACGTCCTGCCGGTCGGCCAGCCGCGCGGAGATCAGCTCGGCGAGGTCGGCCTGATCCGAGGAACTTGTGCCGTGGCGGAGGTAGCCGTCGACCAGCGCGCGGTCTTCGGTTTGCTCGCCGAACCGACCCGAGAGCATGGACAGTTCGGGATAGAAGGTGAACGTCGCCTCGCCGGGTTTTTCGGCCATCCCACACGGGAACAGCTGTGCCTGCACGCCGTGGAGTTCGGTGTTGAGGGCTAGCTCGGAGAACAGCGCCGGAATGGGTTCGAACGCGTAGACCGTCACGTTCTCGGCTTGTTGGGCGGCGAAGGTGGAGAACAGTCCGACGTGCGCACCGATGTCGAAGACCGTGGCCCCGTCGCTGATGCGCACCCCGTGGCGCAGGTACTCCTGCCGCTGGAAGATCTCCTGGTGCAGAAACTCGATCTCGGCCTTGCCGCGCCCCACGAACGCCGTGCCGTCGGGCATCCGGTGGCATGCGAGGCCATCGAGGCGACCGGACCGCCGCAGCCTGGCCATTCGCAGCACCGGTCCCGCGGAGTCTTCGCTCGGGACGAGGTAGGCGGTCAGCCGCTGCTCGTCCGCGCGGACGATGGTGGCCGCCTGGTCGACGCTCTCGTGTCCGGTCAGCGCCGCGGTGATCTCGTCGAGTTCGATCCGGACGCCGCGGATCTTCACCTGGTCGTCCACGCGCCCCAGGAAGATCAGGTCGCCCGAGGCGTTGCGCCGGACGAGGTCTCCGGTGCGGTACATCCGCGATCCGGGCGGACCGAAGGGGTTGGCGACGAACCGTTCCGCGGTGAGGTCGGGACGGCCCAGGTAGCAGCGCGCCAGTTGCACACCGGCGAGGTAGAGCTCACCGGGGACGCCGATCGGGACTTCGCGCAGCGCGTCGTCCAGAACGTGGGTCGTGGTGTTCCACACCGGTGCTCCGATGGGCACGTGGTGGTTGCGCGCCGCAGGGTCGCAGGCCCAGGAGGTCACGTCGACGGCGGCTTCGGTGGGGCCGTAGAGGTTGTGCAGCGACGCGGGCAGGGTCGCGAAGAAGCGCTCCTGGACGTCCGCGGGCAGCGCTTCGCCGCTGCAGATCACCCGGCTCAGGCCGGTGCATTCGGCCGCGGTGGGTTCGGCGAGGAAAGCGTGCAGCATCGAGGGCACGAAATGCGTTGTCGTGACCGCATGTTCGCGGATCACCTCGGCCAGGTAGGCGGGGTCCCGATGGCCGCCCGGCTTGGCGACGACGAGCGTGGCGCCGCACATCAACGGCCAGAAGAACTCCCAGACGGAAACGTCGAAGCCGCACGGCGTTTTCTGGAGCACCCGGTCCTGCTCGGCCAGCCCGAACTCGTGTTGCATCCACAGCAGGCGGTTGGTGATCGCCCGATGGTCGACGACGACCCCTTTGGGACGCCCGGTGGAACCGGAGGTGTAGATGACGTAGGCCGGTGCCGAGGGGGACAACCCGTCGGCTGCCTCGATGCCGTCAGGGGATGCGGCCAGTTCGGCAGTCGTGGCGGGGTCATCGAGGATGAGCGCGCGGTCGCGATGCTCGCCCAGCAGTCCGATCGTCTCGGTCACACCGATGACCGCCAACGGCTGTGCGTCGTCGAGCATCATCGTGATCCGCCCGGCGGGCAGGTCCGGATCGATCGGGAGGTACGCGGCACCGGCATTGATCACGGCGACCAGCGCCACCACGAGTTCGAGCGAGCGCGGCACCGCCACGGCGACGACCTTTTCCGGCCCGGCTCCGCGCGCGACGAGCAGCCGGGCCAGCTGGTTGGCGTGCGCGTTCAGTTCGGCGTACGAGAGGCTACGGTCCTCGGTCGTCACGGCCGTTGCCTCGGGGGTGCGCGCGGCCTGCTCCGCAATGAGTTGTCGCAGCGTTGTTTCCCGAACCGGCACGGCCGTGTCGTTCCAGACCGCGAGCTGACGCAGTTCTTCCTCGGTATGCAGGCTGACCTCGGTGATCGGACGGTCCGGGGCCTGCGCCAGCCGTTCGAGCAGCAGCACGAACCGGTCCGCGAGCCGTTGCGCGGTCGTGTGGTCAAACAGGGCGGTGCTGAACTCCAGCACGCCGTCGACGCCGGCCGCGAGCCCATCCTCGGACAGCGACTCCGAGAGGTTGAAGCTGAGGTCGAACTTGGCGGTGCCCACGGCCGCGCGCACCGTCTCGACACGCAATCCCGGCATCTCGAAGTCCCGGTCGATGGTGTTCTGCGAGGCCAGCATCACCTGGAACAGCGGATGCCGGGACAGCGACCGCGCCGGGTTCGCGATCTCGACGATCCGCTCGAACGGCAGGTCCTGGTTGTCGTAGGCGGCGAGATCGGTTTCGCGCACGCGAGCGAGCAATTCCTGGAACGTGGGTGCCCCGGAGAGGTCGTAGCGCAGGACCTGGGTGTTGACGAAGAAGCCGACCAAGTCGTCGAGCGCACCGTCGCCGCGCCCGGCCACCACGCCGCCGATCGGCACGTCCTCCCCCGCCCCGGAGCGGGACAGCAGGACCGCGAGACCGGCTTGCAGCGCCATCGACGTGGTCGCCTGCGCGGCTCGGGCCACCTCCCGCAACCGGGCGTGCGCGTCCGGCGGGAGGTGAATCGGCACCTCGTCCCCGGCGGTGTCGAGTTCGGCGCTGCGCGGCCGGTCGAGGGGCAACGCCAACTCGTCGGGGAGTCCCGCCAGCGCGTCCCGCCAGAACCGGGACTGGCGTGCGGTGACGCTGTCCGAATCGTCCTCGCTGCCCAGGACGTCGTCCTGCCACAGGACATAGTCGGCGTATTGGACCGGGAGCGCTGGCCAGTCCGGTTCGCCGCCGTCGAGTCGTGCCTGGTACGCGGCCGACAGGTCCTTGGCGAGCGGGGCCAGCGACCAGCCGTCACCGGCGATGTGGTGGATCAGCAGCAACAGGACGTGTTCCTGCGGTGCGAGGCGGAACAGCCAGGCGCGCAGCGGAATGTCGGCCGTCAGGTCGAAGGTGTGGCGCGCGGCCGAGGTGAGCGCGTCGGGTAACGACGCTTCGTCGACGTCCGTAACCGCAAGCGCGACGGCGATGTCCTCGGCGGGGAAAATGCGCTGGTGGGGTTCTCCGTCGACGGACGGGAACGCCGTCCGAAGCGTTTCGTGCCGCGCGACGACGTCGCCCAGCGCCGCTTCCAGCGCGGCGTGGTCGAGCTCGCCGGTGAGCCGCAGGCCGACCGGAATGTTGTAGAGGGCGTTGGGTCCGTGGGTCTGGTCGATGAACCACAACCGCCGCTGCGCTGGGGACAGCGGGATTCTCGGTGGCCGCGTCCGCCGGGTCAGGACACACCGGTCTCCGGCGGCGGAATCGATGGCGGCGGCAAGCCCGGCCGGCGTCGGGTGCTCGAAGACCGCCCGGACGCCGAGGGCGACCCCGAACAACGCGCGGATGCGGCTGAGCATCCTGGTCGCCATGAGGGAATGCCCACCGAGGGCGAAGAAATCGTCGTCGACGCCGACCGCGTCCACGCCGAGCACCTCGGCGTAGACGGTGCAAATGACCTCCTCGCGCAGTGAGCGCGGAGCGCGGGTGGTCCGGGCACCTGCCGGGGTGTCGGGCGCGGGCAACGCCCGGCGGTCGAGCTTTCCGTTGGCGGTCAAGGGCAAGGCGTCCACGAGGACGAACGCGTCCGGCACCATGTATCGCGGCAGACGCTCCGCCGCGAACGCCCGCAGGTCCGGCAAGGTCGGGGCCACGACATAGCCGATCAGGCGCTTGTCGCCGGGGACGTCTTCGCGGACCGCCACCGCGGCCTGTGCCACGCCGGGGCAGGCGGCCAGTACCGCTTCGATCTCGCCGGTCTCGATCCGGAAGCCGCGAATCTTGACCTGGTCGTCCGCACGCCCGACGAAGCGGAGCCGGCCGTCGGGGTCGGCGCGAACCAGGTCGCCGGTGCGGTACATGCGGCTTGCGGGCGGGCCGTAGGGATCGGCGACGAAGCGTTCGGCCGTCAGATCGGGTCGGCCGAAGTAGCCTCGCGCGAGACCGGTGCCCGCGATGTAAAGCTCGCCGACGGCTCCGCGCGGCAGGCGTTGAAGCCCGGGCCCCAGCACGTAGCACCGGGTGTTGTCCAGCGCAAGCCCGATCGGCACGCCCTGGCGCGGCTCGAAAGGCCGGGTGACGGTGTGCGAGGTCGCGAAGGTCGTGGTCTCGGTGGGCCCATAGCCGTTGGCGATCACAACGTCCGGGCAGTTCTCCAGCACGGCTGCGACCGCATGGGGCGCGACGACGTCACCGCCGGTCCACACCTGGCGCAGCCCTCGGAAGGACTCGGGCGATTCCTCGGCGAAAACCCGGAAAAGCCCGGCGGTCAGCCATGCGCAGGTCACCCCGTCCTCGGTCACCGCTCGCCGCAACGCCGCCGGATCCAGCGAGCGTTGCGCCGCGATGACCACGCTTCCGCCGCGCAACAACGGCACCCACATTTCGAATGTCGACGCGTCGAAGGTGTGCGGGGAATGCATCAGCACCTGCTCCGGGCGCGTCCAGCGGCCGTCGAACGCCAGCTCGGCGATCGCACGGTGGCTGACGATGACGCCCTTGGGACGCCCCGTCGATCCGGACGTGTACATCACGTACGCGGCGTTGTCCGGATGGACCTCGATCCGCAGGTTGTCCGCGGAGAACCGGGCAAAGAGTTGGTCGTCCACGACGGCGGTCCGGGGGCCGCCGGCCGCCTCGCGGACCAGGGCGTGCCCGGACTGGCCGGTGCCGACCAGCAGGATCGACGCGTCGGTCTCGGCCAGCACCTGCCGGGTGCGGGAGATCGGATCGTCGGCGGCCAATGGCAGGTAGGCCGCTCCGCTCTTGACGATCGCCAGGAATGCCACGACCAGCTCGACGGACCGGTCCATGAGCACCGCCACGACCTGCTCGGTGCCAACCCCCTCGGCGCGGAGGAAACGCGCCATCCGGTTCGCACGTTCGTCGAGTTCGGCGTAGCTGAGCCGAGTCCCGGCGAAGCGCACCGCGATGTCCTGGGGACTGCGCCGGACCTGGTCGGCCCACAGCCAGCCCAGAGATTCCGCCACCACCGGCCTGTCCCCGCCCACGGCCACCGGCGGCGTCTCCTCGCCGACGACGGCGAGCAGGCTCAACGGCCGGTCCGGCTGGGTGCGGGCTTCGCGGGCCAGGCGGACGTAGCCGTCGGCCAGCGCGGCGATCGTGGCGTGCTCGAACAGGTCCGTCCGGTAGTTGAAGGTGCCGACCAACCTGCCGTCGACGACCCTGGTGGACAGTTCGAGGTCGAAGCGGGCCAGCGGTTCCGACCAGGTCAGCCGCGCGATCTCGCCCGACGCGGCGGCGTCTACCGGTGGCGAGGCCAGCTCTCCGTGGTGGGCGAAGACGATGTCGAACACGGCATTTCGGTCGGGATCGCGTTCGGGCTGCACCGCCTCGACCACGCGCTCGAACGGCGCGTCCTGGTGCTGCTGCGCGGCGGTCAGCTTCTGCTGGACCTCGCGCACGATCTCGCGGAACGTCGTCGAGTCGGCGATCCGGGAGCGCAGCACG
Organism: Saccharopolyspora phatthalungensis; assembly: GCF_014203395.1. NCBI lineage: Bacteria > Bacillati > Actinomycetota > Actinomycetes > Pseudonocardiales > Pseudonocardiaceae > Saccharopolyspora > Saccharopolyspora phatthalungensis. Next base: position 1,825,519 of record NZ_JACHIW010000002.1, read on the forward strand.
ACGGTGTTGACGAAAAACCCCACCACGTCGTCGAACTCGCGCCGACCCCGCCCATTGAGCACCGACCCGACCGTGATGTCCGGCTGGCCGGTGTAGACAGCCAGCAGTGCCTGAAACACTGCCGCCACCGCGCTGGGAAACGCGCACCGCTGCCGCAACGCGAAACCCCGGAGTGCGGCGGTTTCCTCGGCGGTGAGGGAGAATTCGACGTTGCCCGCGTCGTAGGCCGGCGCCTTGGGGCGGGGGTGGTCCAGCGGCAGCTCGACGGGCTGGAACCCGTCGAGTTCGGCGCGCCAGTAATCCACGTGCTCGGCGACCACGTCATCGGTCAGCGTCTCCCGCTGCCAGGCGACGAAATCGTCGAATTGGGCGTGCAGGGGCGGCAACGCGGGCTCGCTGCCCTCCAGCGCGGCCCGATACAGGGCGACCAGATCGCGGATGAGGACCCGGATCGACCAGCCGTCGACGAGCAGATGGTGCAGGACCAGGACGACAACGCCGGAACCGTCCTGGCACCGGATGACGGCGGCGCGGACCGGCGGCGCGGCGGACAGGTCGAACGGCACGCGGGCGATTTCCTCGGCGTGCCAACGCCATCCCCGTGCCCGGTCGTCGTCGATCCACTCGACCGGCACGGCGAACCCGTCGACACGCCGGGTGCGGGGCTGCCCATTGGTGTCCTCGACGTAGGCCGAGGAAAGCAGGGCGTGCCGGTCGGCCAATCGCGCCAACGCCCGCCGCAGGCAGTCCGCGCGGACCCCGCCGGGAAAGTGCACCGGCACGGTGATGTTGTACGTGGCACTGCCCGGATCCAACTGCTGGAGCCACCACAATCGTTCCTGGCCGAAAGACAGCGGCCGGCCGCCGTTCTCGCGCACGCGGTTCGTCACCGAAACCTCCCCAGAGTCCACCGGTTGTCCTGTGCCCGACCAGTTCTCAGCCGCTCGCCGTCGACGGCGCCTTTTGCACCGCCGTCCACAGGCTCGTCGGCGTGGCGAACGTCTCCGGGGTCAGCAGTTCGTCCGGGAAGGTCAGCGCAAGTGCCTCCTCCAGGGCGACCAGCAGGGCCACGATGCCCATCGAGTCCAGGCCGCAGTCGGCCAGGGACAGCTCCGGTGTCAGCGGGCTCTCGGCGCTGAGGTCCGGTAGGTGCGCCCGGACGACTGCGTCGAATTCCGGTGTCCACGCTGTGCTCATCGGTCACGTTCCTCGGATCTGGCGATTCGGGTGTAGGAAATGTCCGCCGGCCATTCGGCGACCGGGGACAGCAGGAAGCGCAGGCTGGCGACGTCCGGGGTGCCCCGCAGGATCAGGCATTCCGCGCCGCGCCGGGCGAATTCGGTCAGCTCGTGGATCTTCCCGCCCATGGAGCCGCTGGTGTCCCAGGCGCTGTTGTCCCACAGGTGCGCGAACGCCGCCTCCGGCAGGTCGGGGTCGATGTAGGGCAGCACATCGTCGCTGCCGGGCCCGCCGGTGAGCACTCCGGGGACGTCGGTGAGCGTGACGATCCGGATCGGCGTCGACACCTGACCGAGGACGATCCCGGGCACCCGGTCGCTGCCGAAGACCCGCAGATCGCCATCGTCGGTGAGCAGGCTGTCACCGGAGAGCACCGGCAGGATCCCCTTGTCCAGCGCCCGGCGCAGCACCCCCGGCTGGAGGACGGCGCGGTCCGCGTCGAGCAGGCAGGTCGCGGCCAGCTGCAGCGGCATGGCCCGGACTCCGTTGTCGCGCAACGCCGTCGTCCAGGCCCACTTCACCGCGAAGGTCGCCTCGGTCAGCACGAGCGCGGCCAGCGGGTCGTTCTCGTCGAGGTCCCGCACCGCGCCGTGCCCGAACGCGCCGCCCCCGGCGACGAACACCATCCGGCCGGGGTGCTCGACCGCCAGGTCCGCGACCAGCTTGGCGTACCGCTCCAGGACGGCAGTGTCGATGTTGCGGGCCCGCCGCTTGTCCGAGACGAGGCTCCCGCCGACCTTGAGCACGAGGAACGTCTCGTCGGCGCGGGAGACGGGATTCGCGAGTGTCATGTCTGTCTTTCCGTTGGTCCGTCGCCTGCCTTCAGCCGGCCGACACGCTGTGTTCGTCTAATGCGGACTCCGCCCGGCGCACGAGGTCGTCGAGCACCTCGGGCACCGGACGATGCGGGTCGACGACGATCCACCCGTCGCGTTCGGCCCACGAGTCCAGCTCGGCGCGGATCTTCCGTTGGTGGCTGAGGAAAGTGTGTTCACCGCAGTTCGGGTCCATCCCGCACTCGTAGGGCACGACGTCGCCGTCCCGCTTGCGCTCCCACGCCGCCTCCGGATCCACCCGCAGGTAGAGCACGACGTCCGAGCTCGGCAGTCCGGCGGTGATCGCCTCCACCCAGGGCCGGTCGAGGCCGTAGACGATCTCGCTGGCGGCGTGCTTCATCCAGTAGCCGTCCAGCAGGGTCGCCGACCCGGAAGGGTTGCGCTTGCCCAGCACCGCCATGCTGATCGACCACATGAGGAACAGGAAGCGCGACTCGGTGGGCATCTCGGCGACGCACAGCCGCGTGTCCGGGACATCCGGGCGCATGAAGCGCGTCGCCGGATAAGCGGGGTTGTCCACGATGTCCCATCGATCGATCCGCTCGATCGGCCGCCCCAGCTCGGTCAACCGTCGCGCGAGCAACCGCGTCAGCGTCGACTTACCCGCACCGTCGGCTCCGACCACCGAAATCAGCATGTGTTCTCCGTTCGTCGTTGCGCCGGTACCGCTTAGCCCCACGCGGGCAGCGGTGGCATGCCGGCGCCGGTCTGCGCGCGGCCCACCAGCCATGCGAGTACGGCGTGATCGGGTATCCCGGGCGGTGCCGCCACGCCGGGTGCGCGTTCGGGGAGCCGGGAGAGCTCCTGTGGGAGGAAGAACTCGACGAATTCCGCCGACCAGTCGCCGCTGTGGTAGCCGAGATCGAGGTCCACGCGGTGGATCTCGATCTCCCGCCAGCGCGAGACGAGCGCCTTGGTCGCCGGGAACTCCCCCGAACTGCCGATGCGTTCCGCCCAGTGCAGCGGTGTCGTCGAGCGCAGCACCCGACCGCACCGCTCGCCGGCGCCGCGCAGGTCCGCGATCAGCTCGGCGGCCGACCGGGACGCACCCCGTTCGATCTCGGCGGCCCGGCCCGCCGCCCCGCCGACGTACTGTGGCGCCAGCTCACCGCGTTGCGCTCCTTCGACCATCCGCGAGGTGGCGTCGGCGTGCCGGGCGAGGTGGGTCAGCACGTGCCCCCTGCTCCAACCGGGAAGCCGGGACGCTGCCGCGGCCTCGGAGTCGGTCAGCTCGGCGACGGATTCGTCGAGCGCGGCCTGCGCCTTTTCGATTCGAGCGATGAAGACCGCGGCCTCGGCCGGTTCGGGCCAGCTGGCAGCACCCACGTACCTTCTCCTTCTTCCTCGGTGGCGGGTCAGTCGTGCAGGACGGCCGACTCGCCGGCTTCGTGTCGGCGCTCGACGGCGAACAAACGCTGCGGGAACCCGACCTCCCATCGGGTCGGTTTCCCGTCCAGCAGGCCGAACTCGTCGAGGTACCCGAGATCGTGCGGCCTGATCTCGTCGAGCGCCGGGACCGCCTCAGGGTAGAGCCGGCCGGTGAAGTGCAGAGAGTAGAAGGCGATCTTCTCCGCCCCGTAGCCGGCCACCAGCGCGAAGAACCGCTGCCAGTCGGCGGCCGAGTAGGACGCGCAAGTCAGCGCGATGTCGAGGAACTTGCTCAGCTGGATGTCCATGCCGTCCTTGATGAACAGCACGCCCGTGGCTTCCTTGTAGAGGTGGGCGCACAGGTCCAGCAGGTGGTCCTCCGGGCTGAGCGCCCACGCGTCGTCCCCGCAGATCGGCAGTTTCCTGGCCCGCCGCAGCAGGTCCGCGGTCGGGGCGGTGACACCGGACTTCGGCTGGAAGATGTGGTGGCACAGGTCGACGTTGAAGACCGGGATGTCCGGCCGGTTGCCCGGCTTGACGTAGGGCAGCTGGTTGCTGAGATTGGTGCGCCAGAAGATCTGGGTCTGGCGGCTGAACGGCTCGACCCGGTCCCCGTCAACGGCGATCTTGCCCTGCGCATAGCCGATCCGCGCGAGCACCTCGTGCGCGGCGGGCGCGTCGGAGCGCTCGATGAGGATGTCGAGGTCGTTGATCCGGCGGGCGCCGACATCGTGGTAGGCGTGCTCGGCCACCACGAACCCCTTGCGCACGGCGAAACGCAGGCCCGCGGCGTCGAGCGCGCGGAACACCTTGCGGCACTCGTCGGCGAGCGCAAGGTTGCGCTGGCGGTTGGCCAGGTAGGTGTAGGAGTACAGCCACGGATAGGGGATGCCCTGCGCGCCGTCGTGGGTGTACCCGCGGTCGAGGTGGTGCCCGGCGATGTGCTTGCCCACCAAGGGAAGGATCTTGTGGCGGCCAGCGGCGTCGACGAACGCCGCCCAGTCGATTTCGTCGCGGTCGATCAGGTCGCGGCAGAACGCCACCGCGTCGTCGTCCGGCCGGTCCGTCGCCAGCCGCAGCAGCATGTCGGCATAGGCGGGCAACGCGCTTGGCACCTCGGTTGACACTGTCGCTCCTTTCGTGTTCATGGCCGGCCCGATCCGCCCGATGCGAGCGCCTTGTGATCGACCTTCCCGTTGTCAGTCATCGGAATCTCGGCAAGCCGCCGCCAGCGCCACGGCACCATCGCCGGCGGGAGGAGTTCCGCGACGAAACGCTCCAGCTCCTCGTCGGTGACCGCGTCGTCTCCGGGCACGTAATGCGCCACGACGCGAACGGCGCCCCCATCGCGGAAAGTCGTCACGGCGCAGTGCACCACCGCTGGATGCCGCTTGAGCACCGCCTCGACCTCGTCCAGCTCGATGCGCACCCCGGCGACCTTCACCTGCCGGTCAACCCTGCCGAGGTAGTGCACGACCCCGTCGCGGAACAGCGCGAGATCCCCGGTCCGGTACAGCCGTCCGGTCACCGAGGCCGGATCGAACACGTCCCGGAAGAACGCCGCACGGGTGGCATCGGGGTCGTTGACGTAGCCGCGGCCCACGCACACGCCACCCACGAACAACTCCCCCACCTCACCAGGTTCCGCGGCCCGCCACGACGTGCCGGCCGACACCAGCAGGTAGAGCACGGCGTTGGCGATGGGCGCGCCGACCGGCAATCGAGAACTGTCCAGATCAGACGGCGTGATCACGTGATGGGTGATGTCATCCGAGCACTCCGTCGGCCCGTAGGCGTTGAGCAGCCCGACGTGGCCAAGGGTGTCGAGGACCCGCCCCGCCACCGGGGGATGCAGCTCCTCACCCGTGGAGATGCACCAGCGCAGCTCGGGCAGCTCGGCTGCGCGGCGACGCACCTCGGCGATGAGCCAGTCCACCACGGTCGGCACCAGCTCGACGACGGTGACGCATTCACGTCGCATGGCGCTCAGCAACCGCCGTGGGAACGCCATTTCGGCGTCCCCGAGCACCACCGTGGTCGCACCAAGCACCAAGCCCGTGAGCATCTGCCACACCGAGATGTCGAACACCAGCGGCGCGGTGAAAGCGATGACGTCATCCGGGGACAGGCCGAGGTCGAGCACCTTGGCCTGGATGTGGTTGAGCATGCCGCGCTGTTCGACGACCGCGCCCTTGGGAATTCCCGTGGTGCCCGAGGTGAAGATGACGTAGCGGGGTTCCTCGCCCGGCACGCTTCGCCCCACCAACTCCCCCACCAACTCCCGGCCCACGATTTCGCCGCCAGGTGCGGGCGGCTCGTGCGTGGTCGCGGGCACGGTGAGCATGGGAACACCCACCTGCGCGGCGGCTTTCTGCTCCGCTCCCGGCTCGGCCAGGTAGCTCACCAACATCGCGGCGCGGCTGCGCCGCAACACCGTCGCCGAACGCGCTTGCGGCCAGCTCGGGTCGACCGGAACGTAGACCGCGCCGATGCTCTCCAGCGCGAGGAAGATCGCCGCGGTATCCGCGCCACGCCGACCGGCTGCGGCGATGACGTCGCCCGGCTGACACCCCTCGGCCAGCAAGAGCCCGCGGATCTGCGCGATCCGCGACACGAGCTCTCGGTAGGTGTGCCGGGCGGCACCGTCGACGACGGCGACCTTGTCCGGGTTCTGCTCGGCGTGGGCGACAACCTGCCGGATCACGGACGCCGTGGGGGCGAACACATGCGGTCGGCGCAGCGACCGGCCGATCGCCGACCGGGCCTCGGCGGCACTGATCTCCAGCGGCTCCGGACTTTCCGGGGTATCCGGGCTTTCCGGGGTATCCGGGCTTTCCGGGGTGGGTGCGGTCATGTCGGGCTCCATGTAGGGATTCTCGTCGCTACGCGTTCGCGAGGTGTTCCAGCACGTCGGCACCGAAGTGCGCGCTCACCCAGGCATCGTCGTAGATCGTGTCGACGTAGCGTTCACCGAGATCCGGTGCGATCGCCACGGCGGTCAGCTGCCCATCCGGATCGTGCGTGTCCAACCACTCCAGCGCGCCGCCGAGGACCGTTCCGGTGGAACCGCCGAAGAGCAGGCCCCTGGCGGCGAGTTCCCGGCAGCGGCGGATGGTGTCGACTTCGGCGACGTGCACGACATCGGCGGCCACCGACGGGTCCAGCAGCGGCGGCCGCACGCTGGTCCCCAGCCCGGGGATCAGCCGCCGGGCCGGGGGTTGCCCGAAGGTCACCGAGCCCACCGCGTCCACGGCGACGACCCGGACCCGGTCGCCGTTGTCGCGGAAGTAGCGGGCGCAGCCGGTCAACGTCCCCCCGGTCCCCACGCCGACGAACAGCAGGTCCAGGTCCGGGAACTGCTTGGCGATCTCGGCGGCCGTCGACTCGTAGTGCGCGATCCAGTTGGCCGGATTCGCGTACTGGTCCAGCCAGACGTAGCGCGGGTCCTCGGCACACCTGCGGCGGACGTACTCCAGCCTGCTGTGCAGGAAACCCCGTTCCTCGTCGGCCTCGGAGACCACCACGACCTCCGCGCCCACCGCCCGCAGCAGGCGCAGCGTCGTGGGATTGCACCTCGGGTCGGTGACGCAGACGAACCGGATTCCCTTGCCCGCGGCGATGATCGCCAGCGCGAGACCCAGGTTCCCCGAGGAGGACTCGATGAGGATCTTGTCCGGCCCCAGGCGTCCCTCCGCCTCGGCCGCCGCGACCAGCCCGGCGGCGGTACGCATCTTGACCGAACCGGCGAAGTTGAACCCCTCGCACTTGAGGTACAGCGGACGCCCCAGCGCGGCACGCAGGTCCACGTACACGCCGGAGTCAAGCAGCTCGTGTGGCGCCGAGATGACCGGCACGGCTCAGCTCCCCTTCCGTCCCCGGGCCATTCTCAGGCTTCCAACTTCTGCCAGTCCGCCAGCCGTTGCAGCGAGAACACGTCGGAAACCGAGGCGATGCTGCCCTCCAGCGCCGTCGAGTTCCCCGTCTCGTAGATGGAGCGGAAGGTGTGACGCAGCGACGACACGGTGGCCCGCAGGCCCTGGTTGGCGTAGATGACCACGGACACCCCGGCCTGGGCGGCGTCGTCGACGTGCCAGTCCGGGTAGGTCGTCGGCACCACGACGACCGGACGACGCCGGTCCCACTGCTCCAGGAACTCCAGCACCTGGTCCTTGGTCTTGGCCTTGGAGTGGATCAGCACCGCGTCCGCGCCCGCATCGACGTAGGCATGGCACCGGGCCAGGGCCTCTTGCACCGGCAGGCCGGCGATCAGCGCCTCGGTGCGGGCGATGACGAAGAAGTCCGCATCGGACTGCGCGTTCTTCGCCGTCTCGATCTTGTGCGCGAAGGCCGGTGCCGGCAGCAACTGCTGTTCGGCTTCGGCGAAGCTGTTCATCTTCGGGAAGATCTTGTCTTCCAGGCAGACGGCGGTGATCCCGGCTCGCTCGTACTCGTGCACCATGTGCGCGACGTTGAGCGAGTTGCCGTATCCGGTGTCGCAGTCGGCCACGACCGGCACGCTCAGCGCTTTCTGCATCGCCGCGGCGGCTTCGAGGTACTCGGTCATCGTCAGCAGGCTCGCGTCGGGCAGGCAGCGCGCCGCCGACACCTCGAAACTCGACGACCACACCGCCTGAAAACCCGATTCCTGCGCGAGCACCGCACCAAGCGCGTCGTGCGCCCCCGCAGCACGGAGGATGTCCCCGCGCTCCAGGACCGTGCGGAAGGAGGGATACCTTTGCTTCTGCATGGCTCTCTTTCCGATGGGCTCGATTCCGGTAGGAAACGAACGCACCTGATCAGTTCGGCTGTACCACGGCACCGGAGGCGAAGCGTCGTTCGACATCGCCCCAGAACTCCCTGACCCAGCACAGGACGTCCTGCATGACGTGGTGGTTTTGGTTCGGGCGCAGCGCCCCGAGCTGGAAGAACATGACCCCTTCGCTGGGCGGGCCGAGGAAGGTCAGGCGCCGGTCGACGGTGCCGTCGGCGCGGACGGGGTGGAACTCGGCGGTCAGGTCCAGGCCGCCGGGCTCGAAACCCCCGCCGGCCGGGCCCGGGTTGCGCCACTTGCGGACGAGACCCCGCCGCAGCAGCTGCGAATAGATCGGTGCCACGTCCGCCTCGGGGTCGAACGGGTGCACCCTGGCGTCGACGAGGACGTCGACCTCCCGCCGCACCCCGGTCCGCGGTCCCCGCACCACGAACCGGCCGGTCTCCTCGTCGCCGTGCGCCTCGGCCCCCGGGCCGGTGGAGACGTCCACGATCCCGTGATCGACGAGGGCCAGGATCTTCTCCATCACCTCCAGTGCGGCACCGTTGGCGAGGCGATTGTGGTGGCGCATGTAGGTGTCCAGGAACCGCTGGTGCGAGGCCGCGTTCAGCCCGCCGAAGTCCACGGCGTGACCGAGGACCGGGCGCAGGTCCCGCCACACCCCGTCGGCGGCGGCCTTGGCCGGGTTGGTGAGGTTGTCCTGCGCCGCCCAGAGGTGGTCGGTGGTCATGAAGTCGATCACGGCGGCGCGGTAGTCCGCCGGGCTGGTGGCCGCCTCCGCCGGAATCGGCTCGATCGACCGCTGCCACGAGAACCGGTTGTCCGCCAAGCAATGTGCGTGCCGCCAGGGCGACTCCAGCTCGCCCAGCAGCGCCACCAGCTTGTCCGGCTGGTCCAGAACGGACCGCACGCGTTCCACCGCGTCCGGTCCGAACACGACCGAGACGTAGCGTTGCACCGCTGCCCGCACCGGCCAGGCCTGCGCGACCTCGGCGTCCTCGACGCGCACTGTGCCGCCGAAGATCCCGTCGATGACCGCCACCGCCTCGTCGATCGCGGATTCCAGCGGAGCCAGCAGCGCCGAGCGCGCCTCGTCCGCCGCGAGATCTCCGCCCCCGGTTGTCAGGAACGCCTCATGAGCGGGTGCGACCCGCGCGGCGAGGTGACGCCCGAACTCCGGGCCAAGCAGCGTGGTGTAGTACAGGTGCGCCATCTCCAGCACCACGAGCGGGAACACGTGCCGCTCGAAGTCCAGCTGCCGCTGCTCCAGCGAACCGATGCGCACCGCGACCCCGGCGGACTTCCGGAGTTCGTCGATGGCGTTCTCGGTGAGGAAAACCCCTACATGCTCCAGTTCGGCGAGGTTGCGCTCCTTGGCGTTGTACGGCCGGGCGAAGGTGAACAGCCCCGCGCCGCTGCAAGCAAGGATGGACTTCGGTTCCGCCCCGGAGGGGAGGTAGCGGGTCCGCCCGTCGGCTTCGCGCTCGAACGTCCCGCCGCGTCCCTCGGTGAGGTGCAGGATCACGTCGATGGCGGTCAGGCCCATCCCGATGCAGGCGACCGTGCGTTCGGGCGTGGCCACCGCCCGGTCGAGGCAGCTCTCCAGCGGGTACGCCGACGGCGCGAAGACGACTTCGTGATTCCGGGCGAACTCCGCCCACCGAGCGCGCAGCGGGAAGTGGTCCGGTTTGTTGGTCGAGTGTCCGGTGACCATGAGCACGTGGTCGGCCAGCAAGGTGCCATCCGTGCCCGAGGAGGCCGTCACGACCCGCAGGCCGCCAGCTTCCTCGACGAGGTCTACCACCTCCTCGTCGTGCAGGAAAACCGCTACCGAAGGGTGCCGGCGCAGGATCCCCAGATAGCGCTCGAACATGCTGCTCAGCGCGAGACCGTGCACGTAGCGCTTGGGCCAGTCCGCCGGCGCGAGGTCGAATACCGGGTCGTTGGTCTCGGCGTAGCGCTGCCGGCACCACTCGTGCAGGGTCGGCCGCTGGTCGGCGGGCAGCAGCGGGCCGGCGCCCACCACGCTCTCGTCGGCGGCGAAGGCGACCTGGCCGACGATGCGGTTGAGGAAGCTCGTCACCGGCTGTCGTGCACTGTGGACCTCGCCGGCCCCGAACTGCCCGGACCGGTCGAAGATGTGGATTTCCAGGGCGATGTCGTGATCGGCGGCCATCACCGTCGCGGCGAGCCGTTCCATCGTGTAGGTACAACTCGGCCCGCCGCCCACGACGGCCAAGCGCACTGGTTCCCGATTTCCAGGCACGGCAGAGTCCTCTGTGGTTGGTGCGGTGTCCTCCGTGGTCGGTTCGGTACTCGTCATACCGACGCTCCCGCCCCGTCGAGAACCCGGTCGAACGCGGCGAAGAACTCGGCGATGTGCTGCTCGTCGAGCTGTCCCATGTTCGCCACCCGGAACACCGCGCCGAGCCGCTTCTGCACGCCGTAGATGACGAAACCCGCCGCCTTGAGCCCGTCGTGCAGTTCCTCATAGGTGATGCCGTCGGGGACGTGCAGGTGGGTCACGGAATTGGCGCGCTGGTCCGCCGGCAGCAGAAACCGCAGTCCCCGCTGGGTAAAACCGGCCCTGACCTGCTCGGCCAGCCGTCCGTAGCGCGCGGCGCGGGCGCTCACGCCCTCCCGAAGCGCGATGTCGAGCGCGGCGTCGAAGGCGTACAGCACTTGCATGGCCGGGGTGAACAGCGGCGCCTTGTCCTTGTCCTGCGCCACGTAATGACCGTGCAGGTCGAGATAGAAGGTCCGCGGTGGTACGTCGGCGAGCGCGTCGAGGGCGGCACGCGGTGCGCACACGAAACTGATGCCCGGCAGCCCTTCCAGGCACTTGTTCGCCGTCCCGACGCACCAGTCGACGTTGTCCAGCCGCATGTCGAAGTCCTCGGACCCGACGCTGCTGATCGCGTCGACGACCAGCGAACGCCCGTGCTTGGCGACGACGGCACCGATCTCGCGCAGCGGATTGAGCATGCCCGTGCTGGTCTCGTGGTGCACCATCCCGACGTGAGTGATGGCCGGGTCGGCGGTGAGCGCGGCGTCGACGGCGTCCACGTCGATCGGCGTGGTCCAGCCGAACTCCAGCCTCATGCCGGCGATTCCGTGGGCGGCGACGATGCGGTGGATCCGCTCCCCGTAGTTTCCGTTGTCCAGCACCAGAATCTTGCCGTCCGGCGCGACGATCGAGGACAGCGCCGCCTCCAGCGCAGCGGTGCCGGAACCGGACAGCAGGACGCTGGTGTGGGCGTCATCCCCACCGCAGACAAGCGTGGCCTTCTCCCGCGCCCGGGTCAGCAGCTCGATCGACTCGGGCTCGCGGTGGCACACGTCCGGATAGGCCAGGGCGTCGCGCACCTGGGAATGCACGTTCACCGGCCCGGGATTAAGAAGGACGGCCTTCTCGGGAGGCGCGACGGCCCGCGGCGGGCTGGTCTGCGTAGACGCAATCATGACCTTCCTGTTTCCGTCATCGGGAATGCACCGGGCGCGGCGGCCCGGCCATTCGGCATGGACGCATGATCGTGCGAGGAGGCACGCAACCGCCCGGGACGATTCCGGGCGCAATGGCACGAAGGCATCGGCCGGCCGTTTCCGAAAAAAGCGTCCGGGTTACCGATCCCTTGGCGCAGAAAAAACAATCAGGAGTAGCACCGCCGTCCCCCGAGGAGGCGGATCACCCATGATTCCCCATCACATGGACAGTCAGCTCCCCAGCTTCAGCCGATACATAAAGAGATCCCCCAGCCTCGTCGAAAACGATCAAGCGGGAATTGACTAACGACGCGGTAGGCCGATCAACACGATCGTAACACAACATGAACTCTCAGCAACCAGCAAATTTCAGCCAACCGGCCCAACTTGGTCCGATCCGGTTACCGATCAGCCCCTTGAGCTGCGATCTCGACATATTCACCCGTTTAGCGCAAGAAGCCCGGCCGGCCCCATCCCGCTGCGACACAAGGAGTAATCGGCTGGAATATTCGGAGCAGTGCGAAACGGCCCTTAAACAAGTACGGGTCAAGTACGGGTAAGGCCGGCTCCAACTAAAGTCGAGTGCCACGCCAATGTGCCGAATCGCGGCGGACAAAAGGAGCACATCGGTTTGAACGACCACCGCGGCCCAATTCCCTTCCCTACTACCGGGAGATTCGCGCCACGCCGCGCCACGCGCCGCGCGAAACCTGCTGCGAAACGCCGTTCGTGCGGTAGCATCGCCGCCGGACGACATCACCTACGGCCGCACTGGGGAAAACAAAGTGGACTCGACTACCTCGGGCTCGGTCCGGAAAGCCGAACTGCCTTCGCGGCAGGCCGCCACCCTGACCGGCGACGAGAGCCTGCACCTTCCCGAATTCGACGCTCCGCCGCGCAATCCGGTCGAACTCCTGCACCGCTGGCTGGACATCGCGACGGAGAAGGGGGTGCGCGAACCGCGCGCCGTCGTCCTGGCCACCGCGAACGAACTGGGCCGCCCGTCCAGCCGAGTGGTGCTGCTCAAGGAGATCACCGACGACGGCGAATTGGTGTTCACCACGCACGTGAACAGCAGGAAGGGCCGCGACCTCGCCGCGACTCCCTGGGCGTCGGTGAACTTCTACTGGCGCGAAACGCTCCAGCAGATCAACGTGTCCGGCCCGGTCGAACCGCTCCCGGCGGCCCGCTCGGACGAGCTGTTCGCCGAACGCCCGGTGGCGGCGCAGGCCACCACGGCGGTGTCCGCGCAGAGCACCACGCTCTCCGACGAGCAGGAGATGGCCGACCGGGCGCAGCGCCTCATCGACGCCGGCGACCCGTTGCCGAGGCCCACGGGCTGGGGCGGGTACCTCCTGCGGCCCGATGCCATCGAGTTCTGGCACGGCCGGGCCAACCGCTTGCACCGCAGGCTGGAGTACACCCGCGACGGCGCCGCCTGGGCCCACCGGCGCCTCCAGCCATAACCGGTACGAACCGGGTATTTCCGCATCCCCGGTGACGCCGCATGCGACGTCACCCTACTCCGTCGTGGCCGAATATCGGCCCGTGGCAAGGAGATCGGCCATGAGTCAAACCCCCGTGCGCCAAACCGACGGTCCCGGCGACCGCACGACCGGGCGACCACCGGCTCGAGTCCTGCTCGTGGACCCGATCCACGACGACGCCATCGCGCGCATGCGGCGCACCTGGGACGTGGTCGTGCGACTGCGCCCCTCCGCCGACGAACTCCTCCGGCTCGTCAGCGACATCGACGTCATCGTCGTGCGCAGCGGCGTGCGGCTGCCCGCCACCGTGTTCGAGCACGCGCCGAACCTGAAGGTGGTGGCGCGCGCGGGTTCCGGCACCGACAACATCGATCTCGACGCGGCCCGCCGCGCCGGAGTGGTGGTGTTCAACGTCCCCGGCCAGTCGGCCACCGCCGTCGCCGAGCTGACCGTCGGACTCCTGCTCGCGGTCACGCGCAAGATCGCGCTCGCCGACCGCCAAGTCCGCGCGAACGTCTGGAACAAGCCAGCGCTCGAAGGCGTCGAGCTCACCGGCAAGACGCTGGGAATCGTCGGCTTCGGCGCCATCGGCTCCCGGATCGCCCGAATCGCGGGCGGTTTCTCCCAGCGCGTGCTGACCGCGGTCGACCGCGTCATCGAGAGCCGCCGCGACGATCTCGCAGCCCGCGGCGCGGAACTGGTCGACCTCGGCACGTTGCTCGCCGAGTCGGACTTCGTCTGCGTGGCGGTGCCGCTCAACGACCGCACCCGCGGCCTGATCGGCGCGGCCGAGTTGCGCGCCATGAAGCGCTCGGCGTACCTGGTGAACATCTCCCGCGGCGCGGTCATCGACGAATCAGCCCTGCACACCGCCCTGCGGGACGGCGTGATCGCGGGAGCCGCGCTCGACGTGCACTCCAAGGAAGGCCAGCACAGCGGCCTGGCCGAACTGGACAATGTGGTGCTGACCCCGCACATCGGCGCGATGTCCGCCGACGCGCAGCGCGTCATCGGTGACGTGGTCGTCGACTCCGTCACCGCCGCGCTGGACGGCCGCGCCGTGGCCAACCGGGTGTGCTGAGGCATGACCGGGACGACCGTGCGCCGCACGACAGCGGCCGTGCTCACCGCCACCGGCACCGTCGAGTGCCGCACCATCGAACTGCCCGCGCCCCGGCCGCACGAACTGCTCGTCCGGGTGCTGGCCACCGGCATCTGCGGCTCGGATCTGGCCACCTACCGCGGATTCCACCCCTACAAGAAAGCACCGGTCGTGCTCGGCCACGAGCTGTGTGCGGTGGTCGAGGAGGTGGGCGAGCAGGTCACCCGGTTCCGCCCCGGTGACAAGGTGTGCTCGGCCGCGTTCTCGCACTGCGGAAGGTGCGCCGACTGCGCGCGCGGTGCCACGAACCTGTGCCGCCACAAGGACAATCTCTGCCACCTGGGCTGGGAAGGCTCCTTCGCCGAGCACCTGATCCTGCGGGAGAACATGACTTTCGCGCTGAACCCGGCGATCAGCGCCGAGGCAGGAGCCCTCGTCGAACCGCTGTCGATCGGGCTGCATGCCGCGGCGCTCGCCCACCACGCCGGGATGGGGGACGTGGCGGTGCTCGGTTCGGGCACCATCGGGTTGGCCTGCGCGATCGCGGCCCGGCAACGAGGGGCAGACCGGATCGTCTGCGTCGACATCGGCCCGCGCAAGGCGGAACTGGCAACCGCCGTGCGCGCCGACGGCTACGTCGACGCGAGTACCGCGGACGTCGCCGACGGCGTGCGTGCCTGGTTCCCGAGCCGCGCCGACGTGACCTTCGTGGCCTCCGGCCATCCCGGTGTTCTCAACGACGCCACCCGGATCACCCGGCCCGGCGGACAGGTGGTCGTGGTCAGCTACTTCGACGGGCCCCACGAAGTGGAGCTGAACTCGATGGTTTCCGGCGAGCTCACGCTGCGGTTCTCCGCGCTGTCGACGCCCGGCGACTTCGCCGAGGTAATCGACTGGCTCGCGACCGGAACCGTCGACCCCGTACCCCTGGTCACGCACCGCTTCCCGCTCGCCGAGACCGCGACGGCGCTGCGCATGATGGACTACGGCAGGGGCGAGGTGGGCAAGGTCTTGCTCATCGCGGCACCAGATCAACAACGGCACGGCAGGGAGGACGCATGAGCCGGCACGACCTGAAGGCGTTGCGGGTTGGCGTGGTGGGCGGAACCGGCTACACCGGCGGTGAGCTCTGCCGGCTGCTACTCGGCCACCCTGCCGTGGGGACCATCCTGCCCACCGCACGCGGCGCCGGCTCGTTCGCCACGACGCACCCCAATCTCCTCGGCAGCGGCCTGGAGTTCGTTACCGTCGACGAGCTGACCGAACAGGCCGGGGAGCTCGACGTGGTGTTCTTCTGCACGCCCTCTGGGCAAGCCATGCGGGCAGCGGGCCGCTTCCTCGAACTCGGTGCGCACGTCGTCGACCTCAGCGCCGACTTCCGGTTTCCCAGCCCGGACGACTACGAGGCGGTCTACGGCAAGCGGCACGCCAGTCCCGAGCTCCTCGCCGAAGCGGTGTACGGGGTCACCGAGCTCAACCGCGAACGGATCAGGAAGTCCCGGCTCGTCGCCAATCCCGGCTGCTACGCGATCACCGCGATCCTCGGACTCGCACCGCTACTGGCGCACGGGTTCGTCGACGCGGGCGCGCCCTTGTCGATACACGCCGTCAACGGCACCTCCGGCGCGGGCGTGACACCGAAGAAAGCCCTGATGCACGCGGAAGTCAGCAACGCGATGCTCGCCTACAGCCTCGAGGGGCACCGCCACGGGCCCGAACTGGAGACGTTCTTCCGCGCACTGACCGGAGAACCGGTCGAGGTCGACTTCAACACCAGCCACGGCAACTTCGCCCGCGGCATCCACCTCCAGGCGAACCTGCGGCTGACCCGCGAGCACGGCCGCGACGAACTCCTCGGGCTCTACCACGACTTCTACGGTGCCGGGCACCAAAAGGAGCATTTCGTCCTCGTCGTCGACCTCCCCAAACTGGGCGAACTGAACGAGAAGCGCTACGAGATCTACCCCAACCTCCGCGGCGTCGTCGGTTCCAACTTCTGCCACATCGGGCTCGACCACGACGCCCGGCGCGGGATCACCAAGATAGTCGCGGTGACCGACAACCTCATCAAGGGAGCCGCGGGATCGGCGATCCAGAACATGAACGTGGCGCTCGGCCTGGACGAAACCCTCGGACTGCGCAGCTATGCGCTCTGAACATCACGGCGTCGCGACAGCGGTACCGCGGCTGCGCGATCGCCCGATCCGCGAAGGCGAACGGTGGATCTACTCGGCGGGGTTCAATGTGGACAGATCGCTGTCTAGCACCGCGCGCATCGACACCGAACTCGGCGACATCGGCCGCATCATGGATTCGGGCGGTCGCGTGGCGATCCTCTCCCACCAGGGCAGTCACCGCGACGGTACCGCGGTCGACCTCGACTTCGTCGCCGAGTACCTGTCGGATCGGCTCGACAGGACCGTGGCATACGTGCCGGAAAACGACACTTCGGCGGCCGAGGCTCGGGCCCGCGCCCTGCGCCCCGGTACGGCGGCAGTGTTCGGCAACACCCGCGAACATCACGGCGAGCAGCGCAACGATCCCACGCTGGCGCGGCGCTTCGCCGCGCTCGGCGATTTCGTCGCCGTGGGCGGTTTCTCCAAAGCCCACCGCGCGCACGCCTCCAATGTCGGCATCCTCCAGCACCGCCCCGGCTACCTGGCGGATAGTGTGCTCACCGAGCTGGAGCTGCTGGCGCCGTGGGCCGGCCGCGCCGACCGGTACTCCGTGGCTGTGCTCGGCGGCGTCAAGCCCGAGAAGACCGTGATCGGCCTGGACGCGATGACCGGCACCTACGACGTCGTGATCCCCGGCGGGGCCGTGCTCAACTCGGTGCTGCGCGCACTGGGCCACGACATCGGATCTTCCGAGCTGGGCGAGTCGCCCGACCGCTGCCTGCGGTTGGCCACCACGGTTCTCGGCCGACACGATCGCGCTGAGGTGCACATCCCGTCGGAGGTCGTCATGGCCAGGATCGGCGAGAACGGCTTCCACGACGCCAGGACGGTGGCGATCAGCGACGGAATCCCCAGCGGTTGGGCGATCGTCGATTTCGTACCGATGCCGTGGATGCGCGAGCGACTCGGCACGCTGGCGGCCCGCGGGGGCCGGGCGCTGGTCGCCGGTACCCCGTGCCGGTTCTCGGACGGATTCCGCACCAGCGCCACTGCCGTACTCGACGCGTTCGGCGCACCCGCCGTGCAAGCACTGCTCCTCGGCGGCGACACGGTTGCCGAATTGCCTTGGCAGGGACCGGTTTCCACCGGTGGCGGGTCAGCCCTGCACTACCTCGCGCACGGGACGGTACCCGTCCTCGATGCGCTCACCCCGACGAATAGGGAACTCGCGCTGTGATCATCGAACTGCACAACCCGACCGTCGTCGTCTTCGGCAGGGGCAAGCTCGCCGACCTCGGCGAGCGGACCAAGTCGTTGGGCGGGCACGCGCTCCTGGTGTGCGGTCGGAGCGCGATGCGCCGCCACGGTGTGCTGGATGCCGCCACGGCAGCGCTGGAAGCCAGTGGCGTGGCCGTCACGGTGTACGACGGCGTCTCCCCCGATCCCCTGGCCAGCGAGGTCGACGCGGCGGCCGACCTGGCGCGGCGGTCGGGCTGCGACGTCGTGGTGGGGCTCGGCGGTGGCAGCGCGATCGATGCGGCGAAGGCCACCGCCATCGGGCTCCGCGAAGGGCCGATCGGGCCGCTGGTGGGCACGACATTGCCCGCCGTCCCGGACGCGGTGCCCGTGGTGGCGGTGCCGACGACGGCGGGCAGCGGTGCCGAGGTGACCAAGGGCGCCATCATCACCGACGACGAGCGGAACCTGAAGTCTGGCATCCGCGGCGACCGGCTGTTCCCAGCGATCGCGGTCATCGACCCGGATCTCCTGCTGACCATGCCCGAAACGGTCGCGGTGGACGCGGGTTTCGACGCGTTGGCGCACTCGGTCGAGGGGTACGTGGCGCGGCGGGCCAATCCGGTGACCCGGCTGCTCGCCGAGCAGGCACTGGAGATCCTCGGCACGCGACTGCCCCGCGCCGCCGCGGGAGACCGGGAACCCGGGCTGCTCGATGACATCGCGCTCGCCGCGCTGCTCGGCGGGATCAACGTCGCCAACGCGAGCACGTGCCTGCCCCACCGCCTCCAGCAGGCAATGGGCTCGGTGCCCGGAGTCCGCGTGTCGCACGGACGCGGGCTGGCGATCGTCTACCCGGCCTGGTTACGCCGCGCCCAGCCGCATGCCGAGGTCCGCTTCGCCACCATCGGCCGCCTGCTCGGCCACGACGACGCCGTCACCGCGATCGGCAAGATGCTCGAAACCATCGGTGCCGGGGGCACGTTGCGCACAAACGGGTTCGCCCACGAGCACATCGACCAGCTCGTCGGCGGAATCACCGGGAACATCGGCAACGACCCGATTCCGGACATCGACCTGGCGCTGATCCGCGAGATCTACGAAGACTCCCACTGACCCGGAAGTTCCTGAGATGTCACTGCTCAAACACCCCGAGTTCCGCCGGTTGTGGACCGGGCAGACCGCGAGCATGTTCGGCACCTACGTCAGCCGGGTCGCCATGCCGTTGGTCGCCGCGACAGCGCTGGCCGCCACGCCGTTCCAGCTGGGGCTGCTCTACGCGGCACAGACGGTGGCGTTCCTGGTCATCGGGCTGCCCGCAGGTGTGTGGGTGGACCGGTTGCCCGCCCGCCCGGTGCTGGTGCTGTCCGACACCGCCCGCGCGCTGCTGCTGTGCAGCGTCCCGCTCGCCTGGTGGTTCGGTTGGCTGACCATGACCCAGTTGCTGGTCGTCACGCTGCTCGGCGGCGTGGCAGCGGTGTTCTACGACGTCGCCTACCAGTCGTACCTGCCGACCCTGGTGGGCAAGGAACACCTGCTGGAGGGCAACGCGAAACTCGAAAGCAGCCGCTCGGTCTCGCAGGTGGCAGGCCCCGCCGTCGGCGGTGGGCTAGCGGATCTGATCGGTGCTTCCAACGCCGTCGGCTTCCAGGCCCTGTGCTATGCGACGTCGGCTGCGTCGATCTTCCGCATCAGCGCACAGCAACGGCCGCAGCACCAACGCGAGCGCAAGCCGATGCTACCCGAGATCGCCGCTGGGCTTCGCTACGTCCTCGGTGACCCGCTGATCCGTGCGATCACCGGCTCCTCGGCCACTTTCAACTTCAGCTACGCCGTGGCGACCCCGCTGCTCATCGTCCTGCTGGTCGACGAGGCCCGGTTGCCCCAGTGGATGGTCGGCGCGCTCATGGCCTTCGGCGGGATCGGCGGCCTCGTCGGGGCGATGACGACCCAGCTGGTGTCGCGGCGGTTCGGACCCGCGCGGATGCTCTGGCTGCCTTTCCTGGTCTGCATGCCCGCCGCGCTGCTGGTGCCGCTGACCCAGGCCGGTTGGGGCGTGCTGCTGTTCGCGCTGCCGTGGTTCGTCGTCAACTACGGCCTGATCGTCTACAGCGTGGCCCAGATGAGCTTCCGGCAGAGCATCTGCCCGGATGAGATGATGTCGCGGCTGAACGCCACGGTGCGTTTCTTCATCTGGGGAATCATCCCGCTGGGCGGCGTCATCGGTGGTGCGCTCGGCGAGTGGATCGACGTCCGTGCCGCCCTGGCCCTCGCGGGCGCGGGGATGGTGCTTTCGGCGGTCTGGGTCCTGTTGTCTCCCCTGCGCTCCATGCGGGAGCTACCCACGTCCAAGGAATCCCGCGCTCCCGCAACGCAACACGACAACGACTGAGGAGGAACGCCGTGCCGACCAACCCGTTCGAGAGTCCCGACGGCCAGTATCTGGTGCTGGTCAACGACGAAGGCCAGCACTCCCTGTGGCCGTCCCAGATCGAGGTGCCGCAGGGATGGACCATCGCCCAGCCGGCGGACAGCCGGCAGCACAGCCTCGACTACGTGCACCGGCACTGGACGGACCTGCGTCCCCAGAGCCTGGTCGACCCGACGCGCGCGACGTAATCCCCGAAGCGACGCTTACCCCCGCGACCGGCCCGACGCTTCGCACGTTTCCTGCTGCCGCGCCGCCAAATTCACGCCATCCTCAGACCGGATATCCCCAAGCCGCGCCGCGCCCCACGTTTGGCTCTTCCCGAACTTCTTCGCCAATGCCACACCGGTGTAGGGCTCACCCGCGTCGCGAGCGCGACGCGCCTCCGCCCGGGCCCGCTCCCGTTCCTGCTCGTCCAATTCCTCCCGGCTCGCACCAGGCTCATTGCGGATCTCGGCAAGCCGCGACCGGCCCCACCCTTCGCTCTTCCCGAACTTCTTCCCCAGTTCCACGCCCGTGTAGGGCTCACCCGCGTCACGAGCGCGACGCGCCTCCGCCCGCGCCTGCTCCCGCAGCTGGTCACCTACTGGATCCCGGCCCGTACCACCCGCATCCCGGATATCCGCAAGCCGCTGCCGCCCCCACCCTTCGCTCTTCCCGAACAGCTCCCCCAACGTCGCGCCGTTGTAGGGCTCACCCGCATCACGCGCACGCCGCGCCTCCACCCGCGCTTGCTCCCGCAGCTGCTCCTCACGCATCGCTTCCTGCCGCCGCACCGCCAAATTCACACCCTCCTCAGACCGGATCTCCGCAAGCCGCGCCGCGCCCCACGTTTGGCTCTTCCCGAACCTCTTCGCCAATGCCACACCGGTGTAAGGCTCACCCGCGTCGCGAGCGCGACGCGCCTCCACCCGGGCCCGCTCCCGTTCCTGCTCGTCCAATTCCTCCCGGCTCGCACCAGGCTCATTCCGGATCTCCGCAAGCCGCGACCGACCCCACCCTTCGCTCTTCCCGAACTTCTTCGCCAATGCCACACCGGTGTAAGGCTCACCCGCGTCGCGAGCGCGACGCGCCTCCACCCGGGCCCGCTCCCGTTCCTGCTCGTCCAATTCCTCCCGGCTCGCACCAGGCTCATTGCGGATCTCGGCAAGCCGCGACCGGCCCCACCCTTCGCTCTTCCCGAACTTCTTCCCCAGTTCCACGCCCGTGTAGGGCTCACCCGCGTCACGAGCACGCCGCGCCTCCTCCCGCGCCTGCTCCCACAACTGCTCCTCAGGGACCGCATGTTCCTCCGACCGCTCCTCACGCACCGCCTCATCCACCGGCCTGCGTGCGGCACCTTCATCGCCCGAATCATCGACACGACGTCGCTTACGGCCACCGCCTTCACCAACGAAATCCACCGAGACCGCAGCCAATCCAGCCCTCTCGGCAGCACCCCCTGCCGACTCGGCGGCGACCCGGCCGGGCCCGCCCAAGACCGCCTCAGGCACAGTCATGCCGGTAGCCGCCGTACGAGCATCCGGGGCCGCCGACACCGTCGCAGGACCAGACGGTAAGCCCGGAACCACCGCGCCGGCCGCGGCGCCCGTACCCGATGATTGATCGCCGCGGTTCAGCTGAAGCAACGCGAGTAACGCATCCTGCTCCCCTTGCCCCGAAACCTGGCGGCTCGCATCACTCAGATCGTGCTGATTTCGGATCTCGGCAAGCCGCTGCCTACCCCACGACGGGCCCCTCCCGAACTTCTTCGCCAGTGTCACGCCGTCGTAGGGTTCGCCCGCGTCACGGGCACGCCGCGCCTCCACCCGCGCCTGCGCCCGCACCTGCTCACTCAATGCGTGTATGTCCACGCCACCCTCATCCTGGATCTCCGCGAGCCGCAACCGACCCCACCTTCCGCTCTTCCCGAACTTCATCCCCAAGGCCGCGCCGCTGTAGGGCTCACCCGCGTCACGCGCACGACGCGCCTCCACCCGCGCCCGCTCCTGCTCCTCCAATGCCTCCCGGCTCGCGGCACCCGAATCCCGGATCTCCGCAAGCCGCTGCCAACCCCACCTTTCGCCCTTCCCAAACCTCTCCGCCAAGGTCGCACCGTTGTAGGGCTCACCCGCGTCATGAGCACGCCGCGCCTCCACCCGCGCCTGCTCCCGCAACTCTTCCGCGCTCTTAAGTCTTACCGCCGCGTCATCCGGACCCACAGGCGTTCGTGCGGCACCTTCATCGACCGAATCATCGACACGACGCCCCTCAAGGCCACGGTCTTCACGCTCGGCGATCCATTCACTTCTCTGACCGCTATACGCAACGTCCTCAAGCCCCACGCCCTGCCGATCTGGCCCTGCTCCGGCGCGGACAGCGAACCCCGTGCCCGGGGTACCAAGTGCGGCCGCCAATTCCTGGGAGAACCGCATGGCCGCGTCGCGGCCAAACTCGCCGGCTCTCGCCGCGACCAAAACCACCACATCATCCAGCGACACACCCGCATCGCCACGCGCCAACGCCACCACATCATGCGTGCCCTGCACTATCCGCATTGCTACCGCACGGGGCCCGCCGACCGATCGAGCCCGCTCGGCCTCCCAAGGCAGATCCGACACCGTCCACCCCGCTACACCGGTCGAAGCCGGTCGTTGCTCGGCATGGCTCTGCATCTCCGACTCGGACTCGGCCGTCTCGGTAGCTGTTGTGTCGGTAGCCGTGGAATCAGCATCGGCACCCCCCGACACCGTCTCCGCACTTTCCGTCGACCCCACAACCAGCGTTTCACCCGCAGGAACAGCAGTCGACGGGCTCACCAAAGCATCCAGCTCCTCGTACCCCTCGCTGGCCTGCTGCGGATAACTGTCCACATCAGACGATCTTCGAGTTGTGCTGGAGTCATTACCAGCAACCATGCTGTAGGCAGGCGGGGGCGTACCGGCACGGGAATCCCTTACGCTGGCTGCGCCGCCCGAACCCGACGAATCGCCGCTAACGCGGTCGTCAATCTGACGCGCGCTGTAAGGTGGCGGCGGCGCGCCCGCCCTGTCCTGCGCCCGCAGCACACCCGGGGCCGTCGTATCACCGTCATGCCACAAGAGCGCCCCGGTATCCGGTGCCTCAGACACACCGGCCTTGGCATCCCCATCCACTGCGGCACCGGTATCCGCGTCGGCGGCGGTGTCCCGGGCTCGACCCTCCGGAGTCAACTGACCCCGCAATGCCAGGCCCGCGATGTTCCCGATACCCGACCCCACCGCCTCGGACAACCCCGCGGTGAAGGAGAACGGATTCCACTGCGCCCCCAGACCACTCAGCGCCCCATACCCCGCCTCGCCGAACATCTCGGTCAGGCCCTCTTCCAGCGACTCCCCCAGCCCGTGACCGAAACGGGCCGCCCACATCGCCCGCACCGACATCCCGGTGTAATCCTCAATATTCTTCGAGACCACATCAGCGAAGCGGGCCATCGACGACAACGGATAAAACTGCGCATGCTCCTCCGCCGCATGTTTCGCGGCTGCCGTCAGCAACTCTGCATCGATCTCATCGCCCAGACCGCGCACCAGAACCTTGGTGATCGCATTACCCACCACATTGCCCAACGCCGACAGCGGCACTGCCAGCAAGGCACTGAACGAGCCCACTCCCACTGCCATGGCCGTCAGCTGGCCGTCCCACTTCTTTCGGGTCCCCAGTACGAACTGCGCCCCCTGCGCCCCCACCTCGACCATCAGCTGCAACCCGATCCCCACGACCTGGGCCACCGCCAAACGGGTGAATAACTGCCCCCACCACCGCGATAAAAGGAACCGCATCACCGCAAACCGGGCCGCTAACCACGCCATACTCGCCCCCGCCGTCAGCCCCGCCATCGACACCGCCCACGCCACCTCCGCCAACAACAGCAGCAGGCCCCCCACCGTCACGAACTTCAGATACTGCACCTGCAAGGCCAGATTCCGCACAAACATCGCCAATTCCCGCAACCCCGCACCACCGGCCTCCAGCACCGGACCAAACGCCTCCAACCGCTGCACGAACCGGTCCGCCGCCTTACCCGAAAACCCACCCCGCACCCGACCTACCACCTCCCGCACCGCCGGACCCAACACCTCCACCGTTGCCGCACCCAACTCCAACCGCTCCGCCACCGCGAACAACGCATCCTCGTCCGCATCCGTCATGTCCTCGCCGGTCAACACCTGAAAAAGCCGCCTCACCTCCTCCGGCACCAGCACCGACACACCAGCCACCCACTCAGCTCAACGTTGAACCAGCCAGAAACAACCATCACACCGTAGTATGAGCCAGCCAAGTCCCGGCACCAGACCGTGCACCCCACAGATGCGGCGACTATGCGCCGTCAGCCGTCAAGAAGCTGGAAAAAAGGCAACCTAACCCTTCCCCTTCGCCCCACCTTGACCGCAGGCCCGGGCCGAGCCTGGCTTCCGGATGGGTTGGCGTTTTCGCGCGAAATCGGCGGCCCTGGTGCGGAGCCGACGACGATTTCGCGCGAAAACGCCCGCTTCCTACGCCGAACGCCGCCAGAAGACCCCGGTGTAATCGATGTTCTCGATGGGGTCCTGGATCCCGTTCCTTTCCCGGAACTCGTGCACGGCTTGCCGGCAGCTCGGCAGGGCGTAGTCGTCGACGATGACGAATCCGCCGGGAGACAGCTTGGGGTAAAGGTTTTCGAGCCCGTCTGCGGTCGATTCGTAGAGATCGCCGTCGAGTCGTAGCAGCGCGAGCCGTGTCATCGGCGCGCGAGGCAAGGTCTCCTTGAACCAGCCACGTAGGAACTTCACCTGCGAGTCGAGCAGCCCGTACCGGTTGAAGTTGTCCTGGACGGTGGCGAGTGGCACCGCCACCACCTCGTTCGCTTCCTGGAACGGGATTTCTCTATCCAGTTCGTGACTTCCCTGCGCCACGTCGGGAAAACCCTCGAACGAGTCTGCCACCCAGACGGTGCGATCCGTGCATTCGTGCGCCGCCAGGAAGGCGCGCATGAAGATGCAGACTCCGCCCCGCCATACTCCGGTTTCGATGAAATCCCCGGGCACGTTGTCGGCAAGAACCCGATTCAGACACTCATGCAGGCTGTCGAGTCGTTTCAGGCCAACCATTGTGTGCGCCGCGCTCGGCCAGTCCCGTCCTTCGATTCTGGCCGAGGCGTCGTAGGGAGTGCCACCGGACAGCCACGGGTTCGGCGTGGGGGTGTCTTCATAGATGACGTTGGTCAAGGTCTTCTTGAGCAGGCCAAGGTACCTCTCGGCGTTGCCGTCCATCAGTCTTCCCCCACAGGTTGCGCGGCGGACCCGTCAGGGGTTGACGCGGAGGCCAAGCTTCCGAAGTTCACGGCCCCACCGGTGTACTGCTTCTCCTCCGAGAAGACCTCGCTGATGCAAGCGGGAATCGGCGCCTCCGCGTTCAGGCCTTTGTCGATCACCGCGAGGTTGTGATAGAAGTGCACGCCCACTATATGACGATCAGTGTAGGATTGACCGTTTCGTGCCCGCATAGGCATTTCCTTGTGGTTGAGCCCGTCAACGAGTGTCTTGAGCATGCCCATCGAGGTGTCGCTGGCGGTCCGATCACGGTCGTTTCCACCGAATCCCGGCCAGTAGGCGGTTTGCAGGTCTTCGATGACGTACAGGCCGCCGGACCGGACATGCGGGAAAAGCGCCGCAAACGATGTTTTCACGTGATCGTTGACGTGGCTGCCGTCGTCGATGATGATGTCGAACGGGCCGAGCTCACGACCAAGATCGTCAAGGAACTCGGGGTCGCTCTGGTCCCCCTGGACGGCCCGGATGCGTGAGCCGCGGACCCCGGGCTTGTCGAAGATGTCCAGACCGTACACGAGCCCTCGGCGGAAGTAGCGCTGCCACATGCTCAGCGACGCCCCACCCTGATCCGTCAGCTGATAGCCGCCGATCCCGATCTCCAGCATGCGAACGGGTTCGTCGCGAAGCCGGGCGAAGTGGTGTTCGTAGTGCTGGGTATACCAGTGGAGGTTGGCCCACTTGTCGGAGCCGCAACGCGCCGACAACCTGCCGAGATCATCGGCAACGACCGAGCACGCCGCGACCAGACATTCCATCGCCGTGGTCATCTCGTGCCAGCGCCGGAAATTCACGTCCCAGTCGGTTGAGCTCGTCAGCGCCCTGTCGTAATCCCACTCCACCTCGCGGCTGACATGCGGTCGGCGGCCGGACGGCCCGAAAAGGCTTTCGAGCAGGTCGATCGCGTCAAACCGGACAACGGCAACCGGTGCTTCGTGGTGGTGCGCGACCGCGAGTCCGTTGCTGCCGATCGTCAGATCGCGTGTTGATCGCGCGTCCTTGAACAGCACCTCGAATCGGAACGGAACGCTCGACGAGAGCCGAGGCGGCTCACAGCGCATCTCCATCTCGGCTACGACGACGTCGGTCGTTTGTTCCAGCCCGATACGCTCGATCGTGGAGGCCAGCTCGTGCTCGCCGCATGCCGCACTTCGCAGCAGCGGTTCCACCGGGCCCCAAGGTTTCACTTTCACCTTTGCCATCCGGCACCTCTTTCTGCGTGCTATCGACTTTCGGTGGACCGTGCGGCGGCCAGCGCAGCCAGCCGTTCGACCAGTTCGCTGGGCGATGGCATGGAGTTGATCTCCGCACGTACCGCTGCCGCGACGATGGATATCGCGGCGTCGTCAAGGATCCGGCCGAGGCAGTTGCGGATGGAGTCGGACTCGACTTCATCCGGCCGCAGGCACAACCCGACGCCGCGGTCCGCGACCACCTCCGCGTTGGCGGGTTGATCCGCGAAATGCGGAATGACCAGTTGCGGGACGCCGGCTGCCAGCGCGGCGGAAGTCGTTCCCGCGCCACCGTGGTGGATGAGGGCCGAGCAGGTGGGCAAAATCGCGTTCAGGGGAATCCAGCCGACACTACGGCAGTTGTCGGGTAGCGAGTCCCCGGCACGCGCCGAGGAGTCAAGGACCACGGCGTCGACGTCGCACTTGGACACCGCGTCTATTGCCAAGTCGAGCGCTTGCGTGCCCCCGGTCACCGGAACCGCGGTGCCCATGGTGATGCAGACACGAGGTCTTACGAGCGGTTCGTGCAGCCACTTCGGGAGCACGGCCCCCTTGTTGTACGGGCAGTATCGCATGGGCCAGCCGGAGTCCAGATAGGACGGTCGCATGCTGGCGGGCCACACGTCGATCGTCGCCGCGGGTGCGGTTGGCGGAATACCACCGCCACATTGTTTCCAAGCCTTGCTCGTCTTGGCGAACATCGTTGTCATGCTGGGGAAGGGAATTCCTATTCCGTGCATGACAGCCGGGATTCCGAGAACGCTCGCTGCCAGCTGCGCCACCGGCATGAACGGCTCGTAGACTATGACGTCGGCCGACCATTCCCGCGCGACGCGGATGAGCCCTTCTGCCGTGAGATCTCCGGCCAGGGCGAAGATCTTGGCGATGACATCGGGGAGCGCTCCGTTGTAGTGCCATTCCCTGATGGTTTCCAGGTAGATCTGCGTGTCGGTAGCGCGGGTGAAGCCAAGTATGCGATCACAGGTGGCGAAGACATCAATGTCGGAGATCTCGATCGTGGGGAGGCCGGCAGGCACAATCAGATCTGCGGTCGTGCGATCGCCGGCGAACAGGACTTCATGGCCGGCAACCCGTGCGGCCCAAGCGAGCGGAACCAGCGGGAGCTGGTGTCCGTGTGCCGGGAACGCCACGAAGAGTACCCGCATGTGCTCCGTCCTTCCGTTGTGCATCCGGTGTGGTCGGTGGCCTTGGACAAATGTCGATGAAGTTTCGGACACCTAGATGTTTCCGTTGGCTGGTGCACTGTTGGTCTCCTCGATGCCCCTTCAGGAATCCGTGGCGATGCCTCGCCGTCTGGGCCTCTTACTAGGAGATCTTCGGCCTAGCGCGACGCCCGGTCGAGTGCACGATTGGGTGGCCGTGCGCCGCTGCCGCACATCATTGACGCTTGGTCAGCATTTGCGAGCGCAAGACACAATTCCGCCATCCAGGATCGGTGGTTGTCACTCCTGCTGGGACGATAGACAGGGCAGGGCAGGATCTGGGTTGCTAGGTCTGGGTTGCTATTGAACCCCATTGGATGAACCGGGAAATCATGGCCTCGATACGCTCGTGGAAGAGGCTGCCCTGCCCTATTCTGTGCAAGACCTCCCTGCGGTATGCGGGTCACCACGACATGGCCGTCGTTCCAGTGTTGGCTCACCTCAAGATATTCAGAGGACTGTATGCGAAGCGCGGACTGCTCAAATTCGGCGCAAGCGGGCGATACCGCCTGCCGCACCGCAGCTCCTCGGGCCACGGCACCGGCCAGGGCGGTCGACTACCTGGTGAGTGAGCTGGCCGCCCTCGGGACCACGCACGTGTTCGGCGTGGGTGGGGCCAACATCGAGGATCTTTACGACGCATTGCACCACAGCCCGGCGGTGACCGGAATCCTCGCCAAGCACGAATTCTCCGCGGGAACCATGGCGGATGGCTACGCTCGGACCAGCGGTCGTCTCGGTGTCGTCGCCACCACCTCGGGTGGCGCGGCCTTGAACGTAGTACCCGCCCTGGGCGAGGCGTACACGTCCCGCGTTCCCGTACTCGCGCTGGTCGGTCAGCCCCCATCCCAGCTCAACGGAAGGGGGTCCTTCCAAGACTCCAGCGGGCAAAGCGGAACCCTCAACGCCGAAGACATTTTCGGCTCGGTATCGCGCTATTGCGCCCGGGTGAGTTCCCCCGACGAACTGCCTGCCCGGTTCGGTGACGCCGTCTCCGCCTCCTTGTCTTCCCCTGGCGGACCTGCTGTCCTGTTGCTGCCAAAGGACATGCAGCAGGACGTGAGCAGCCGGACGCACTACATGCCGCCGCGTGCGCGGGGCGCAGACGCACCGCCCGAATACGACCTCTCCCGCGCGGTCTCGGTGCTGGAAGAGGCACGTAACGCAAGCGGTGTCATCGTGGTCGCAGGCGATGGTGTGGCCAGAGCTGACGTTCGCGGTTCTCTCCGGCAACTCGCCGATGCCCTCGGGGCTAGGGTTGCCGTCACCCCGGACGCCAAAGACGTCTTCGACAACAGCGATCCGCGCTTCGTCGGTGTCACCGGGGGCATGGGGCATCCCACCGTGGCCGAGCACCTGGGTGAGGCGTCGGCGTGCCTTCTGGTCGGCACCCGGCTTCCGGTGATAGCTCGTGACGGGCTGGACGATCTGCTCGCGAAGATTCCCGTGGTATGCGTGGCCGAAGAGCCTCCCTATATCGAGGCGCTCGTGGTGGCCGGGCTGCTGACTGAGACACTGCCCGCACTGACCACCCGCCTGAGTGCCGGGTTTACACGGTCGATCACCAGGGCGACGGGCATCAGGAACCTCGTCGTACCTCCGCGGTCCGGCAACGGGCTCGGATACCGCGAGACCATGACCGTCATCGGCGATGCGTTGCCCAGCGACGCGGCAGTGTTCGTCGACGCGGGAAACTGCGGTGCGGCAGCGATCCACCATCTTTCCGCGCCCCGGCACGGGCGATTCGTGCTCACGCTCGGCATGGGCGGAATGGGATACACCTTCGGCGCCGCGATCGGTGCGCACTTCGCGAACACCGACAAATCCGCCCGGACCTATGTCGTGGCCGGTGACGGCGCGTTCTACATGCACGGTTCCGAGCTGCACACCGCGGTCGAGTACCGCCTGCCGATCACTTTCATCGTGCTGAACAACAACGCCCACGCGATGTGTGTGACCCGAGAACAGGTCTTCTACGGAAGCGAGTACAGCTACAACCGATTCGGCCCAGCGAACCTGGCCGCTGGTGTTGATGCCATGTTCCCCGCGCTTGAGGCGCGCAGCACCGCATCGGCCCAGGAACTGGCACAAGCACTCACCGACACGCGCACGTCGCCGGGACCAGTGTTCATCTCGGTCGACTGCGACGTTGACGAGATCCCGCCCGTTACCTCTTTCCTCGCAAGGAGATGAATATCGTGTCCACCCTGAGCGGCGTACCCGGCCTGTTCCGCATCGAGAACTGTTCACGGCACGAGGTCCTAGCCAAGATGCGGGACATCACACCGGGAAAATGGCGGCACGACGAGGTTTTCGGCCAGTACTGCTCGATCAGCGACCACATCGATGCCCCGGCACGCGAGGTCTACGAGTACATGGCCGACACCCGTAGCCTCGCCGAGTGGACCCTGACCCTGCGCAAGTTGCGGGAGACCGACGAGGCCGGGTTGTGGGTCGGCGACGAAATGATGGGCGACAGCACCCAGATCTACACCCGGACGGTGGCCAACCCGGAGGCCATGACGGTGGACTACCACTGTGCATGGGACCAGGGGAAGCATCTGTGGATGATCTACCTGTTCCGGGTCATCGACTCCCAGCTCGTCTTCAACCGGCCGGGCACCGTCTTGCTGTGGACGAACTGCCGCCACCCCTTCTACGCCGACAATCCGTGGCCGGAACTGGTTCCCAGTCCCAACCGGCAATGGGTCGGGGAACTGTGGGACCTGTTCTACGCCGCGCACTGGCTCGAACTGCAAAACCTCAAGAATATCTGCGAACATCGCCACGCAACAGGCACGTCTCTGATCCCCAACTGGTCCGAGGTGGACGCGTGAAGCAGATCAGCTTGCTGGATGTCAGCAGCTACCTGCCCAAGAACCGAATTCCGGTGGAGTACTTCACCCGCTACGCGGAATCGGATGAACAGGCCGGAAGCGTGATGTTCAAGGCCCCGTCGTACCGGCACCACATCGCCCCGGACGAAACGGCCGCGGACATGGCCGAGCGCGCCGTTGCCGCACTGGTCGAACGGCATGGGTCGGCGGCCATCCGGTCGGTCGATGCCATCGTCACCAACACGATGCTGCTCGACGTTCCCATTTATGGCTGCGGCGGCGAACTTGCCCACCGCGTGGGTGCGAATCCGGAGTGGGTGATCGACCTGCACAACGCCACCTGCGTGTCGTTTGTCTACATGCTCAAGGTGGCGCGCCAATTGCTCCAGGCCGAGCAGGCGACATCCGCGCTGGTGTGCAACGTCGCCAACATGGGCGGCCAGATGTTCGTCCAGCCCCAGGTCCGCAAGCTGTCCCAGGCGGCGATCCCCGGCGACGGCGCGGCTGTCGCCTTGCTGACGGCGTCCGCCGATTCGCCGATTCTGCATGTCGAAACCCTGGTGAACAGCGACCTCGCCGGCCACATGAAACTCGGTTGCACAGACGGCCGCAAGTACTGGCAGCCCGGAACCGGCGAACTGCATTTCCAATTCACCGACGCCTCGGTCAAGGAAGTGCTGCACCACGGCAACCGAGTAGTACCCGAGGTGGTCAGGAGGGCCTGCCGGCGAATCGGTGCCCACACCACAGACATCGACGTGCTGGTGACCAACCAGCCCAACCGGACCTTCCTGAGCAACTGGCGCGAAGAGCTCGGGCTACCGCCGGAACGGCACCCCGACACGTTCGACGACTGCGGCAACATGTTCGGCGCAGGCATTCCGGTGACTCTCGACCGCGCGATCCAGGACGGCACCATCCCGGGTGGCTCGTTGCTCATGTTGGCCGGGTTCGCACACACCGGAGACTTCGCCGCCGCAGCAGCCGTGCGCTGGCGGCCGTGACCAGCTAACGGAGCACTAGATTTGCGTAGCGGTGCCGGTAGCGCCCCCCTGCGGGAGTTACCGTCGCCGCCTGGACTCCGGGATCCCCGACTTATGTATGCCCAGCTCGCGCGATGGCTGTCCTGACGGCAGAGGAGACACCTGATGACCACCGAAACGTCAAGCGGCCCGGTACCGAATAGGCACGACGGCGAACGCGACCCGTTTGGGCAACTCATGACCTATGCCTGCGCGGCGCACGTGCTGCGCGCCGCCATGCAACTCGGGCTGCCTGATGCCGTTGGCGATGACAGCGTGTCGGTCCAAGAACTTGCACGACGCACCGATAGTCACCCCGCAATCCTGCAACGCCTGCTGCGAGCCCTGAGCGCAATCGGCGTTTTCCGCCCCGTGGGCGAGAACGAATACGAGCAGAACGCGGCCTCCGACCTGCTTCGCTCGGGGCGAGTGGGACAGCTGATCGTTCAGGCTCTCACCGAGGAGAGCTTCTGGCAGGCGTGGAATCGACTGGCCGACGGCGTGCGCAACGGCGACTGCCCATTCGTCACGCTCCACGAGCTGGACTTCTACGGTTTCCTGTCACGTCACGAGGACAAGCGCGAAGCGTTCCACGCGGCGATGAATGACCCCAACGAGCCCGCCAGGAACGACGAACTGATCAATGCCCTCGACCTGACCGGCGTCAAACGGGTCGTCGACGTCGGCGGCAGCGAAGGCAGCTTGCTGCGGGATCTCCTGCGCAGCCACCCACACATCGGCGGCGTCTTGTTCGACACCGAGGAGGTGGTGGCCCACGCCCTTGCCGACCTGCGCTGCGGCGAGCTGGCCGATCGGTGCGAGATCGTTTCGGGTGACGCGCGCGAATCAGTCCCACCCGCGGGCGATCTTTACCTGCTCCGCGGCGTGCTGCACAACTGGGACGACGAAACGTGCGTGCGCATCCTGTCCCGGTGTGCCGAGGCTGCCGGGCCAGGAGCCCGTGTCGTCGTCCTTGAGCTTCTGCTCGACGACACTGGACGTCTGTCCGCGGCCGAAGCAATGATCGACCTACACATGTTCGTCCTGCTCGGCGCGCGTGAACGCGCCGAGGACGACTTCGCCAAACTTTTCGAACGGGCGGGGCTCACCTACACGGGAGCTACTCCTACCTCCTACCTACACCTGATCGAAGCACGTAACCCCGGGCACTGACCAGAGAGTGTTTCACAAGTGTGTGCGTAGCGGTGGGTGGCCGAGATCAATCGCCGAAAAGGCCCGTGACGCGACCATTTCCGGGTTTCTCAGCTTAAAAAGCACTGAAACGTGCAAGCGGAAGGCATGTCACACGTAATCACCATTCGAAGAATCTGCCCGGCCGGTCAAATTTTGAGTACAAACGGGCACAAACGGGCGGTAGGCGTTGCGCGGCCTTAGCCGCGGCTATAGCTTGTTCGGCAAAGAACGACGTCGCTGATCTCATAACTCATCGCGGAGACATAAACATATCACGTTCCGGCATGATCCTTATTTCTTTTCGCCACTGAACGCTGCGAAGCGGGCACGGTAGTGGCTCCGGTGTGCCTCGGCAACGACGCGCGCGTCATGTTCGGTGTTCGAGACGGATGGAGTTGCCTACCATGTCGATAGCACTCTCGAGGCAGTCCAGCCCGCCGCTGCTCGTGCCGAACCTGCGGCGTGTCGATAGCACCACCGTTGCCCGGACCGAGCTGGTACAACCCAGCATGTGCGGTCAGACCTCGCTGCTGTGCGGGCGTATCGGCGACTGGACATGGGATGCCGTGAGCGCTCTGTGTGGTATCCAGGTCCTCAACGCCCGGAATCAGTCGGGGGCGCCCACCTATCTTTCCTTTTACTATTACCACATCAGGGGTTCCAGCGAATTTCATCTTCGTACCCCCGGTTTCGGCGACCTGCTGCACGTTACCTCAAGCGTATTCAGCCTCGGTAGTGAATCGGTTCTCACGCTGCACCGCATCGCGCGGACACCGGTCGGCCATGATCCTGACCCGACGCTGACCGAAACTAGCGTCGATCCGGAAGAATTCTATTCTTCCCGCAATCCGGATTGCTTGTATGTGGAGACCTTCAACCGCTGGATCACGCGAAGCGACGGCGGCGGGAACACAAATCTGTTGCGGTCGTCCCCGGTCGATTTCCGGCATGCCCATCTGCCGACCTTACCGCGCAAATACTCGCCGCGTCCCACCTGCCATATGGCCCGCTCCCAGCACACATTTCTGCCGGATAGATCCGACGAATATCGTCCCTTCGGGGAGCCGCTCCGGCTCAAGTATCCGGTCGATGTCAGCCGAGATCTCAACGGCGTAGGACTGCTCTATTTCGCGACCTACTTCGCCATCGTCGACTGGTCGCTCCTCCAATTCTGGCGCGCCCTTGGCCGCACCGACGCAGCTTTCCTCAACCGCGTAGTGCTGGACCAGAAGCTGTGCTTTCTCGGCAACGCCGACCTGAACACGGTCATCGCGGTCGACGTGCAGGGCTTCACGCGGGCGAGCGACCCGACGGAACAGTGTGCCGATGTGGTCCTCCTCGATGCCGACACCAGCCGTGCCCTCGCGGTCTGCACCCTCCGCTTCGCGGACGCCGGCGGCGTGCCATAACCGGCGATTTCACTGAGGTGATCTCAGTGGATTTTGCCGTGTTCGTGGCGGGTGAGGGTGAGCGCGGCTTGGACGATGGTGGTGATCTTGCGGGGGCTGGCGGTGATGTGTTGGAGGGTGCGCCAGCGTTGGGTGAGCAGGGCGAAGCCGCGTTCGCAGAGTGCGCGCAGGCCTCTGAGCAGGGCGTTGTAGGTTTTGTTGTCGATATCCAGTGGGCAGCCCTTGGGGGCGCTTTTGCTGTGTTTGATCGGGGTGAACACCCCGATGCCGGAGCCCTGGAATCCGCCGTCGCCCAGGGTCGGTAGGTCGAGTTCGGAATAGGCCCAGTACAGGGCGCCCAGGACGTGCTCTTGGGCGCTGGTGCTGTCGTGGACGCTGCCGGGTTCCACCGGTGAGGTCCACAGTGGGAATCCGGTGGGGTCGGTGATCATCAGGACGTTGCCGCCCTGGGTGTGGTGTTTGCCGGAAAACCACCGGTCGATGAGGATGCCGTTTTTGTTCTCGGTGGTTTCGCCGAGGCGGTCGGTGCTGAACAGTTTGCCGTCCACCATGACGTAGGCCGCCCCCTGCCCGGCGGCGTCTTCGAGTGCTTCGTGCAGATCAGGGGCCTGATCGGCGAGGACGTCGATGACCTCGTCGATATAGCGGTACCCGGTGGCGCGGCCGATGTTGTTGTCCCTGGCCAGTTTCGGGATCGGGGTGCGGTCGAGGAACCACCGCAGCCCCAGAACCGCTTGTTTGAACGGGGTCAACGCCCGTCGCCCGCGCGGGGTGAGGCGCCGGCGGCGTTCGGCGGCCAGCAGCCGCGACAGGTAGCGGGTGAGTTCGTCGTCGACATCGAGCGTGGCAGTAT
Source organism: Saccharopolyspora phatthalungensis (assembly GCF_014203395.1). Taxonomy (NCBI): domain Bacteria; kingdom Bacillati; phylum Actinomycetota; class Actinomycetes; order Pseudonocardiales; family Pseudonocardiaceae; genus Saccharopolyspora; species Saccharopolyspora phatthalungensis. Next base: position 1,860,683 of record NZ_JACHIW010000002.1, read on the forward strand.
AGGTAATCACGTGGGGTCCTTGGTAACGAAGACGATCTTGTAGCGAGACCTTCTTCTACCAGGACCCCACGTCCTGTCTTCACAACCCCCTGCTCACAAGCCTCCCGCACCCCGCCCCCATTTCTCTGAGATCACCTCAGTGAAGGTGCGGGCGTTTCAGGCCCGTTTCACGTCTCCCGCAGCATGGAACATTCCATATAGGACGAGGATCGGAGATCAGGAGGAAACGCACTTGTGCGGAGAACACCTACGGCGCAAGGCGTCCTTGCCATTCGAGCGATGCCTGTTCGATCAGTACGGCCGACCGGAGGGCGCTACGTAGGCGTCCAAGATCGAGCGGACGGACGTAGAGCGTGCCCTGCTCCGGAAAGTCGATCCCAACGTTGCCGTCGAGAAGAACGCGGACGCAGATCCACACGCATCGTCCCCGGCCGTCCCGACACGGGATGCGGTCCTGCACCATCGCATCACCGCCGCTGGCAGGAACCCGGAGAGAAGAACGCAGCCAGCGGTATCGTCTCACCACCAGTTTCTCCCGTCTGCCCGATGTCCTGCACGAGCGGCCAGCGAGCCCCGGTGGATCGGACGGTAGAAGATGGTGCGCAATGCGAGCCAATGGTCTACGCGATGGGATCGCGGCGCGCGTTCGCCAACGAATCGCTGAGAGAACTTCACGATGTCTCCTTATCCAGCGAGCCCCTTAACTGCCAGGACAGAGCCCCGCTCACGGCACTCGGTCAGAACCTCGGTGGAAGTGGGTTGCTGACCTGGCAGTCAACCGGCGGTGGGCACGGTAAACCAGAGCAGGGCCGCTGCACGAATGCTGCACCAACGCTGCTCGCACGATCTCAACCTGCGCAAATAGATATGGGCGGGCAGATCGGGGACGTGCGCCCGGACGCGACTTCGCTTGGCACGGCAGCGCGCGCAATGGGGGCTGACGCAAGAGCAACTTTCCCTTGCCCTGGAAACCGCCGCAGCGCCGCGTCAATCGCGCCAACGGTACCGAGCTTCCCGTGACCGAGCTCGTCCTCCATCGCATGGCGAAGACGCGGCCCGACCACGCGGCGCCACTCGGCTGCCAGCGCTGGGGGCAGCAGGGCAGGAACGACGCGATCCAGCAGCGCCTGGCTGTCGGCGAAGTCCGCGACGTAGCCGGTGCGGGCCTCGGCCCGCAGTCGCTCATACCGCCGACGTGGCTGCATCTTCGCCGACTGGCAAGAAAGGCACTTGTACCCCGGGGGAGGCGACGCGGCTTTCGCTAGGCGTTGCTGCCCGCACGCGCAGACCTCCATGACGTGGTAGCCGAGGCAAAGGCCGCACGCGTCGACACTGCCACGTTTCCACTTCCGCGACGCGGTGCGGTCCCTCACCGATTCGGACCACTCGTGCCCGGCCGGACACACCACACCTGCACGTCACTCAGTTCGTCGACCACGGTCTCGACATGAACGACTTACCACTGACCAGTGGATGTGGTGACCTAGCCGTTGCCTCGCGGCTGATGTGTGTGGTCTCATGGCCGTGCTCTGGCCCGTCGGGCCGCTGCCACGCCCGATCTGGTGCGGTTCGCCGAGCAGCGCCCCGTCCGGTGGCGGAGCGACAAGACGCTCCCAGAAGCCCGTCACTGGGCAAGCTTTGACTCGATCTGGCTCTGGTATGCCGAATGCCTCCCCGTTGGGGAGCCGCCTGTGCACAGCGGTGCTTGTCGGCAAGCCCGGAACGAACTTCGTCCAACGCCCGACCGTGAAGCCCACCACGGCCTCGCCCCGCGGCTCCGCTCCCTTGACGAGGTCGCGCGGTGCTCGGCGTGTCAATCGTCAAGCAGATCAGTCTTGTGGATCAGCACGAACTTGGAGATCGAGAGTGGCGAACAGGTGGTACCGTCCGGTCGCTGAGATCGATCGGTAGGCATCCCACATGGTTTGCTTCTCACGGTCCAGATCCTGCTCGAAGTCACGAAACTGGATCATGTACTGATGACTGCTGAACGGCAGGTCGTCGTCATCCTCGAAATCGTGTCCGACGAACATTTCCACGACTGCCGTTGCAGCACGCCCTCCGTACTCCTGCTCGGGCGCCGAGGCCACTACCGACATGGTCGTTCCAGACGCTCGCCCAACGTCAGCCGCGACATCGTCAGGGGTCGCAGACGGAGCCAGGGGGCGAAGGAAGATTTCGTAGTGCCTGCTCACGGTCTCATCCCTTGTTGATCGGTTCGCTTGTCACGGCCATGTGAAATTCCATCCATCACCAATGACTCGAATTTTATCGTAGCCGTCGATGTCTTTCCCTAGGAACCGTTCAACACCTTTGGTTGCCATCTCCTGCGTGAACCCAGGCTTGTCGGTTGCATCGATAATGATTTCTCTTGCCTGGCCGCCTTTTTTGGAGCTTCCTTCCAGGGTTCGGCTGAGTGTGAGGTCGTTCGGGTCGGGCTTCGTGAATCCCTTGAATTCTGTGGGCCTACCATCTACCAGCGCATCGGGAGTACGTAGTCCTGGTGTTGTCGACTCAGGGATCTTCTTGACGTCTTTGCCTTCGGCGGCGAGACGCTCAGCAAGTCGCCGTTCCTCGGGCGTGAATTTGCCCGCAGACTCGTCAATGGTGCCTCGCCCGACGTCGTTGCTCACTTGGGTGGCTTCATGCTGTGTGACGTTGGGATCGGGGGTGTTGTTGATGGCCATCGCGAGGGCGGCCCCTGCTTCTGCGGCTGCGACGGTGCTGACGGCACCACCGATCGCGATCACGAATTCGCTGGCGACTGCGGCCATGCGCACCCCGGCCGCGTCCACGACGGCGGCACCGGCGCCGCCTTCAACAACGCCGCCTCCGATGGGTGTGGTCAGCAGCGACACGACGATGGCGACGCCAGTGACAGCGGCCAGTTCGGCGCTGGTGTCTTCGACGATGTCACCGATGGTGTTGCGGGTGTGTTCCACCGATGAGGCGTAGTCGCCGCAACTGCTGGCTACGGCGTCGCAGGCGGTGGGCAACGCCTCCAGCAGTGCTGTCTCACCGATGGCGACGCGCCGCCAGAACGCCTCCAGCGCGTCGAGGTCTTCGGCAATGTGTTGCTCGCCAGCGAGCGTAGCTGGGCGTGTAAGTCATCGGCGATCGTGGTGACGCCGTCGCGTGCTGCGGCGAACTTTCCTGCGACGTCGTGCATTCTGGCAACGTCGCCGTTGGGGTAGTAGGGGTTCGCCCAGTCTGAGATCCTGGCCAGTAGGTTGCTGTCTCCATCCCCCAGGATCGGCGGTGGCTCTGCTGCCGCAGGACATTTATCTGGCCACAGCGGCGGAAAGCCACCACCGGGGTCTGCGCCTGCGGCTTCGGCATCAGCTCGCCGGTGGTTTTCGGCGGAGGCGGCAATGCCGCGGGCGATGCCGCCGAGTAACTCGTGCAGTCGCACGAACCCATCGAAGATGTTGCGCACAGCGGGTGTGTAGGACTCGGCGAACTTCTGCGCCGGTTCATCATCTCCCGCCGCTCCACTGAGATCCCGCAGACCGTCGCCAAGGGCTTCGTAGGCTCGCATGACGTGGCTTTGCCCGGCCAGAAAGTCCTGGGCGACCCGGTAGTAGTCCTCCGGGCGGATATCAACCGGTGTGGCCGGCCCAGGCTCGGGCGCAGGTGCCAAGGGCGACGGTGCTGGCGACGACATTCAGACCTCCCAGATCGAGGCGTTCGACCGCACCGCTGTCGCTTGGTTGCTGTGCGCGGTCACCAGAAGCTGGTGCATCTCGCGCACGTTCTCCCGCATCCCGGCGGCGGCCTGGTTCCACTCGCGTTGCGCGGCCTGATACGCATCGGCGGCCTCGCCGGTCCACGTGCTGAGCAGTCGCCCTGCAACGCCTTCCAGGTCTGTGAGCCGAAAATCGATTTCGTCGACTGCCCGCCGTAACGCATCTTCACCGGCCTCCAGAGCGCGGAAATCGACCGCGATCTGATCCACCTATCCACTCTCCAGTCCATCGTCAGCCCGCCACCTTGACGGACCGCCGAATCTACACACGGCAGCGGATCTCACAACCGATTCAGCGAACGTCAACCCCAGAACCGCCCAACGGCACCAACGATATTCGAATCTTCCGGGCAGGCCGGAGACTGCGCGTGTGTCCGGCGACACAGTGCGAGGTACCGGGACGGGCGCGGGTCCGACGGAGCCGCAGCGTCGCGCGCTATGGCCGAGACTGCAGCTACGTAAGAGTAAGGCTTTGCCCTTCTCCACGGTCGCAGCGGAGGGTTGGCCGATGACGCCGCTGGCGGTGTAGTGAACCATTCCGTGGAGGAGAAGATCCGGGCGGTCGTCGGCGCGATGGTCGGCATCGAGGTAGGTGTCGTGGACGAGGTCGGGCGCGGCGTGTAGCAGGATGCTGGCCTCGGCTTCGCCAGCGTGCAGGTCCTGGTGATTGGTGAGCACGCATTGCGCCTGCTCATGTGCTCGTGACCGCGACATGGTCCTCGGGACCGCAATCGCAGCAAAGCTGCCGTCGCCATGACGGGCATCCCTCCCGGACTTTGCCGAGTGGCAGCTCCCAATGGGCGACATGGGGTCCCCGATTGGTGAGGTCGCGTATTCAACAATGGAAACCGGCAGGTCGATTTCCCTTGAAATCGCCCACAAGGGACTTTTCGGTCGGCGTTGATCCATTTGGATGTCGTTGCTTCTCCTGCGCGTGATCTTCATGGCACATTGGGACAGCTGTTTGGTTCAAACCATGACATCACCGGACAGCTGACGGAAGTCCGGCGTTACCGCTATCCATCGCGTCGGACCGCAATGGACGCGTGCTGCCGTTCCGCGCCTGGGGGCAACGTTGCCCTATCTGGCCAGTGTTGTCTCATCCAACATTGTCCCGTCTGGAGGGTGCAGGTGATTGTTCTCGGTTTGGTCGGTCGCCCCGATGTGCCGGCGTGCCATGACTCCGCGGCATGTCTAGTCATCGACGGCGAGGTGGTCGGGGCGTTGGAGCAGGAAAGGATCAGCAGACTCCGCCACGCGCATGGCGAAGGCGCGGAAGGCGCTGTTCGGGCCTTGCTGGACGACCACGGAGTGCACCCGTCCGAGGTGCAGGCGATCGGTTATGCGTGGGCCGATGCGCCGGAGGGCACGCCGCGGGTCGAAACGGAGCTGCCCTGCGGGGTACACATCAGCGATCAGTTGACGAAAACCTTCTTACCCACGCTGGCCGACGAACTTGGCACGAAGGACATCATCTTCTTCGACCACCACCTGTGCCATGCGGCACAGGCCTACTTCCTCAACCCCTACCACTCGGCGGACATCCTGGTAGCCGACGGCTGGGGAGGAGACGGGTCCACATCGCTGTTCCATGCGGAGGGCGGCCGGTTCCGCCTGCTGGAACGGTATGACAAGTGCTGGTCGCTCGGGATGTTCTACGGTGCCGCCTCAGCATACGCCAACCTCGGCTGGTGGGGCGCGGGCAAGCTGATGGGTCTGAGTTCCTACGGGCACTCAACGGGGATGCGGTTCATGACCTTCGACTCGGCTACCGCTTCCTTCCACCTCGACTCCCGGTTGCGGGGATCGTTGGTGGACGCGCGGGATTGGGACCTGCTCGGCGAGCAATGGCTGGAGGCATTCGAAAAGCGCTGCTTCCCGTTCAGTTCCGCCTCGGCGAACGCATTCGATTACGCGACCTTTGCCGCCGATGTCCAGCTGACCGTTGAGGAACTTGGCTTGGGGCTTGCCGCGCGGTTGCGTCAGCTCTCCGGTGCGGACGCCCTGCTGCTGTCTGGCGGAGTCGCACTGAACGCCCACATGAATCGCCGGATAGCTCGTGAAAGCGGCTATCGCGTCGTTTCCGGCACGGTCGCACCCAATGATGGCGGCACGGTGTTCGGTGCGGCAATGCTGGCCGAGGCGCTGCTGGGAAAGACGCCGCAGCCGCTGCCGAGCGATGCGGCCCCGCCGATCTTCTTTGGGCCCAGAATGTCCACTAAGGACATCGAAACGGCTCTGCAGAAGCACCGCATCGAGGCCGCGGTAGCCGAACCCGACCAACTGCGCAAGCAGGTCGCACAGGCCCTTGACCGGGATGCGATCGTGGCTTGGTTCGACGGACGCAACGAATTCGGGCCCCGAGCGCTGGGCGCCCGCAGTCTTCTCGCCGCACCTCATAACCGCGCCACCCTGGACCGGCTGAACAGGGTGAAAGGCCGTCAACCGTGGCGTCCGGCGGCGCTCTCGCTGACCACGCAGGGCTTTGCCGAACTGGGAATGGAACCTCCGGTGCGGGGACTGTCCGATTACATGCTCTGCACTCACGCGGTCGGCGAGGCGGGCACACGCCGGGTGGTCGGTGGCGTGCATGTGGATGGCACGACCAGGGCCCAGCATGTTCCCGATTCCACGGCAGGCTTCGGGGCGCTGCTGACCGCGTTCGGCGAGGAGTCGGGGATTCCGGCCGTCATCAACACGTCGCTGAACACCAGGGGCGAACCGATGGCCCTTCGCCCGGATCAGGCCATCGAGCTGATGACGGGCTGCGAGGACATCGACATGCTCGTGATGCCACCCTATGTCGTGCAGCGCTCCTGACGCCAGGGCGGACAACGGGCCCATCACCACATTGCCATGTACGGCGATTCGTCCAATGGGGGCGCAGATGCCCGACGTCTCGGTGATCATCCCCGCATACGGAGAGCACGATAGCCGCCACAGCCTCGCCGCGGTCACGTCGGCCTGGCTGGCACAAGAAGTGCCGTGCGAAGTCGTGGTGGCAACGGCCGGGGAGATCCCGGTGTCTGTGGCCGATGACATCGATAGCGACCGGAGGGTTCGGGTGGTCCGAGCCGCCCCGGGAGCGACGGCGCCGGGCTTGCTGCGCAACATCGCAGCATCCCAGGCACATTCGCCCTGGCTCTATCTGTCCGATGCGGACATCGCCCCTCTCGGGCGGGACTATCTCGACCGGGCCCTCCGGCTGGCCGGCAGTGGAGCGCTCGCCCAGCCCTGGATGTACCGCCTGCCGGGAGGAGTGCAGGCGCTGGCCTCGCACGCGGCGGTAGACGCCCGGCTGCAAGGCACCGGTTCGTTCTGTTTCGTTGCCATGAGGCCGGACGGACGACTCCGGCCGATCAAGGGGGAACGGTTCGTTTGGCGAGACCCTGGCCGCGACGAAGACCCCGTCAAGAGACCGATGGTTCTCGCGCCGAACACCACGCTCGATCCCGGCAATCTGGAGCGACATCAGTGGCGAGCCCCGTATCACTGGGGCGGCCTGCTGGTCGAAACGCGGACCTTCTGGGCCGTGGCGGGATACTGCGAGCAGTATTCGGGGTGGGGCCGCGAAGACGACGATCTCCTGACGAAGGTCACCGCGCGCAGTCGGGTCGTGTGCGGCTGGCGGGCCGAACCGTCGCTCTGCTGCCTGCATTTCGAGCATTCCCTCCCGTATGCCGGCTCCGCGGCGGAAAGGGCCAACGATTCCCGCTACGTCGAACGACTCATGGCAGGTGCGGAGGCGATGATCGAGGCCGACCGCGCTGCCCACACGACACCGGGGGGCCAGATCCCGGGATCATGACAGGTTCGCGTCAGGACAGGTTCGCTCGGAGAAAGTCGAGAGTGGCGGTCCAGGCCTCCGCGGCCTGGACCGAGTCGTATGTTCCCAGGACGTTCTCGTCGTTGAGGAAGGCGTGCCCCGCTGGATAGAAACGGAACTCCGGGCGACGACCCGATTCGGTTTCGATCCGCTCGGCAAGCGCCAGCACCTCCGCCGGGGACGGCGTCGTGTCCTGCAGCCCGAAATGACCCAGCACCGGGGCGGAAAGATCGCCAAAACCGGGATATTCCTCGCCAAGAACGCCGTAGAACGGAACTGCCGCGCCGACCCGGTCACCTTGCTGCGCCGCGAGCACGAGAACGAACCCGCCTCCCATACAGAACCCGATTGCTCCGACCGATCCGCTCGTCACAGCTTCGTGCCCCAACAGGAAATCCACCGCTCCGGCGAGATCGCGGGCCGCCCTGCCAACCGGCAACTCGCGCATCAACCGGTCCGCCTCCGCGACGTCGTGGGTCGTGGACCCGCCGAAGAGATCCGGCGCCAACGCGACGAAACCCTCGGCAGCAAGCCGATCGGTCATTGCCACGATGTGCGTGGTCAGGCCCCACCACTCCTGAATCACGACCACCCCGGGTCCGCAACCGCGCTCCGGCAGTGCCAGGTAGCCGTGGGCCGTGGACTCGTTGCTCGGATAGGCCACGCGCAGAAACCGAGGCTCGACCAACAGTTCCCCTTTCCACTGTGAAGCGCGACACGCGCGCCGGCACTCGCCCCGGGCGAACCCCTAGGGCGTGGCGGATTCTTCCCATACCGGACGACGGAAGCGCCTCCACATTGGCGACAATTCGCAATTCCACCAAAGCACAGCGGATGCCGCAGCGAATCGTCCGTACGAGTGGACGGGGCTTACTCGGTTGCCAAGAGACGAGCAGTGCGTAGCTCCGATTGGCGGACAAAATCCGCCGAATTCCGTTCACGCGATCGGCCCTATCCGGCACAGCGACCGCGACGTAACGTCTTCCGAGGAATTCCTCGGCACCACCGCACAAGACGGCCCGCCGGGCTTCTTTCGGAGCTGCCTTTCTCGACTCGCACTGTGGCGTCGATCTCCGCGGACAAATCCGCCCGGGTTCCCTGTCCGCAGTTGGGATACATCTTGACACTCAACCGACTCGATCTCGTGAGCAAGCTGTACCAGCCCGCCATGCTGCAGAAGGTGACCGACGTCGCCCACGGCTCGACGTCGACCGGCCCGGTGGTCGTCGACCTGGATCCAACGACCTTCTGCGATCTGGCCTGTCCTGAGTGCATTAGCGGAAAACTGTTGAATCAAGGCCGGTTCACCCCGGAGCGGCTGGGTTCGCTGGCCGACGAGATCATCGCAATGGGTGTGCAGGCGGTGATCCTCATCGGAGGTGGTGAACCGCTCGCTCACCGAGGCACGCGCAGTGTCCTCAAGACACTCGGGGAGGCTGGAATCGCCGTTGGTGTGGTGACCAACGGCACTCTGATCAAGCAGAACCTCGACGAGCTGAGCACCTATGCATCCTGGGTGCGGGTCTCGGTGGATGCGGCCACTCGCGAGACCTTCGGGATCTTCCGCCCCGATCGCAAGGGCGGCAGCGTCTTCGACAAGGTAATCGAAAACATGCGTGCGCTGGCCGAGTCGAAGCGGGGCGCGCTGGGATATTCATTCCTGGTCATGGTTCGCGAGGACGAATCACCGAGCGCCGTCAGTAATCACCACGAGGTGCTGCAAGCAGCCGAGCTGGCAAAGGAAATCGGCTGCGACTACTTCGAGGTCAAGGCGATGTTCGACGATGACCACCACATCGTCGGCGTCCCCGACGAAGTCCTGGAGTCGGTCGAGAGCCAGATCGCGCAGGCCCGCAAGCTGGAGGACGACGGATTCTCGATCATCGACTCCTCCACCATGCTCTCGCTTCGAACGCGCAGCGGCCCCGTGCAGCCCAAGGATTACGACCGCTGCCGCATCGCCGAACTGAGAACTCTGGTCACGCCCTCCGGCGTCTACATCTGCCCATACCACCGAGGAAATCCCAAAGCACAGCTCGGCGACGCAGTGACCGAGAGCCTGCCGGAAATATGGCAGAACGCCGACCGTGGCCTGATCGACCCCAGCGTGGACTGCAGGTTCCACTGTGCCAGGCACGATTCCAACCTGGAACTCGAAGCGATCAAGGTCGGCCGCGGCCGTCCGGCGCTCGACACCGACGAAGACCCCTTCATCTGAGCAAACGGCGAACTGATCCGTTGCGGAAAGGACGGCTGTGAACTCAAGCCCCATCAAAGTGAATTCGTGGAACGGCTGGGATCCACTCAAGCAGGTCATCGTCGGCAGGGCGGATGGGACCATGGTGCAGGCCCCGGAACCCGCGGTACAGCGTGACTTTCCGGAGGACGGGTTCCCGTTGGGCACCTACGGACGCATCCCCGAGGAGATGACGGCGGCGGCCAACGAGCAACTCGACAACTTCGCGGCCTGCTGGAGCGCCGGGGCATCCGGGTAGAGCGGCCGGCTCCACTGGATTTCGGCCGGCAGGTCAGCACGCCGGACTGGGAGCAAGAGTCCATGTTCGGCTGCATGCCACCGCGTGACGTGCTCCTCACGGTGGGCAACGAGATCCTGGAAGCCACCATGTGCTATCGGAGCCGGTGGTTCGAGTACCTGTGCTACCGCCCGATCCTGCAATCGCTGTTCAACGCCGACCCGAACATGAGATGGGAAGCCGCCCCGAAACCCCGGCTGACCGATGCCTCCTATCGGCACGGTTTCTGGGACACCTACAACGAACTCCCCCTGGGTGAGCAACTGGAACGGGTCCGCAACCACGACCTGGTGCTCACCGAGGAGGAGCCGCTTTTCGATGCCGCCGACATCGCGCGCTGCGGCAAGGACTTGTTCGTCCAGCTGTCACTGGTGACCAACCGCAGCGGCTATGAATGGCTCAAGCGGCACTTCCCCGATCACCGCGTGCACCCGATCACGTTCACCAATACCCACCCGCTGCACATCGACTCCACCTGGGTGCCGCTGCGTCCCGGGCTCGTGCTGCACTGCGGGGAGCGGCCCGCCGAACCCGAACTCATGGGCTACTTTCGGGCCAACGACTGGGAAATCGTGGAAGCCGTGCAGCCGGAGAGCTGGGAACACAAGCAGCGGCTGTCGTTCTGCAGTCCGTGGCTGGCGGTCAACATGCTCAGCCTCGACCCCAAGACCCTCTGCATCGAGGAGAAGGAAGCCCGGCTCGCCGACCAGCTCACCCAGTACGGATTCGAGGTGGTCCCGGTGCCATTCCGCACCGTCGCACCTTTCGGTGGCGGCCTGCACTGCGCCACTGTGGACATCGAGCGCGAGGGCGTGCTGGAGGACTACTTCCCGGTGCGCTACGGGAGATTCTGATCGTGCCCGACGTGCAGGGGGTGCTGTTCGACTTCAACGGCACCCTCGCCCGGCTGGAAAGCTGGGGGGAGAGCCACCAGGACGTGTTCGACCGGTGGGGGCTGACCGCGGCCGGCAAGCGGTGGGGTGATGGCTGGCTCGTCGGTCCGGTCGATGGCGAAGACCACCGCGAGCATTCCCAGGACCGGGACGGCTACCACCGGTGGGAGCTGTCCCGCCTCGCGGCACGCGCTCGCCGCTGCGGAGTCCCCGCGGACCGGATCGACGGTGTGGTGCGGGAGCTGGATCGCGCCAACAAGACCCTCACCATGTCGCTCTATGACGACGTCGTGGAGGTGCTCAGCGAGCTGCGTCGCCGGAACGTGGCGGTTGCGGTGTGTTCCAATTGGTACTGGGATCTCGATGCCGTCATCGACCAGGTCGGGCTGACCGACCTGGTCGACGTGGCCGTCACCTCGGCCAGAGCCGGGGCCCGCAAGCCACATTCGCTGATCTTCCACCGGACGCTGCAGCTGTGCGGGCTTCAACCCGCGGAGGCGCTTTTCGTCGGCGATAGCTGGCAGGCCGACGTGATCGGCCCGCTGGCGGCGGGAATTCGCGCCGTCCACCTGTGGCGTCCCGAGCGGGCGGCCGAAGCCGCCCCGCCGCGGCGAGCCGATGTACCGAGACTGTCATCGTTGTATGAAGTCATCGGCCAGATTTCCTAGTGTCGGCGGCGATTTCGCGCGGAATCGCCCCTCACCCCCGCCGGGTGCCGCGGTCATTCGGACAGTTTGTTCAGTACGTTACGGGTCACCTGTTCGACGTTCGCGTCGAGCCGGTTGCCGACGATCACCGGCCAGTCGGTCGTGGCCGCGGTGAATACCGTGCCATTGGCCGTGTAGATGCCCATCGTGGCGGCGCGCGGGCTGGTGATCTCGGGTTCCCGTGCCGGGCAGTTCCAGTGGCTCATGTGCATGGTGTAGTAGTCGTCGTTGACCGGTTCGAGGAGGGCGAGGCCGAGGATGCGGAACGATTCCGGGGTGCCGTCGACGCCGGTGGCATGGGCGATGCCCGCATCGTCGTACTCGAACGCGGCACCGTCGCACTCATAGCCGATCAGCGGTGTACCCGCTCCGAGGAAATCCTGTGGTCTCCCGTCGGTTCCGTCCCGTAGGCCCGTCCCGGCGAAAACCCAGTGATCGGCGTGCTGCACGGCGAAACCCGTGCGCGGGCGGTCGCCGGGCCAGTCACCGGGCCACATGCCGCCGTTGCGGAAACTGACCCCGGTCAAGGAGTTCTCGGGGCGGCCCACCCCGTCCGACGGCGGCGTCCACCACTGGTCGGTGGCCGGTAGATTCGGAAAGGTAGTGCCGACGTGATGGTCCGTGTCCACGACGAATGCCGTGTTGTCGTCCACGAAGTGCGCCCGCCACCAGCACGTGTTGCCGCTGAGGAAGGCGACATTGCCGCCTTGGGCGATGAAGCGCTCGACATGTGCGCGCATCGCCTCGGTCCAGTATTCGTCATGCCCGACGCTCAGTAACAACCGGTAGCGCGACAGCATTTCCGGGTTTTCGTGCAGATTGAGATCGGTACAGAAATCGACCGAATACCCGTTGTCCGCGAGCCACTTGATGAAAGGAGCATCCCAGTAAGCCACATCGTTGATACCACCGGGCCGATGCATGCTCACCTTGTGCCCGCGCGGTTCCGTCGGCTTGTCCAGGACGTAGACCGGGTTGTCGTAAAGGCTGCTACCGCGAATCTGGGATTCGTTGTCCGAATGGTTGTAGGCATGCCTGGTCAGCGTGGACTTCTTGTAGAGAATGGGCCCGGTTTCCGCCCCTGGACGGGGCCGGACGACGAAGAATTCCCGGCCGAATCCACGCAGCGTGCCGGGCTCGTTCGGGAGCGTGCACGGAACGCGCTCGTCGGATTCTTCGACGAAGACAGCAAGGTAAAGACCGGGCCGCCAGTCGGCGGGCACCGCGCACTCGTAACCGGGCCAGTTCCAGTCCACCGCAGGTGAAGCGTGCTCGACAAGGCCGTCCGGGTGTGGTGGCGGTGCCGCAGCCACGCCGGGGAACCAGTCGGAACTGCCGACGAATTCCAACACCGAGCCCAGGCGATAGAAATCCACCCGGAACCGGACAGCCGTGGTAGCGACGTGTATCGCGAGCCGGTCTCCCAGACACACGCTCTCCCGCCCCAGATACCCTTCGATCACAATGCCACTCCTAACCTGCCACTCCTAACCTGCCACTCCTAACCTGCCACTCCTAACCTGCCACTCCCAAACTGCTACTCCCAAACTGCTACTCCCAAACAAATCTTTTCCTACGCCGGCCCGTCCGCAGGGAAAACCGACCCTAACCCGAGCGGTTATATTCGGTAATCCGCCATCCGAAGGACCGGCATTCCCGATCCACCGGAAATCAAGATCACGCTCTGTGAGGACGGGTGCGCCCATTGGTGGAAAAGCCGCCGGATACTTGCCGGTGGCAAGGAGAATCCCTAGCGTTGGTCCTGCCGGGAGAGAGGAGCACCATGCAAAACCTGCGCGTGCGCGAGATGATGCTTGGGATCCAAGGAGTCGCGCTGCTGCGAAACGCCATCGACGGATCGCAGGAATTCGTCGACGCACGCTTGCGGGAAATACAGAGCCTCCTGGACGGTGAACCGAACGACCCCTCGAAGGCGGTGACCGAGTTGGGCGTATCCCCGGGCTACGCCTCGTGGGCTACGACGTACGACTCATTGCCCAGTTCGGTCATTCAGACCGAAGAGCCGGTTGTCCATGGCATCATCGACCGGCTCCCGGCGGGCAAGGCGCTGGACGCCGCCTGCGGTACCGGGCGCCACGCGGCAGCATTGGTCGCGCGCGGCCACGACACCACGGGCGTCGACCAGTCCGCCGAAATGCTCGCCCAGGCCAGCGCGAAGGCACCGGACGCCGAGTTCCGCACCGGGGACCTGACCGCTTTGCCGCTGCCCGACCGTTCGGTGGACCTGACCGTGTGCTCGCTCGCGTTGACCCACCTCGCCGACGTCTCCGCAGCGGTCCGCGAATTCGCGCGCGTCACCCGGGAAGGCGGCCACGTGATCATCACGGACGTGCACCCCATCCTGGTCATCCTGCAGGGCGGGCAAGCCCTTTTCGCACACGGCGGCGAGCTCGCCTTCGTGCGGAACCATTTCCATCCGGTCAGCAAGTACCTCAATGCTTTCGCCGCGGCCGGGCTTGTCGTGGAATCGTGCGCGGAACCCCTTTTCAACGGTCTGCTGCCGCCCGAGGGACACGAGGAGCGGATCGCGGAAGCGGCGCAGGCCGCCTGGGCCGGCATCCCGTCCGTCCTGGTATGGCACCTTCGGGTCCGAGCGTGAACATCCCGGTCCAGGCACCTTTTCCGGCCTTACCCGGACAAGATTCGCCGCTGGTCAGCTGCCTGATGGTCACCAATGACCGCCTCGGTCTCGCCAAGCGCGCGATACGGTGCTACCAGCAGCAGCGGTACCAGAACCGTGAACTCGTGATTGTGTGCCAAGGCAACGAGGGCTACCGCGACGAACTACGCCGCCACATCGAAGCGTCGGCCGTACCGGACGCTCGGGTGATCGCGGCTAGCCCACGGTTACGGTTGGGGGCGCTGCGCAATGTCTCGCTCGACGCCGCGCGCGGAGAGCTCGTCTGTGTCTGGGACGACGACGATTGCAGCCACCCCGATCGGCTCTTGCGGCAGGTGCGGCATCTGCTGCGAGCCGGCGCGCAAGCCTCGTTCCTGTCCGCGCACCTTCAGTTTTTCGAACCGGAAGGGTCGCTGCACTGGATCGATTGGCGCAACAGCAGGAACAAACCTCGGTATCCGCTGCTGCCCACCACCATGATCATGCGGCGCGACCCGCGCTTCCGCTATCCCGAGTCGGGCCGCTACGCCCACTTCGGCGAGGACTGGCAGTTGATGCTGGACCTGCACCGGGACGCCGAGGTCGTCACCCCGGACGACATGGGGCTGCTCTACCTCTACACCTACCACGGCGGCAACACGTTCTCCCGCGAACACCACCTGCGCATGACCGAGCACAGCCTGCCGAGCAGCCAGATCCGGGCCCGCGCGGATGAGATCCGGCAGGCACTCGACCACTACCCCATTCCTAGACCCGTTACCGTGCACGGAGCCGATGGCGAAGTGTTCACGGTGGACTGACTGAATCCGCGGAGTGATCGACGATGTCATTGGTCGCCTTACGATACCGCGACCGACCAGACCTGTGGTCGAGGTTGCCGGAACTGTTCGCCGGCGTCTGGCCGGAGTACAACCTGCACGGCGACGTCATGGCCGGCGGGCGCTGGGAACGTCTGCACCGCGACTTCGACCGGTACCAGTTCGTGCTCTACGACGAGGAAGCCGACGACGTGGTGGCAGCGGCTCGCTCGATTCCGGTTACGTGGAACGGGAATGCCGCCGACCTCGGGTCCGGCCTGGACGAGGCGATCACCGGAAGCTTTGACACTTACGACAGGGGCGTCCAGCCCAACGTGCTCTGCGCGATCGGCATCGAGGTGCCGCCCCGGCACCAGGGTTCCGGATACGCCGGACGCATGCTCGATGAGGTGTGTCGCGGCGCGCGATCATGCGGGTTGTCCAGTGTGATCGTTCCGGTGCGCCCCACCCGCAAAGACCGGTATCCGCTCACCCCCATCGAGCAGTACGCCCGGTGGACGCGGGAGGACGGAACGCCCTTCGACCCCTGGGTCCGTCTGCACGTGCGACATGGCGGCGTGATCGCGAAAGCGATTCCGCTGTCTTCTCGGATCACCGGATCCGTGGCGGAGTGGGAGTCGTGGACCGGTATGGCGTTTCCCGGCGACGGGGATTACATCTTCCCGGGTGGCCTCGCGCCGCTGCACATCGACCGAGGCCGTGACCTGGGATCCTACTGGGAACCCAACGTGTGGATCGTGCACCCGACGGACATCACGGCCGAACCCGAAGGAGACTGAACCGTGACCGGGGATCGTCTGGCCATCATCGGATGCGGAGCCGTTACCAGGCTGTGTCACCTTCTGGCTTTGGTCACGCCCGGGCCGTTCCGGCTCACCACGCTCGTAGACCGGGCCGCCGAACACGCGCGCACGACCGCGGACCTGTATTCGCAACTGCTCGCCACCCACGGCGTCCAGGACCGACCCGCCGTCCGTACCGCGAGCGACGTCCAGGACGTCCTCGACGAATTCGACGCCGCAATCGTGGCGACCCCGCCAGACAGTCACGTTGACATCGCCGCGGCGCTGGTCCGAGCGGGAAAGCACGTTCTCGTGGAAAAGCCCGTCGCCTGCTCCTCCGCCGAACTTGCGCGGCTGCACGTCGCGATGGACAACAGCTCCGCCATCGCGGTTCCCGCTCACGTGCGCCGCTTGTACCCGGCGTCGAGCTGGGTCGCGGACGTGCTTGCCAGCGGGCGGCTGGGCCCGGTCCGCAACGTCCGCTGGGACGAGGGGTCCCCGTTTTCGTGGCCACTGAGCAGCACGTTCACCTTTGGTCCGGTATCCGCGGGCGGCGGACTGCTCAACGACCTGGGCCCGCACATTCTGGATTTGCTGGGATACTGGCTGGGCGGCCCCGCCGAGGTCATTTCCACCGCCCACAACGGGATTGGAAGCACCGGCACCGAGCTTGAGCTGCGCACTTCATACGCCGGGGTGGACGCGCTGATCAACCTGAGCCGACTGCGCGAACTTTCCAATACCGTGGTGATCGAAGGCGAGCGACGAACACTGCGGGTCGATACCAACCGGGCCGCCCGATACGTGGAGTACGAACCCGACGGCAGCGTGCTGGACGAGGGTGACGTTCCGGCTGATCCGCCGTCGCTGCGCGACCGGGCCGGGCTTTTCCACGAGCAGCTGCTTGAATTCCGGCGAGCCATTACGGGTGCACCCTCGCGCCTGCCGCAGCTGGCCGATATCGGATCGACGATTCGGTTGATCGAGGAATGTCATTCCTTGGCGGCGGATCCGCTACCTCGGCCGTGGCGCTCCGGGCGCACCGTCAACCGGATTCCGCGACCGGCTCGCGTGGCGGTCACCGGTGCGACCGGATTCATCGGTTCGAACGTGGTGGAAGAACTTCTCGATCAGGACGCCGAAACCGCCGTGACCGCCATCGGCCATAGCCGACCGTCGTTCGCCCGGCTCGCGCACCTCGACCCTTCCAGGGTTGGCCATCGGCCCCTCGACATTCGTGACACCGCCGCACTGCGCGCAGCGTTCGACGGCAGTGAAGTCGTCGTCCACGCCGCGTATGGCAAGTCCGGAAACGAGGACGAGCGGTGGTCGACCACGGTGGACGGCATGGCAGCTGTCGTCGAAGCGGCGAAGGCGGCGGGAGTGCGGCGGCTGATCCACATCAGCAGCATGGCCGTCTACGACACCGGCGAGACAGCCGAGATTGACGAAGATTCTCCCAGACTTGCATACCGCCCAGACGACCGCTCGTACGCGCAGCAGAAGCTCGCCGCCGAACGCATCGCTTTCGACGACGGAGGAGCATCGCTGGAAGTGAGCTGCTTGCAACCCGGCGTCGTCTACGGACCATGGGGTCCAAAATGGACTGTCGACGCACTGAACGCGCTTCGCGCCGACAATGAATCCCTGCCCAGCGGCTCCGGCGGCGGGATCTGCAACGCCGTGTATGTGCTCGACGTCGCCGCGGCCGTCGCGTTTCTGGCCACCGCCGACGGGGTCGACGGCGAGTGCTTCCTGTTGAGCGGCCCGCAGCCGGTGAGCTGGGGCACCTTCTATGACCACTATCGCGCCATGCTGGGACTCCGCAACCACGGCATCGCCGATCACGTGAAATGGCCCGATCGGCTCCGGCGGTTCTACGCCGGACAAACGACCATCAGAACGAAACGGCTCAGCAAGGCCGGGTTCGGCTCCACCACCGACCTTCCAGCGGGCATGAGCCAGGTCGCCTCGTGGGCGACATGGGCGGGGCTCGTATGACCGACCGGTGCGACTGCCTCGTGCGCCGTCCCGGCCACGACATCAAGCTCACCGCTTCGGTGCTCGCCCATCCCAGCCGCGCCGACCTCGCGCGACGGCTGGTCGACCGCGAACCGCACGGCACGCTGTCCTTGGTCATGGACCCGGATCCGGATGGGCCGCCGTCCGCGTTGCGCACCGCGCTGGCCGCTTGGCGTTCCATCGAGCCCGAAGCGACGCATCATCTCGTCGTTCAGGACGACATGATCCTCTCCGACGGACTTGTCGAGCGCGCTCGGCGAGCCGCGTCCGCGATGCCCGACGCGGCGCTGTCCTTCTTCTCGATTTGGGACTCCCGCAACGGCGGTGCCGTCCGTCTCGGTGCGCTCGCCGGCGCCCGGTGGGTCGCTGCCGCGAGCGAATACACCCCGAGCGCGGTGCTTTTGCTTCCTCGATCCGTGGCGGCTGGGTTCGTCGAGTTCGCCGAGCGCCGCACGGATACTTGGCCCGACGACATCCTGATGCGCCAGTACCTGCGAGAGGCAGGAGTCGCCAGCTACGTCAGCGTCCCCAACGCCGCCGAGCACGCAGACCTTCCCAGCATCTCGGGCAATCGCTTCCGCGGACCTCGCAAATCCGTTTGCTGGCCGGACGAAGACGCAACCTCCGATGAAGATGCTTTGCTCACGGGCATGTCCGTAATCCCCTTCTACAAACTCGGCAAGGCGCAGTGCTCGGTGCGCATGTCGGATACGCAGCCGCCCAGGTGGCACGACATCCCCACCGAGCGATATCTGGCGAGCGTGGGCCTGCCACGCACCCGACTAGAACGCGAATTCACTCCTTCCGGCAGGTGCGACGCCGCGATCGAATGGCAAGTGTGGCTGACCGGCCTCGCGATGGGGGTGGTCCGCCATATCGACCCCGGCGTCTCTCTCGTGAACCCGCATGGGGTTTGTCCCGATCCGAAGGTTGTCGCCGAAGCGATCCGCACGATAGGTCCCGGCGGCTTGTGCCATAACACCCCGGCCGGAAAGCTCGCCCAGGTCAGCGAGATTCTCGCGGAGGTGGCCGAACGCGGTATCCGCGCAGGCGCGGGCCATGCCGCCGACATCCAGGCCAGGACGACTCTGTCCGGCGGGCCTATGCTACGGATCGGTGTTGCCGGCAATGAGCTTGCGTTGGTGGACTTCCTTGTCCGCGGACTGCGAGACCACGGTTGGAATGCCACGCCGTTCCACACAAAAGATCACGAGTGCGATGTCATCCTGGACGTCGGCGCAGTCGCGTCCGTGCCGCCCGGCGAGGTGCCGCAAGCGCAAGGTTCCATCAGGTTGATCTGGAATCCTCGCGACCAACGCCGCTCGCGAAGCCAACTGCTCCACGTCGGAGAGGTTTACGGCCCCGGATGCTCGCCGCGGTCCCGCATCGGCCGCATGGTCTTCGCCGCGGTTCTTGGTCGCGCGATCCACGTGGACGAACATCCCGACACCTGCCTGCGTCCCATTCATGTCGAGGATCTTGTCAAAGCCCTGCACGAAGTCCTGCGCACTCGTCCGGTCGGCGAGCACGTACGGCTGCCGCACCCGGCAGCGCACACGATCGCTGAAATCGCCGAGTGCATCCGAAACACCGTCAGACCGGTCCCGATCGAGTTCGGCTGCCAAGCCAATGCCCGGCCGACGGCGGAATCGCATTCGGGCATCGGCGAAGGAAATTTCGTCGAGCTCGGATTCGGCCTGCACACCTTTGCCCAGTGGCTGGCCTACGAAACCCGGCCGCTACCCCTGGAATCGCACGATGCCAGTGGATCGGTCATTACGGGCTGAACACCCTTCTTTTGAAAGAAGGCCTTGCGCCGCATCACCATTCGTCTCGCGGCGCTACCGCATCGACCAGATGTACCCGTACTCCCGGAAAGACCGCGCCATACCGAGATCGGAGCGCGTCCGACACGCTTGCGGCGTCGGCCCGAGCGCACACCGCGACCAGCGCTCCCCCGCCTCCTGCCCCGCTGAGCTTCAGCCTTACCCACGCGGTAGCCCAAGCAATATCCCGCAACTGTTCCAGAAAGGGCGTCGACATACCCTGATGGTCGCGCATCGCGGTATGCGCCAATTCCATGCCTTCCCCGAGCGCTACCAGCTCACGGGAACGGATCGCCGACCACACCGCCTCCGAGGCATCGTTGGCCACCCGCATGTATCTGGCCAGCGCGGGATCACCTGCCGCTTCCTGCCTGCGAACGGACCGGACGTGATCCTGGGTATTCTTCGACATCCCGGAATCCACCACCAGCAAGGCCCATTCGGCCGGGAAAGCCATCTGCTCGGCCAGCACGGGCAGCCCCCGGCTACGCCCCTGGAACAGGGTCGCACCGCCTCGTGTGATGGACACGTGGTCCATTCCGCCGCCGTTGAAGATGGTGAACTCGAACTCGTAGGCCCACTGCACGAGGATGCTCAGCGGAATCCCCGCGCAGGCCGGCGAAGATCCCGCGAAGATTTCGAACAACCCCAGAATGAGCGCGGTGGACGATGACAACCCGCTGGCGGAGGGAGCCCGCGTGCTCGCCACGACTCCGGGCGGCTCGGCGGCCATCCCGGGTACGCGCTCTCGGAGGTACGTCCACACCTGGGTCGCCCAGGGCTCCACGGGAATCCCATCGCCCTCGGGTTCGCCCGCACCGGGATCATCGGCCCGCACCGTGGTGTGCAGGTCCAGCGCGACGCAGACCGACTTGCCGCCTAGCCAGTCCAGATCCTCACCGGACAGGCATGCCCTGACCGGGTGGGAGGAGGCGGCGGACCACTCGCGCCGGGACTGTCCACTTCGCTCGTTCATACCGGTCCTCCCCAGTGTCCATCGACCACTCCGGCACGAGATCAGCGCCTCGATGATCATGCTGGACATCTCCGCGACGGCCTAGGGCCATCAGGGTGGAACCGGTAGGGCACCAACTGGTATATCTCGGTGAACTCCGACAATGTCGCGCCATTCCAACCAGGACTCGTGTAACAGTGCCCACCGGATGATCGTGACCGCCGTGCTCGCGGGAGGCTGAACATGGAGTACCGGCAACTCGGCCGTTCGGGTTTGCGGGTGTCGACACTGGCGATGGGCACCATGACCTTCGCGGGCAATGGAATTCTGGAGATCGTAGGTAGAACCGATGCGGACGAGGCCGCGCGACAGGTACGAATGGCGATCGACGCCGGCGTCAACCTCTTCGACACGGCCAACGCGTATTCGGCCGGTGCCGCCGAGGACCTTCTGGGCAAAGCGATTGCCGGTCGACGCGATGAAATCCTGCTGTCCACCAAGGTCCGCATGGTCGTCGGCCCCGGTCCCAACGACGGCGGCCTTTCCCGCCACCACATCATCGGGCAGCTGGAAGCCAGCCTACGCCGCCTCGGCACCGACCACGTCGACATCTACCACGTGCACCAGTGGGACGGGCAGACGCCGCTGGAAGAAACCCTCGAAACGCTGGACACCCTGGTCCGTTCGGGCAAAGTCCGCTACCTCGGGGTGTCGAATTACGCGGGCTGGCAACTGATGAAGGCCCTAGCCGTTTCCGACGCCCGTGGATACCAGCGTTTCGTCAGCAATCAGATCTACTACTCGCTGGAGTCCCGGGACGCCGAGTACGAACTGGTCCCGTTGTCCTTGGACCAAGGCCTGGGAATTCTCGTCTGGAGTCCGCTCGCGGGTGGACTGCTGACCGGCAAATACCGGCGCGACGCCGACGCACCCACCGGAACCCGCCATGTCGACGAACGCTGGGACGAACCACCGGTGCGCGACATGAACAAGCTCTACGACACGATAGAAACCCTCGTCGGCATCGCCGACGGTCACGGTGCGTCGCCCGCACAGATCGCCCTGGCCTACCTGCTGAAGAAACCCGGCGTCGCCTCGGTGCTGATCGGTGCCCGCACCCAAGCCCAGTTGCGGGACAACCTCGGCGCGGCAGAGGTCGTACTGGCCGAGGATGAATTCGCCGCCCTCGACACCATCAGTACCCCCGACCTGATCTACCCCCACTGGCACCAAGCCACCCTCGCCGCCGAACGCTTCGGCCAACCCGACCGCGCCCTCCACGGGCGATTTCAGGGGAAAACGACGCGCTGATTTCCATTGAAGTCGCCACATCCCGGAGGCGGCGGTTTCGGGAGCGACTCAAGGAACCCGACCGCGATCATGTTCTGCTCGGCAGCGCTCACCGTTGGGGTAGCACGCTGCCAGTCGGGCCGCGAAGCGCTCGGCCTCTTCGAAGGCATTCGGCTCGGTCTGTCGCCGACGCCATCCCTCGACGTACCAGTCAGCGACCTGGCCGAGAAAGATCGTCGGCAGGATCTCGTCGTTGTCGTCTTCGTGCTCCCGTCGTGCTCGGTCTTCCACAGCGGCGGCGACGTTGGCAGTGCCATGCCGTTCAGCGTCCACATCCGCACCGACGTCTCCAATCCCCAACGTTGCTAGCCCCAATGGGGCTTGACAGCGCGGTAGCCGACGCGACTGACTATGATCGAATGCTGTGGTGGTGCACGGCACACCTCGACTGAATGGGCGTAACGCCATGACCCCGGACGAGCACCCGTCCGTTGATGGAAGGCAAACAATGAATGGTCCGGGACAACGCTGCCGGTGCTGCGACACTGTGCTGTGTGTCGGCGTGAATGACTCGTTGTGCGGACCCTGCGCCCGCGCCGCCGGGTTCCGCAAGCCGATCCCGGAGAATTTTTACGCGGCAGCGGACCTACGCGCCGCGTTGGCAAACTACGACTTCGGTGCGGTTTTCGCCGCCGTGCGGCGGCAGACAGGCCTGTCGCAACTCCAGCTCGCCGATCTGCTCGGCTTGTCCCAATCCCGGGTCTCCGCTGTCGAGCGGGGCAAGCGGCGGTTGACCCACGTCAGGATCGTCACCCGGCTGGCCACGGTCCTGCGTATCCCGGCCTCCTTGCTCGGATTTCCCACCAACCAAACCGACATGACTGATAACGTGAATGCCAAGGAGGTGAGTTGGTTGGAACGCAGGGACTTTCTCTCCCTGGTCACGGCCGCCACGGTGGGATCCAGCCTCAATCCCGAACTCGCCCGGCTAGGCACGTTGCTGCCCGGCCAAGTCGAGCCGGTAACCCGGCCCCGGATCGGCGCGGCGGATGTCGACGCCGTCGAGGCGGTCACCGAAGGGTTCAGCCGCTCAGCCTTTGCCTACGGCGGTGGGCTATGCCGCGCCGCAGCCGTCACACAACTGCACCAGGTGCGCCAGTTGGAGGACGCCCTCGCCTCGCCGGAGACCCGCACCCGACTGCTGGTGGCCATCGCCGACCTGGCGCGCATTGCCGCGTGGAATGCCTATGATGTCGACGATCATGACGTTGCCCGCCGATTCTGGACCTACGCCCTGGACACTGCCCGCCGCGCCGACGATCATCCCCGCGCCACCGACCTGGCAGTCCACGTGCTCTTGGATATGGCACACCAAGCACTGCACCTCGAACGCGCAGATGAAGCACTGCGCCTGGTGCAGCTCGCCTCGGCGACCGCCGCCAACCGCAAACACCCGGTCAGCACGATCACACAGGGCCACACTTTCTCCGTCCTTGGCTGGTGCCGCGCCGCGCTCGGCGAGCCCGAGCCCACCCGCCGCGCCATCGGACAAGCCCAAGAGACCTACGCCGCCGCCGATCCGGCCACCACATCGCCGTGGACAAAGTTCGTCACCAACGCCGAGATCAACGGCCAACAGGGCTACTCCCTGTACCTGCTATCGCTGTCCCGCCCGGAGTTCGCGCCCCAAGCCATCGAAAAACTGACCAGCGCAACCACCACGTACGGCGCGGAATACGAACGCACCCGCGCCGTGACCCTGCCTCCGCTGGCCTCGGCGCAGTTCCAGGCCGGTGACATCGACGCCGCGGTGACTACCGGGTACGACGCGGTGAAGACGATCACCGGACTGTCCTCCACCCGCGGCTACGCCCGGCTGCGCGTCCTGGACACCGTCGCCGCACCGCACAGCGGCAAATCCGAGGTCGCCGACCTCCGCGAGCACATCCGCACTGCGGTCACCACAGCCGCTAGCAGCCGGTAAGCCAACCGTCAGCGCGCGAAAGCCGCCTGCCCGGGCCTGCCAGCACTACAGGACTTGTTCGATACGGTCGACAACATCAGTGTCGTCGGACAGTTTTGACGTTGGATGACCGGGTAATAGCTCCGGCGGTCCTGAGTGAAGATGATCTCGACGTGGCCATCGTGGTTGTCGTGCTGCTCAGCCATGTCACGTTCACTTCCGTGGACCTGTGGAGGCGTCGTGGTAAGTCTCTGCGTCTGGGCAAGAAATGGCGGCGAAGCCATCATCTTCGGGGGTGTGCCCGGAGAAGCGTCGAGGAACAGAGCCGCGACGGCCGACGCTGGACGGGGCGACCTCCTAAGCCAACGGGCCTAGATTTCCCAGGTCAGCGTCCCCCGGGGGTCATCAATCCAAATCCATTGCCGCTGCGGGGTCGCGGACAGCCCGAGCCTGCCCCAGCCGGGTTGCCCGGCTTGCTTGTAGAGGGTGCGTGCCTGTTCGACGTGGCTCCACAAGCGGTGCGGTCCGCCTTCCCAGACGAGGAAGTGGCCGTCCTCGGGTTGGTTGGCGATCTCGGCCCAGGAGCCGTCTGGGGCGTAGAGGAAGACGTCGCCGGGCTGGCCGGTGTCGGGATCAGGCGTGAACCCGAATACGACGTTCTGGGGCATGGTCAGCGCTGCGAGGAACCAGGCGACGGTGTTCTCCCACGGGCGGAGGTAACCGATGCTACTGGTCCGGGGCTTCGTGCTGGTCCGGTCGCGGTCGGGCGGCTGGACGTGCTGGGTGTCCCTGGTGCGCAGGGGCATGAAGCTGCCCCAGCTGGAGTCGAACCGCCCCTCGGCGTAGTCGCCGTTGCGACGGAGTAGGACAAGGTTTCCCGCGCTGATGGCCCGCTTGACGTCGACGAGCACCAGGCCGCTGTCGCGAACCTGGTCGATCCAGGCCCAGGGCACTCTGGGCACGGCGCAGGTGGCGATCGTCCGGTCATATGGCGCCGCGTCGGGGAAGCCGCCTGCACCGTCGACGGCCGCCAGCGTGGGCCGGTAGCCGAGTTCGGCAAGCCGGCCGCGAGCCAACTCGACCAGATCGGCTTCGACATCCACGCTGACAACATGCTGCTCACCGAGCCGATGGCACAACAGCGCCGCGTTGTAACCGGTCCCAGTGCCGATCCCCAACACACGGTGTCCATCGTGGACATCCAGTGCCTCCAGCATCCGGGTCATCAACCCCGGGGTGCTGGTCGAGGACAGCCCGACCGTGTAACCCCACAAGGGATCAGGACCGATTTTGGTGAATAGCCCGGTGTTCGAATAGATGCGCTGTAGCCCGTCGCCGGAGCTGGTGACTTCGCGCCACTCACCGGTGCCTGGCTCTTGTTCGTAGAATTGGGGGACGAGCACGTGCCGGGGTGTTTCCCGCACGGCGGCGATCCACTCCGGCGAGAACAGCTTGTCCTGGTCAATCAGTGTGTCCGCCAGGGCTGCGGCTCGGTCTTTCCACTCTGTGGTCACGTCGCTCCTTGTGCCAGTAGGTGGGCGATGGCGCTGGCATCCCGTCGCTGATGCACGCCGACGCGCAGGTCGGGTCACAACCGTCGTCGGTGCCGCCCTTGCCGGCGGCGAGCGGATGACCCGCCGCGACACCGGTGATGACCTGAAGGTCCAGGGCGAACGGGTCCTCGGTGGCAGGGGTGGCGGCGGCCGGGCTCGTGGCCGGGGACTTGGTGGTGAGGGCTGCGGACATCATGAACCTCCCGTTGTTTGATAGGTGGATCTTCATTGACCTGGCAGTGAAAGCGTTGCAGGGCAAGGACTTCTGGGCAGGACCCTGTTGTGGTCCCGTCCAGCGCGCCAGGTGACCGGGACGGGTCGGGGAGCGGATGTTGGCGCGCAGCAGCGGGCTGTCCGCGCAGCGGTGTGCCCAGTCGCCGTTGTCGGTGCACACGTACAGCAGGCGCGCGTACCGATCCGAGCACGGCCAGACGCCGATCACGGGGGGAAAGCTCCCCGAGGTCGGGAAGCACCAAGGTCGTTGAGGCGGATGTCGCTTGCTGGCACCGGTTCCAGCGGCACGGCCAGCACGCGCGGGTCGCGGAGCTCGATGATCGGCTCGGCCTCGTTCTCCAGCTTCCGGTGGGGAAGGTCAGCGCTGGGCGCCCGGCTGACGGCGCGGCGGTGGGAACCCGGTGGTCCGACCCGGGTCGGGGGTCCGAGTCGGACCCCCGGGGGCTTGCGTCGGCCGCCGCCGTCATCGACGAGTCCGGCCCGCCGCACAGCGGGGTGGACCAGCGAGGATCGACCCAGGTGCGTCCTGATCTGTCGTCGATAGTGGCGTGGCCACGTCAATCACCATCGTGGTCCGCTCCGACCATTCCGATCCCCAGTGGTGCTAGCCCCGTTGGGGCTTGACAGTGCCGGGCTCGACACGACCGACTGGTACCGAGCGGGGTTTACGCTCTGGCCCCGGACGAGCACCCGTCCGTTGATGGAAGGCAAGCAATGAATGGTCCGGGACAACGCTGCTGGCGCTGCGGCCTGTGCTGCGTGTCGGCGTGAATGACTCGTTGTGCGGACCCTGCGCCCGCGCCGCCGGGTTCCGCAAGCCGATCCCGGAGGGCTTTTACGAGGACGCGGACCTGCGCGCCGCGTTGGCAAACTACGACTTCGGTGCGGTATTCGCCGCCGTGCGGCAGCAGACAGGTCTGTCGCAACTCCAGCTCGCCGACCTGCTCGGCTTGTCCCAATCCCGGGTCTCCGCTGTGCCCAGCCGACACCTTCGGGGTGCAGCGGCGGGACCCGTCCCCCGGTTCGGCCGGTCCCCTACATAGCTGGCGTGATCGTCTTCTTCGATTCCCAGTGCCCGTATGGCCTTGTCGGGTGTGGGTGGGGGTCGGAGTCCCTCCAGCGCAGCGGTTATCCGCTCGGCATTCCTCGCTGAACTCGGCGATCACATCCACCACGTCTCCTCAGACACTGCCCTTGGAAGCACTGCAGGACGTCGTGTCGATGCTGGTTGCGCGCTTCAAGGTCTGCGCCGTCCTGGCCATGCGTCCACTGTCGACCAGATACATGCGGAGGAGGAGTGCACTCTGCGCGGCATTCAGGGACAGGGCAGGACAATCTGCGACGCAGAAGATGATCAGTGGCGGTACACTGGCTCGCCGCAGCGTGCGGCGAAGGGGGTAACTGTGGCTGCGACCAACACGAATCTCCGCGCGCCGGGAGGCCATCGCCTCCCGCATTGCTCCCGGAGAACCGATGAGCCGTGCCGAGCTGGCGGAAGCCGTCAACCGCTACCTCTGGGACACCACCGGCAAGCGGCACGAGCTGGACGCCCACGCCATCGCACGCTACGAGCGAGGCGACGTCCGCTGGCCAAGCGCCCACTATCGGTCAGGATTCCGCGCGGTACTCGGCGCGGCCACCGATGCGGATTTGGGGTTCCATCCCACCCGACGCGGAAATACCACCACGCCGACCCGCGCGGAAAGAACCACGCGATCGGTTCCGGATTACTGCGGTCGTATCGACCTCGGTGCAAGCCCGACGGAGTTTCTGGCCAGCACCACGGTCGATACACCCTTGCCCAAGGCCCTGGGGTGGACTGAGGTGGAGCACGTTCGCGCGACCACGCGGGCCGTCGCACTGTCCGAGAACTTCTTCGGAGGCGGGTTGTCGTGCGACGCAGCGGTAGCTCAGCTGCGCTGGGCAGGTCAGCTCCTGGAGATTCGGGCGAGCAAGGACGTGTATCACGCTATGGCCGAGGCGGTCGGCAACCTTGCCAGCGTGGTGGCGTACTCCGCGTTCGACATCGCCAAATACTCGGCGGCCGATCGTTGCTTCGAGTTCGCGCTCTGGTGCGCCGACGAAGGCGGATCCTGGCAGTTGCGCGCGAACACCCTCGCGGAGATGGCACGTAAGGCCGCCTACCTGGGCGAGCTCGACGATGCACTGTCACTGATCGAGCTGGCACAAGTCCGCGCCGACCGGCTCACCGCGACCGCACGAGCCATGCTGCGGACCCTTCGAGCGCGCTTGCTCGCGCTGATCGGCAGGCACGACGAAGCCCAAGCAGATGTTGAGCGCGCCGACGCCCACTTCCAGGACAGCGATCCGGGCACGGACCCACCGTGGTTGTGCTACTACGACGCCGCCGAGCACCAGGGCAGCACCGGCAAGGCGTTGATCCCGATCGCGCAGAGCGACCACGGCGTTTGCGACTGCTTCAGCTGCCTGGTCGATCCCAGCACCCCAGTCGGCAGGCGTTTCCGGCCGCCGCTCCAACTCTCGATGCTCTTCCAGCATCTTGGCCTTACGGGCCGGACTCGACCGGAAACGGCGCGCCGTCCCGCAGTGTCGAGGCTGCCTGACGAACATCTTCGTTCGGGACTCCGCGCTCTGCGAGCAGGCACCGGGCGACATCGAGCCCGGCCATATCCAAGATCAGCCAGCCCTCAGGCGGATGAAGCCCAACCGTCTGGTCGCTTACCGACCCCAACAGATCTCCCCACGTCTATTGGTCGTTCGACAAAATCACGGTAGATGATCCCGACATGAACGCGGGGCCGTGCGCGTCGCGCTCGTGCTGTCCCAAGACATCAGGGTCTTCGTCAGCAAATGAGCAGCAATCAGCGGCGCAGGGCCACGATAGAGGCTCATCGGGGTTAAACGTTTCTATCGACAACTCACACCCACATTCATCGTTACGCGCTACGCGCGGTAGAGTCTTTGGCGGACCCGGTAGGTAGCTGCTGGCCGGGGGCCTTTTCGGCTCACGGATGCCGCTTACACTTCGGGCACTGCTCGATATCCTGGGAAGCTTCCCTATCCACAACTGCGGAGCCGCATAGCGAGAAGAGGAAAACTCGCCCGTGTATTTTCACCTTGCGTGCGTCTGGTCCGATACGGTGCCGCAGGGCACGGAAAATCCCGGGTACCATTGACAACCGTCGTCCAACTCCCCGGACACAGAGAACCATGCGCTCACAGCGGGTCTCATCACAGCTCTAGCTTTCGGAGCCTTTCGGTTATCTCGGTCAGAGTCTCAGCTAGCTTGCTCAGATCATCCTGAGAAACGGCCGGATCACCGATGATCCGGTAAGCGACTCGGATGAGATCCCAGGAGATTTGATCCAGGGCCGCATTGTCCACAGCAACACCTACCTAATGCCGTCCATTTGGGTGAGCGGACCCGGCCCGGTCGAGGGGGAAGACAAACCGGTTTGCTGCTGCCCCGTCGGATGCAGTTCCCCGGTTTTGTGCGAACCGGGCCCGCTCGGTATCCACCTTGATCGCCTGTCGCTATCCTGGGAAGTGGATAAGTGTTGCCAGGGGTTGCCAATAGGTTAGGGAAACCCGTGACCGGTATAGGTGCCGTACTGAGAGCCGCGCGGATAGGCGCGGGGGTCAGCCTCCGGGAGATGGCATTGCGCGTCTGTATCGACGCTCCCCACTTGTCCAGGCTTGAGACCGGAAAGCGACCAGTACTCCCCAGCCACATAAAGGCATACGAACGAGCTCTAGGTGTGGAAGGACTGGCAGACGACATGGACAGGAGAGCACTCCTCAGAGCGCTCGCCGCAACTGCGGCGGGCGAACCGTTGACACGACTCCTTGACGGGCTGGTGGCCCCAGCGGAAGCCGGGCAAGTTGGCAGGATCGAAGTCGAGGCCATTCGGGAGGCCGCCCGGCACCACTCAGCGATGGATCTCCAGTACGGCGGCAAAGTCGCAGCCAACGTCGCAGGGGAGTCCCTGAGGTGGGCCGTAAGCCTCTTGGATCGGCCCATGACATCCGAAACCCGCAAGGCGCTTTCGAGTGCCGTGGCATCGCTCACGGACAGGGTTGCGTGGTCATTCCACGATTCCGGGCTTAAGTACCAGACTCGGCGTCTGTCTGAGTTGGCGATCCGTACAAGCAGCGAGGGAAACGATCCGACCCTTACCGCACATGTTCGGCTGAACGTTGCCGCGTTCATGGAGACGATGCCGCGAGACGCGGCTGCGATGCTTACGGGGATCCCCCAACAGAGCGGGGTGCATCCGTTGGAGCGTGCCAACGTGGCGGCTGGGAGAGCCCTCCACCTTGGCAACGCGGGAGAGGTTCGAGAAGCCAAGAACCTGCTAGGTATGGCTGAAGACTTGATCGGCAAGGATTACCCGGACGGGTTGCCTTCGTGGGCCGGATTCCTGTCGGAACCGCACCTGTGCGCGATACTGGGCGACTCGTACAAAGCGATCGGGGAGTACGAAAAGGCTGCCTCGTACTGCCAGCAAGCCCTCCGGGGCTTCGGCCCAGAGAGGGGCCGGGGGAGGGTCACGGTCATGGTCCGTCTCGGCCTGGTCCGTCTAGCTCAGGGCCGGGTAGAGGATGCACGAGAGCAGGCAGAAGCGGCCCGGCGGGCAATGGCCACAGTCAACTCTGTACAGGCTCGAGAGCGTCTAGACAAACTGACCAGCCGACTCGATGCATTGGCGTAGTCGCAGAACAAGGGAGTGAGGACGAGCACCATGGTGCCCTCGGGGTTGTGCCTGCGCACCCACCCGACGGCGGTCTTAAACGGGTTCGGGTAGCGCCGAACAGCCCTACCGTTTTCCCGTCGTCAGTCAGTTCTGGGGTCGTTGCGCTGCTTCTCGTCAAGCGGCGACGGCGATGCGGCCGACGGCGGACCGGAGTCACCGGCGGCCGACTCCCGCTTCTGCTCCCGCTCGGCCCTGTCTAGGCGCGCCGCTTCCTCATCGGCCTTCAAGCCGCGCGCCTCCGCCTTGAAAACGCGGGCGGACTGGCCGAGGGAACGGGCCATCTGCGGAAGCTTGGTGGAGCCGAACAGCAGCACGACCGCGGCGAGCACGATCAGCCAGTGCCAGGCACTGAGCGAACCCATGGGAATCGTTCCCTTCGCTGTCGTGGCCACCCGGGCCACGGGTGGCGGGCGTGTGGTGTGTGGCTGCGGTGTTGTCAGCCCGGCGAGATCAGCTGGCCTGGTTTCTCCCGTGTGGAAAGTCTACTCAGTTCGGTCGCTGTCCAGGATGCCCGCCCATGCCCTGGTCAGGCCGAACGTGGTCTTGAACGCCGAACGCCCTTTTGAAGGTTGTGCCGTTCGTGTCCGTTTCTTCGCTAGTGCCCGCCGCAGCACTGGTGGGGGTTTTCGAGTTCGACCGGCCGCAGCATCCCGCCCGCGGCCGGTTCGACGAGCAGGACGAGTTGGTGGTCCCGGTACTGCGGGCGGAGGAATCCGCGGGTATCCACGAGAACCTCCGGCGTGACTTCGATGCCAACGCCGAGCACCTGTTCGATGGCCGAATCGGCAATGATCCGGGCCGCCGGGTGCACGTCGGTGATCAATCGTTGCCCAGGGAACCGCACACACCGCCCATCCAGCCCCGCGCGGGCTGCCAGCGCGGCCCGCACCGCAGCTTCTTCGGATGCGGACTGAGGCTCGGTGACTGGTTCGTGGTTCGGGCCGATACCGACCGCGGTGCCGTCCACGTGGCGGGCGAGCGCATCGAGCGCGTCCGCACTGGGCGGGGTGTCCAGGCGCGCCGAGGCGGTGATCGCGGCGATCGGGCCGCTGTGGTCGATGTGGGTGCAGACCAGGTCGGCCGCCAGCCCGCTGCGGTCCAGGGCGGACAGGATGTGCGCGTCGACGTGGGCGAGGGTGTCGCCCCCGGCCGCGCGGCTGGGGGCGACACCGATCCAGTAGCCGTTGCTCATCGCCCAGGTCACAGGGTGTCGATGAAGACGGGGTTGGCGTAGAACCACAGGTCCGACCACGGGTCGGCGGCACCGGAGACGTCCATCACGGGCCCGCCGTCGGCGGCGAGCCGGTTGCCGTCGCTGCCGCGCAACCGCAGGTAGAACGGGCCGTCGACGCCCTTGAAGACGTGGGTGAAGCGGACCGCACCTCGCGCCTTGCCGGGCACCTCGAAGGTCTTGACGACCTTGGTCGCGGGCGCGGCGAGCGCGTCGGGGTCGCCGGCGGGTCCGGTGACCGGGCCGGCGATGAGGTCGACCTTGGCCAGCTTCGGTACGAACCCGTGGTAGTTCGCTCCGCCGGCCGGGGTGACATCGATGGTGACCTCGACGTCGCTGCCTCGGCGGACGAACGTATGGCCGCCGATGGTTGCGCCGCGGCGGTCGCCTTCAGTGAGGGCCCGCACCCGCAGGTCCAAGCCATCAATGAGCCGCCCGTGCACGGCGATGATCTTGCCCGCCTGCAACGCCTGCATGACGTCCACATACGACCTCGAACGCGCACCGACCAAGGTGCGGCTGTAGAAGCCTGGCCAGAAGTCGCCGTACTTCTGGGGCGTTCCGGTGTCGATCGGGGTGCCGCGACTGCCGGTGGCGTTGTAGTCCTGGGTGCCGGGCTTGAAGGTGTCGGTGAAGACCTGGTGGCTGTCGGAGGTGGAGGTGATCCACCACGGTTTGCCCTCGGCCAGCAGGGAGTCCCACAGGCCGCCGACCTTGGCCGTCATCCAGTCGAACCCGCCGTAGGTGCGGTACGGGTTCTCCGCGGCGGTGGGGTGGTAGCCGGGGAAGCTGTCCGGGTCGGGGGCCTTGTCGTAGTAGCCGCGGGCTTCTCCGACGCCGCCAGCGGTGGCCGGGATTCCGGCGGCCTGGTGGCCCGGCGCGCCTTCCATGCCGACGGCGACCTGCGGGGCCGTGTCGCGCCAGCCGCGGATTTCGTGGGGGCTGTCCAGGCCCCGCCGCGCGGGGTGGTTGGCGAACATCAACGCGATCTCGGTGCGGCCGGAAGCCACCTGCCGCTGCAGGAACTCCAGCGCCTGGAGCGCGTAGGCTTCCCCGTCCGCCGAGGTCGGTCGGGCGATCAGGCCCTTACCGCCCTTGTCGGCCGGCGTGGACAGGACGTTGCCGTCGTAGCCCGCTTCGAACGCGCGCAGGATGTCGACGGTGTTGCGTCCTGGAGGCAGGAATACGGTGGCGTGCTCGGCACCGGGGATGTTCCACTCCAGCCCCTGATAGACCAGGATGTCCCGGTTGGCCTGGCGGGCGCGCTCGATGTCCGGCGAGACCTGGTCGATCGAGAACTTCTCGTGCGCCACGCCGCCGTGGTCGGTGATGACCATCCAGTCCAGCCCGTACTGGCGAGCGTGGGCGACCTGCGTGGCGACCTCGTACTGCGCGTCCGGGGAGAACTTGGTGTGGATGTGATGATCACCGGCCAGCCATCGCTGCGCGCCACTCCAGGGGTTCATTACTTCGGCGGGGGCACCCGCGGCGCTCGCGGACGGGGACGGCGTGCCGAGCGCGATCGCTCCGGCGGTCAGGCCCAGTCCGGCGAGGAACTGCCGCCGCGCGATGGACAGCGGTCGGTCATCGGCCGGATCGGCCCAACTCCCTTCGACCGGCTCGTGCTCGTGATGGTGGTGACTGTGCTCGTGGTGACCGTGGCCATGCGACATGTCGGATCCAGCCGTTCGTTCAAGGAGGACGTCACGGTCGAAGGCCCCCGATGCCGCTTCGACCCTGCCCGGCGGCTTTTCGCCGCGGCTTCGAGGAAGTATTGCCAGCCGCGCATGCCGGGGCCCCACGCACAGGCGAAGATCAGATGAACATCCCGGACGGCGCACCCGAATGGGGGCGATCCACAATGGAATGTGGTTTGCCGATGTGCCGGATAAGTGCGACTTGTGCCGGTTTTCCTTTCACGCGCGGCATTTGCCGATCGCGGACGATTCGGGCAAACGGAAACTTCCCGAAGAGTCTTTCGATCGCGGCGTCCGCAACCGGGGCATTGCCATACCGACGGACGAAGTGCCGGCGGCCGAGGCCGGGTGTGGCAATGGATTCGATCCATGTCTGGTCACGATGTCTGCGCACCCCCAAGGCGCTTGGTGATCGATGGTCCTCGTGGTGCCGAAGGTCTATGCCACGGCGTTGGAAGACAGGCCGGACACCACCGGCAAACGATGCCGTTTCCGGGAACTACGAATCGATCGGGAAAGCCCGGGTAGCCGTCCCGTTTCTGGTGTTCGGCCGGGCGCGTCGGCGTGCGCGGATCTTCCACCATCCGAATACCACGACAGCGACGGCGACCACCGCCAGCAGCACGATCCAGCTTGCCTGGCCGAGTACGTCTTCGATGTATCGGGCCGAGGCCCCGGCGCCGGTGCCAATGCCGACGTGAAGTGTGGACCAGCAGAGTGCGCCGGACGCCGAAGCGGGCAGGAACCGCCGGAACGGCAGCCGTGATGTCCCGGAGGCGGCGGGGGTCAGGGTGCGCAGCATGGGTAGGAAACGGCCGACGAACACCGCGCCGGCGCCGTGCTTGCGCAGTTGATCGGCGGCGCGATCCCAGTGCTGGCGGCCGAGCCGTCCTATCAAACGGGTTTCCCGCAGGCGGTGGCCGTAGCGGTGGCCCAGCCAGTAGCCGAAGGTGTCGCCGGTGGTGGCGCATACCGTGACGACGAGGACCATCGCCACGAAACCGCCGAGGTTGGTAATGGCGGAGGCCGCGATGAGCAGGCCGGTCTCGCCGGGCACGATCAGCCCGAGACCGATGGTGCACTCGGCGAGCGTCAGCGCTCCCGCCGCCGCGATGACTAGCGGCAGCGGAAGCTGCGCCAACGACGAGAACAACCCACCGAAGTCCACTCGGCACTCCCCGGAAAGCGTTGTGAGACCGATTCGTCCGAACCCGGGTGTTGTCACGGGACCTGCGACCAGGATCGACCCTGACGACTGCCGGTGGTAGGTACGCTCCCCAAGGAGTGGGGGTTCGCGCTTCGATGACACTCATCTGGGTGACCGAGGAGGTTCAGGTGGCGCGCCATGATGATCCCGCACCGCCTCGACGGGCGTCGGCGCGGCGCCGCCCTCCGCGCCGGGCGAGCGCCGCGGAGTACACCGCTTCGGTCCGGCCAAAGCCGTCACATGTCCGAGGTCGTCGCCGGCGGCGGGCGGGTGCCCGCGCCCTCGTTGCGTTGGCGTCGGCGGTGGCATTCGTGTTCAGCGGGTACTTGTGGATCACTGTCGGCCGGCTTCAGGGTGGGTTGTCGACGAGTGACGTGACCTCCGGAGCCGGGCCGGACGGCGCGGTGGACATCCTGCTGGTCGGACTGGACAGTCGCACCGATGCGCAGGGCAATCCATTGCCGGCGGAGGTCCTGCAGCAGCTGCGGACCGGTGACAGCGGCTCCAGTCTGACCGACACGCTGATCTTGTTGCACATCCCGAAGGACCGGTCGCGCGCGGTGGCGTATTCGCTGCCGCGTGATTCGTACGTGTCGATTCCGGATGGCTTCGGCGAGCACAAGATCAACTCTGCGTACGGGCGCGCCAAGGCCAAGGCCCGGGCGGAGTTGCAGGGCCAAGGGGTTCGCGATCCGGTTGAATTGGAACGCCGGTCTTCGGATGCGGGCCGCAAGTTGCTGGTGCGCACGGTGGAGCAGCTCACCGGGGTGAACATCGACCACTACGCCGAGGTGAACCTGTTGGGTTTCTACCAGCTCACCCAGGCGATCGGCGGGGTCGAGGTGTGTCTGAATGCCGCCGTTGACGATCCTTTTTCGGGTGCGCGCTTCCCGGCGGGACGCCAGAGCATCTCCGCCGGGGATGCCCTGGCGTTCGTCCGGCAGCGGCACGGACTGCCGCGTGGGGACCTCGATCGGGTTCAGCGGCAGCAGGCGTTCATGGCCGGTCTGGCGCGGTCGATGCTGTCCACGGGGACGCTGGCCAATCCGGCCAAGCTGGGTGCCATGTTCGATGCGGTCAGGCAGTCCGTGGTGCTCGACGCGGGGTGGGACGTGCTCGCCTTCGCCGGGGAGATGCAGGGCCTGGCTGGGGGCGACATCACCTTCGACACGATTCCGATTGAGGATCCCGAGTACGACACGCCGCAGGACGGTCAGGCGATCAAGGTCAACCCGCGCCAGGTCCAGATGATGATCCAGCGGGTCAACGAGGGGCTGCCTGCCGAATCGCCCCGGCCGAAGAGCCTGGACACCAGCGTCGTAGACGTGCTCAACGGTGCGGGTATCAGTGGATTGGCGTCCCGGGTGCAAGACGAGCTGAACTCCGAAGACGTCCCGATCGGCAACGTCGGCAATGTCACCGAGTCCCCTGCCTCCCGCGTGCTGTTCACGCCTGGCGACGAGGAGGCCGCCCGGTTCATCGCCGAACACCTCGGCGGGCTCCCCGCGCAACCGGATCCGAGGTTGCGCAGTGGGCGGATTCAGGTCGTGTTGGGCAAGGACTACCGCGGGCCCGGCGCCCAGAACCTCGCCCCCGCCCCCGCGGTCCGTCTGGACGCCACCGCCCGCCAAGCACCCGCACCACCGAGCGGAGACACCATCAACGCGGGCGAGGTACCCTGCGTTAACTGACCGGCGAGCGCAGTCGAGCCGCAAGCGAGGCACGTTTCCACTGCTGCTCGGCGTGGCTTGAACGGAGATGGTCGGTGTGAGTCTGGAACACCTCGCCATCCTGCTCATCGCAGGCTTGTTCATTCTCGGCCCGGAAAAGCTGCCGCAGGCTGCCGCCTGGGCAGGCCGCACCCTGCGCGAGGTTCGCGCGTATGCCACGGACACCCAGCAACGGTTCCGCGCCGAACTCGGTGACGACTTCCGCCAGGTGCAAGAACCACTTGAGCAGCTGCGCGAGCCCCTCCAGCAGCTGAACGCCCTGCGCGGAATCGACCCGCGACGTGCGGTCGTCAACTACCTGCTTGACGATCGCCAGGCTGCGGCGCCCAACGAGCCCGCGACGAAAAGCGCACCACGACCACGTGAGCTGCTGCGCCCGGGCGAACGACCGCCATTCGACGCCGACGCCACATGAGCACCAAACGCCTTCGGGGAAGCGGGATTACCGATAAAGACGGCGCGGGTTACTTCCCCGGGCGACTGTCCACCGGCTGGTCACTGCTTTGGGGCGGCAGGGAGCCGACCGGGGGCGGCATGACGCACGCCAGAAGCACCAAGAGGGCAAGCGCGCCCGTGAACCAGTGACCGTTGATGATGTAGACGATGCACAAGGTCCCCCACAGCACGACAGCCACACCAGGAGTTTAAGGGCTGGCCCGGATCAGCAGCTACCGGATAGGCATCGTCACTCCGGCATGCTCGCGCGGTTACGGAACTATCCGTCCGCGACGTGCACAAGAGACGGCGGATAGACGGCGCCACTGCGGTGTTCGGCGAGCTTTGCGACAGATCGGCGCGCGGTTCGCCGCGCAGCGGCCCCGCCACCCCGCGCCCTCCTGTTACCAGGGGAAGGAGCCTTCGGCGTCGAAATAGCCTCCGGTCGGGCCACCTGGCCCCACCCGCGCCATGCGGACGATGACCTCGGCGCCCTCCTCGACGGTCTGCGTTCCCGTGTGATCGTTGAGGTCCGTCGCGGTGTAACCGGGCTCTACGGCGTTGATCCGCATATTCGGGAACGCCTTCGCGTACTGCACGGTGATCATGTTGACCGCAGTCTTCGATGCCGGATAGGCATTCCTGGGTATGCGTAAGCCGGGGTGCCCGCGGTGCTGACCCGGGTCAGCGAGGCCAGTCCGCTGCTGACGTTGACCACGACCGGGGCCGCGGACCGTTGCGGTGCGCCGCTGGCGCGACCGGGTCCCGCCCGAGGCCGCCGGGCTGCCCGCCGGCGAGCGGCCGGGCCGCGCCGTGAGGAATTGGCCGCCCTGGGGCAGGTCATCCGCCTGCGGCGTCCTCGGCCTCCCAGCGCAGCAGGTCGCCCGGCTGGCACTTGAGCACCTCGCAGAGCGCGGCGAGCGTCGCGAAGCGCACCGCCTTGGCGCGGCCGTTCTTGAGTACCGCCAGGTTGGCGGGCGTGATCCCTACGCGGTCCGCGAGCTCACCCACGGACATCTTCCGCCTGGCCAGCATCACGTCGATGTCGACGGCGATCGGCATCAGATCACCTCGTCCAACTCGGCCTGCATCTGCGCCGCTTCGACGTCGCGCGCGACGGCCTGCGCGAGCAGCATCCGCAGCACGAGCACGATGAGCGCGACCCCCAGGATGGCCACGCCAACCCCGCCCATGATGACGGTGACGCCCGGGTCGGCCCGCTGGCCCGGCGCATTGAGGACCGTGACCGCGAACCACACGAGGGCAGCCGCCACGATCGCACCGATCACGACGTCCACGTACCGGAAGGCCGCGTGGGAGAACACGGTTCCGCGTCGCACCATCGTCACCAGCCGCCATACGCAGACCAGGGCGACCTGAACCGACACCATGCCCAGGATCGTGATCATGCGCAGCGGGGTCAGCGGGAGCGACCCGCCCTCCGGGTCGGTGGCCAACGCCCACACCATCAATGCCTGTACGAACACGGTGCCGGCGAGCACCACCACGAGCACGGCGCGCAGCGCACCCACTGTCAGCTTTCCCATGCCCCATCCTTCCATCGAGCTACGATGGGAATCTATCGAATTTCGATAGATCAAGCAAGGGTTGGGACGGAGGGTGGGCGGCGGTTTCGCACCGTGGCGGGACGCCGCCGCCCCCTCCCATGGCATGGCGCTCGCGCGAACCGTCTTGATCTTGTCGAACGGAGGGTGATGGCGTGCATGTCGCCGCCTGACCCCGTCACATCGCGAGTGCGGCAATCTTGGTTCGGACGGACTCGGCGTGGGTTTCGTCGAGAGTTTCAAGTATTTCCAGCGCTCTGGTCCAGCAGTCTCTCGATCGCTCGATGTCACCACGGCGTTTGAGAACACCGCCCAACTGGTCGAGTGTGCCCGCTTCGCTGCGCCGGTCGCGGAACTCCTCGAAAATCCGGAGTGCTGCGCGAAGACTGGCCTCCGCTTCGTCGGATTGTCCCATTTCGTCGTAAATCTGCCCCAGGGGTAGTCGGGCCCAGGCGATGCTCCACTGGTCGCCGATGCGCTCGAATATCTCGATGGCGTCGCGACAGTAGTCAACTGCGGATCGTATTTCGCCGCCGCTGCGCTGTGCTTTGCCGATGCTGAGCAGTGCCATGCCTTCGCCGCGCTCGATCCCGCTGGCGCGGAAGACGGCCAGCGCGCGCTCGAAGTAGTCCGTGGCGCGGCTGGTGTCGCCGAGTTCCTCGTGGATCAGGCCCGTTCCTCTGAGGGCGAAGCCTTCAAGCCAGTGATCCGCGATCTGGCGTGCGATGGTGTGGGCCTGCTCGTAGTGTTCGAGTGCTTCGTGGTGCTGGCCGAGTCGCCAAGTGGCGTCACCGAGACAGAGGAAATTCGATGCCTCGCCGAGTCGGTCTCCGATCGCTTGGGCCGCGGCGAGCCCGTCTTCGTGGATCTGTTTCCACTCACGCCAGTAGGAATGGAGCTCGAAGAAGCCGTCTGCGACCACTGGTAGTTTCCATGCGAGGTCGTACTGTCCCAGGTCCATGGCCTGTCTCAGGACGCCGAGGATGTTGATGTGTTCTCGTTCGTACCAGTTGGTCGACTCCGCGACGGTGGCCAGCGGCGGAATCTGTATGCCATCGACCGCGACGAGTGGTATGGCGTGGGAGTAGGGCAGGATGAACTGCCGGGCGCGGTCGGCCGTGTGCAGGTACCAGCTCTGCATTCGGCGGATGGCGTGGGTGCGTTCTCGTTGTGTCGTCTCGCGTTGGCAACGCTCGATTGAGTAGGCCCGCAGGAGGGAATGCAGCTGAAACCGGTCGCGGGTGACTTCCTGCAACAGGTGCACGTCGACGAGTTCCTGAAGCCGGCGTTTGACGGTGGAGCCGGGGATACCGACGAGCGCGGCGGCGGCCGCACTGCCGATCTCATCTCCCGGATGCAGGCCGAGTAGCCGGAAAGTCCGCCTCTGGTCCGCGGTGAGGGCTCGATAAGACCAGGAGAACACGGCACGGACGTCGGTCAGCTCGTCTTCTTCCGAGGCCAGGGTGTCGAGACGACGCTGTTCGTCGACCAACTCGTCGGCCACTTCGGCCAGGGACAGGTGGGGCCGGCCTGCCGTGCGCTCGGCAACGACCCGCAAGGCGAGT
The DNA here is from genome assembly GCF_014203395.1 of Saccharopolyspora phatthalungensis. Taxonomy (NCBI): domain Bacteria; kingdom Bacillati; phylum Actinomycetota; class Actinomycetes; order Pseudonocardiales; family Pseudonocardiaceae; genus Saccharopolyspora; species Saccharopolyspora phatthalungensis. The sequence goes on from NZ_JACHIW010000002.1 coordinate 1,900,638, forward strand.
GGCAGATGGCTGCACAGCTGGGCGATCCGGTTGGCGGCTGCGTTGTCGGCCTCGATGCGGTCCTCACCGACGATTTCGGCAAGCAGCCGAACCGAATCCTCCGGAGGCAGAACGTCCAGAGTCAAACGTGTCGCCCCTTCCCGAGCTACCAAGCTGGACAGCATTCCACGGCTGGTCGCGATCAACAGACATCGACTCGAACCCGGCAGCAGGAAGCGTATCTGCTTCACCGATGCCACGTTGTCGACGAGGATGAGCAGCCGTCTGGTCCCGATAACCGACCGGTACAGGGCCGCGCGTTCATCCACGTCGATGGGGATGGACTCGGGATCCACCCGGAACGATCGGAGGAAGATGTCCAGCGCCTGCTCGGTCGACAACGCCGGTCCCGACCCGTAACTGCGCATATCGAGGTAGAGGTCACCATCGGGAAACCGACGCCGTATTCGGTGCGCCCAATGCAGTGCCAACGCGGTTTTGCCCACCCCGGGGGCTCCGGTGATCGCAGCCATGAGCGTGGACGCGGTCCGGCTGGTGCCGTCGTCACCCAAATGCTGCTCCAGCAGGGCGTTGAGCCGGTTCAGGCTGGTCTCACGGTTGACGAATCCGGCGATGTCGGCCGGCAGCTGATGCAGTGGGAAGACATGGGCGCCGGTGTCCCGGTGAAAATGGATTCCGCCCTGCACGCTGCCAGCTTGTACGACCGATTCCGCTGTCCCGGAAAACTCATGGGCAGCACTCTGATGTTCGTCGCTGGCCACGCCGCTATCACCTTTGTCCGACTCAGCCGGGGTCCCGGACGAAATCCCGGTCGCTACCCTATTCGGGCGATCCTCATGCCGAGGCGTTTCCGATGGCTTCGGCCTGACGACTCCTATCTTGTTTGTTGCGGAATTGGGGGTCAAACGGGCTGGCGAATTCGCGATAGGGGATCGACGCCTCCACCGCCGCGTCTCGCCAGTAGTTCGCCTGCACGACCCTTTTTGGATCGTCCACGATCTCGGCCGAGATAAACTTCCCGTCGTCCTCGTAGTACATGGCGACAAGTTGCGAGGAATCGAAAAGCCAGTAATCGAACTTCGGCAGCCCTGCCGGCCACTCATCTCTCGCGACGGAAATGATACGGATTTCCTCCCCCGCCCGAGAGGTGTGCTCATACGCCCATGCGCATTCGAACCGCACATAGTCGGACAGCGGCTCTTGGACGACATGGACACGGTGCATACGCTTCCCGGCCGACACCGCCTTGGTGACCGTTCCGCCGATCCAGTCCGCGATCCCAGGAAATTCGCCGCGGGCCTCCCCGGCGAGGAACCGATCGAATTCGGCCTGCTCGTACGAGACCTCATACCGCTGCAAAGTCTCAAGCCGGTATGCGGTGTAACGGAAATCGAGAAACAGCCTGTTGAACTCGTCGTCGGCCAGGGATGTAAAAGACCGTCCCATTTACTGTCCTCCCGTGGCCTGGCTATGGTACTTCTCAACCGCGCCCAGGATGACGTCCGGCGAAATCCGCACGGCGCCTTCACCAGGCAGCACGTTCTCCAGTTCGGCGAACGTCGCCTCGTCCACGCGGTAGCCTTGTACGACCAGTTCGCCATTTTCCCCCAGATACACCGTCGGGCACCCATTGCCACCCGAACCCTGACTCTTGAAGAGCTTCGTCAATTTCACGGCCCGTCCAATCCTATCCGCTCACGTCGGCTCTAGATCGCGTCGAACTATAGTAGGTTTCGGCGTGTTTCTTTACGAAACTAATACCCCGTTGGGGTGGTCCCGTCAATCGACCATGTCGCGTATTGGATACCCTGTCCCGATGTCGCTCATTTGCCGGACATGAGCCGGTGGGCCCTACCTTGGTGGTCACCGCGTGTTTTCACATCGGGCCACCGCAGCGATTTCCGCTCGCACTGGCGGCTGGCCGGCAGTGTCGGCGGTCCACCAGAAGCGTTAGCCGGAGCCGCCATTGGTGTGGCATCGGAAAACGGATCACCGCGGGAGTCGGCGAGCCCTCTATTGGGCGGAATATTCCTCCGGTCATCGCGGCGTTAGGACTTCGACCGAAAAATGTTTCAGGCCGAACTCGACAATCACCACAACGCCTCGCCGATCGAGTTCCTTATCGGCACGCAACGGCACTGGATCATCGGGGCTTCCGGCCGTCGAAATACACCTCCAGTTCGCCGATCGAGGTGAAGGTGGCTGTGCCTCCCGGGACTCCGACGATCCGGACTCCGTCGCCGTTGATCGGGTCGAACGTCAGCTCGTAGGTCGTGTTCGGGCCCGCGGTGTTGTTATAGGGATAGGCCGGTGTGATCGTCAGGCCGGTGACGTCCGCCCAGTTGGCCCCCTGGCGCACCTGCACGCTCAGATCACGGGCGAACCAGCCGCCGTCGGAGAACATGTTTCCGGTCGTATAGACGACGCGGTCGATCCAGTACTCGTCTTTCCAGATGTATCCCCAGAAGTCAACCTGCTTGGGGGCGCCGCCGAAGCTGTCCTCGCTCTCTTGCCGGATGCCGTTGTTGAAGTAATCGCCGCGGCCGAAGTGGGCTGTCCTCTCGATGGGGAAGACACCCCGCCCGCTCCTGGCCAGATTGACCGTCGGGTTGGGTGGGTTGTTGGGCGGATCGCCCCACTGGCGGGGGAACACCTGGAACTGCCGCAACGAGAAATTGTAGTTGGGCAGTCCGCATGCCACGCCCACGAACCAGTTGGACTGCAACCACATCCGCGTTCCGTCAGGCGACACGAACTTGGCGGGCACGGTGCAGCCGTACCCTCCGTTCTTCGGGCCGAAGCAGGCTGGCATGGATTCGCCGGTCTCCGGCTTCGGTACGTCGTGACCACCCGGCACCGGTTCCATCCTGATGCGGCCGGGGTGACCGAACCAGGGCTGGGCGCCGAAGTCCCTGGACATGAACAACCGCCAAGGACCCCAGGGGGCCGGCGCCTCGTAGAACTCGAAGGTGTACTCGGTCCACGAGGTGTACAGGAACCGGCGCAGCGGGGCGTTGTAGAGGACGCCGCCCTGCGAGATCACGCTGAGGTTGCTGTGGCCCTCGCCGAACATGGTCGGGTAGAGCCGCCGTTCGTCGGTGAGCACCGGCACCTTTTCGCCGATGTTGTTGCTCCACTGTGGACGACCGCCAGACGTCGTTCCGGCGTAGAACCGCCAGGTTTCCCGTTGCTGGATCGTGTTCCGGGGAACCCGCGCCAGATAGAGGCTCGTCGGGGACGGCACCACTTTGGTGTAGGAGTCCCGCCAGTTGTGGTCCAAGCCGTAGGCGTACACGTACCCGGCGTCCTCCGGACCGAGCGCTCGGGCGTTTTCCTGGCTCCGGCCGAAATCGAGGAACATGATCGTGGTGAAGACATGGCCGGAGAACATCGGCCCGGACGGCTGCTGCCAGGTACGCCCGTAGTCCTCCGACTTGACGATGTTGGCGTTCGGAGCGTCGTCGAACGCCGCACTGGCCGGCGAGAAGCGCAGGTCCTGCACGGCCAGGTACAGCTCGTCCCGGCCGTCGCCGTTGCCGTCGACGGCTACGATCCCGGTGGGTTTCAGGTTATACAGCTTGGCATCGGCATGGACCTTGGAGACCGCGTCACCGGCGGCCAGCCGTTCGCCGCGCAGGCCGGTCTCGGGGGTTCCGGCGATCCGGTTCACCACGATGGGGGCCATCGGTTCGTCACCGAACCCCTGACCGTCCCCGTTGGCCGTGTAAACATAGTCGTCGTCCGCCCAGCAGGTCGGCCACAAATCCCCGGTGCTGTTGGTGGTGACGGTGGACGAATAGTCCGTGAACATGGTCACGAAGAACGTGCTGGCCGGGTCGGCGACGGTCAAGCGTTCGGCGGCGGCGACGGTGCGTGGCTCGCGCCCGAGCAGCACGGCTCCCGCGCCGGCGAGCGAGAGCTTGACGAACTCGCGCCGGTTCACGAAGTTCGACGTCTCCCCCGGCATACTCATAGGGCTCGTGGGATGCGCTGCTCGACGGGCGCGAGGGAGAACGGGGCGTGCGGTTCGCTCTGGTACCAGTACGCCACCGAGGAGTAGTCGTCGGAGCGCTTGTTCGCGTGGCCGTGTTCGATGCTCACCCGGATCGACCGCTGGAACGGGATCGGGTCCTCGATGTGGAAGCGGTAGAGACTGATCTGCCCGGACCAATTGTCCCCACCGGGCAACGTGATGCCGTGATAGGGGGCGTGGTAGGACTCCGCCGGGCACCAGGCCGTGTTGAAGTAGTCCTCGGTTCCGGTGCCGTGCAGCGTGGGCGGCCACCGCTGGCCGTCGATGAAGATCATGTCATCGCCCTCGCCGTACCAGTTCCACTCGTTGGTATCGCGCAGGTTGTGGATGTTGAGCACGCAGCCGACGTAATGGCCGCGTCCGGCCGCCTCCAGGATGGTGTAGTTGTCCAGGCCGTCGAGGTTCGTCCCGGTGAACAGGAACCGGTCGTTGCTCTCCGAGCGCTGATCGACTCCGGGACAGGGATCGCTGCGTCGCCACTGCGCGTGAAACCGGCCGATGTCCGCCCCAAGCTCGTCGAAGAGCTCGTAGTCGACGTAGTAGTAGAAGAACACCCGCTCGTGGACGAGTTCGCTGCTGATCTCCAACCGCGCGCCGGTGCTGAACGGCATCGGGAAGAAGCAGTTGAACGCCTTGCCGTCCTGCGGGCTCATCTGCAACGGCGCGGAGACGAAGTTGGTCGTGCGGCCGTGCCCGACGCCGAAGAAGTCGCCCAAGGGCACGGCGACGCTGGGTTGCCGCTCGCCGTCCCAATAGGCACGCAGCACCAGCTTGCGCAGGTATTCCGGCTCGCGCATCCAGGGATCAGGCGTCATGCGTTCGTTGGCGACGGTCACCCAGATGTGGTTGATGCTCCCGGCGCCGCGGATTTCGGTGAGTGTCGCGGTGCGTCCCGGTGCGATCGTGAGGCGGTCCTCGTTGCCCCCGCTGCGGTCCCAGCTGGAGGACCGGCCCCGGCGACTGCTGCGCAGCCGTGGCAGGTCGCGAAGGCTGGAGCCGTGCCAGCCGTAGTCGACGGTCATCGTCTGCCTCCTCCGGTACTCATCCGGCCAGCGGTGGTTCCTCCGATCGGAACCGCTTGCCGCGCCGGAACTCCTTCTCCAGCGATTCCAGGCTTCGCTGCTTGGTCTCGGGCACTATCCACTTGACGATCGGGAAGATGATCACTCCCGCGGCGGCGTAGGCGAGGAACACGATCCCCGCCCCCACCAGCGAGGTGAACGTGGGGAAGGTGAGCGCGACGAAGAAGTCCGTCAGCCAGTTGAACAGCGTCGCCAGGGCCATCGCCGCGCCGCGGATCGCCAGTGGGAAGATCTCCGCCAGGACCACCCACAGCACCGGTCCCCAGGTGGCGGAGAAGGTGTTGGTATACGCCACGAACGCGGCGACCGCGATCCCGAACAGCGCGGGCGACTCGGGCGGCAGGAGCAACGCCGCCGCCCCCACCGCGAACAGGCTCGCCGACATGCCCACCAGCCCCGCGAGCAGGACGGGCTTGCGGCCCCACCGATCCACGACCTTGAGGCGCACCACGATCGCGATCGTGGCGATGTTCACCAGCCCGTTCAGGAACGTGAACAGCAGTGCCGTGACGTCGGAGACCCCGAAACTGGTCAGCACGGTGGGGGCGTAGTAGACGATGGTGTTGATACCGGTGATCTGCTGGAACACGGCGAGCAGCGCGCCCAGCACCAGCAGGCGGCGCACCCAGCCGGCGGACACGTGGGCGCCGAGCCGGGCGTCCCGCTGCTCGCGTTCGAGGGTGATGATCTCGGCGAGTTCCCGGTCGGCGGCGGCCTCGTCGCCACGCAGGCCGACAAGGAGCGCGCGTGCCTGCTCGGGGTGTCCCCGACGGACCAGTGACCGGGGCGTGTCCGGCGCGGCCAGCAGGCCCAGGACCAGCACCACGGCGGGGAACACGCCGATGAGGATCATCCAGCGCCACGAAGCGACGAAGGCCAGTGCATACCCGCAGGCGGCGGCCAGGGCCGTGCCCACGATGATCATGTACTGGTTCAGCGAGGTGATCCAGCCACGGCCGCCGGCGGGCGCCATCTCGGCCAGGTAGAGCGGCACGACCACCGACGCGATGCCGATCCCCAGCCCGATGATGAACCGGAACAGCACCAAAGTGGCGACCGTCGGGGCCAAGCCCGCACCGAGCGCGCCGATGCTGAACACCACCCCGGCGGTGAGCAGCAGGCGTTGGCGTCCCTGCCAGTCTGCGGCCGGCCCGCTGACCAGCGCCCCCACCATCGCGCCGACGACCGTCGCGCTGACCACGGCGCCTTTGAGCAGCGGCGTCAGCGGCAGTTCGTGCGGAATGAACAGGATCGCGGCCGAGATGATCCCGTTGTCGTAACCGAACAGGATCGCCGCCAGCGATCCCAGCGCGTAAACACGCCGTGTAGCGCCCCCGAGTTTCGGGGAGGGCGTTGCCATCGACCACCTCCATACGGAAGGCCGCTGCGGGTTGCTCAGCGCAGCGGACCGGCCACGTCATGCCTTTCACCCGCCGAAGGCACGCTCCGGATCGCGGTGCCTTCCTCAGGTCGAGGCGGGAAGGAGTCCGCGCGTTCCGGTTCGGCTGGCTGAACCTGTTCTCGTGTAGTAACGGGCACCGGGGAGAACCGCGAAAAGGTGAACGTCGATCGCGCCGCCCCCTCGGCGCGCCCATCACACCCCTGGTACCCCGCGACACGGCCGCTAATACCTACCGCCATCAAGACCCCTGGTCATGTCGATGTAGCGCGAACTGGGTCAGGGAGTAGACCTTGATCACTTTTCCGCAACCCGCCCGTGCGCGCAACCCGCGCATGTGTCCAAAGACCTCCGACATCTGCGCGAATTTCGTAACCCGTCGTGACCGTTGCCGTCTGGCGGCGGTGGTCACGCCGGCTCGTGGTGGCTGTGGTGCGGCTGGGCGACTGCTGCGTCGGTTCGCTGCCGACCTGCAGGGTTCCACCCGGCATGCCTTGTACATCCCGGTGCTGGTGGCCGTGCGGTTCGGTCGCTGCTGCTGATGCCTTGGCGGACTGTTCGGTTTGGTGGCGTGGTCGGCCCTACTGGCTGGCGCGGTGCTGCATTCGAGTGGTCTTGATCCGGGCGGCTTCGGGCGCTTGTTTCGCTGTTCGCTGTCAGGACGCACGCGCCCCCTTACGCCTATCGCGCCGATGCCTCGCGAGTATGCTCGCTCCGTGGCAGGGATCAGTGACTTCGCCGTGCAGGTTCCGTCGCCTCTCGTCGAATTGCGAGACATGGCGTTAGACCGGCACGACATTCGCCTGTACCTCAAACGTGACGATCTCATCCACCCTGATATCCCTGGCAACAAATGGCGCAAGCTTAAGTACAATATTGCAAGCGCCAAGGAACAGAACGCAACGAGCTTGCTCACCTTCGGCGGCGCCTATTCGAATCACATCCGCGCCACGGCGGCCGCCGGACACTATATTGGTTTTCGGACTATCGGCATCATTCGAGGCGAGGAACATCTTCCGCTCAATCCTTCGCTAGATTATGCCGTGAGCCTGGGGATGCACCTCTCGTACCTGGATCGGGCGAGCTACCGCACTAAGACTTCGCCGGCGATACTCAACCAGCTTCACGATATGTTCGGTGAGTTCTACTTGATACCGGAAGGGGGAAGCAACGAACTTGCACTGGCGGGCTGCAAGGAACTGCCACAAGAGATAGACATCAATTTTGATACAATATGTTGCGCCTGCGGCACGGGCGGTACGTTGGCGGGGATAGCGGCAGGACTCAGGCCAGGACAGCAGGCGCTAGGTTTCTCGGTCCTCAAGGGCGGAGATTTTTTGCGCAATGATGTTTCCGACCTGCAAAGGCGAACGTTTGGCGAAGACACCGGCAATTGGTCGATAGCGTGCGATTTCCACATGGGCGGTTACGCTCGCCGCAACCGCGAGCTGGATGATTTTATCGAGTCTTTCGAGCGTCGACACGGGTTTCGCCTGGACTGGGTATACGTTGCAAAGATGATGTACGGAATCTTCTCCATGATCGAGCAGGGCAAGTTCCCGCAGGGCACGACGTTGATTGCGGTAGTCACGGGCGAACGGCAGCCGTTAGATGTCTGATCGGGCAGCGCCCTCAGGGCTTCGGCCAGTGCCGGACGGACCAGGCGACGCGCGGTCGGCAACGCCTGTTCGGCTGGGCCGCCGAGTTGATCGCGGACAGCCGGACGAGACGGGAGGACCGCTCCGTCGAGCTGATTCGTCGTCGTATGACGCACATTCGTTCCCGATCGTTGTGGTCGCAACTGCTACTTCGTGACGGCCAAAGCGCCTCCGGGTGTCATACCCGGCGGCGAGCATGTAGTCCAGCGCCGATCTGCTGTCCCGCCGCAACAGCCAACCTTCAGCCGAACGAGAAAAGTCGTTTACCGCAACGGTGTTTGCGACGGATGGATGGTGCCCTCCTTCTGCTGGCGCCACTTGCTTGCGACCCACGGGCGACCGTGCTCAACTGGTCGGCGGCCGTCTCCGACACGCCCTAGCCGCAGCAGGAAAGACGAGGTCTGTCCATTGCGAACTCGACAACGACCATGCGCGCGGAGCGAGACCAACAGCCAACCCGTCGCGTCTCGCCGCGCCGCGAGTGGCAGGGGGCGTGATGGGCGCTCTCGATGAGCGTGTCGCCGTGGTGATCGGAGGATCCCGGGGCATCGGACGCGCGATCGTGCAGCGATTAGTCGCCGACGGCGCGGCCGTGCTGTTCAGTTACCACCACCGCGAAGACCTCGCCAAGGAACTCGTCACAGACCTGCGAGCACAGGGCAGGCGAGCGCATGCGGTGCGGGCGAACCTGCCAGATCTCGAGGACGTCCGCACGCTGTTTGACGAATCGGAACGACTCTTCGGTGGCGTCGACATCCTCGTGGCGAACGCGGGCACGGGCGCCGATATGTCCATTGTAGACACGACCGAGGAGTTCTACGACTGGCTGATGGCGGTCAACGCCAAGGGCACGTTCTTCGCCATCCAGCAGGCCGCGAAGCGCATGCGCGACGCGGGCAGCGTGATCACCGTGTCCTCGGTCAGTACCGCATTGCCCGCACCGGGTGCGGCCGTGTACGCGGCGACCAAAGCAGCGGTCGAACAGTTCACGCGGGTCGCGGCCTGGGAGCTTGCCGAGCGGGGTATCAGGGTCAACGCCGTGTCGCCCGGCGCCACCGACACCGATCTGCTGCGCCTGGCCAACAGTGCCGAAACGCTGGAGACCGCCGTCGCGATGACGCCCCTGGCTCGGCTCGGACACCCCCAGGACATCGCCGGAGTAGTCGCCTTCCTCGCCGGCCCCGACGCCGGGTGGATCACCGGCCAGAACATCCGCGCGACCGGAGGGATGGGCTGAGGCCCCCGAGCCCGCCCCTCGAAGGCAGCCATGACGGAAAGGCCGCATCATGAACGACCACTGCGGTAACCTGCCGACCAGCACGCGCGTACCGGAAACCGCAGACTATCCGCTGGCTCGCACGTGCGGGCGATGCCGTCCTGCCCGTCATCCCGGCGGCCAACCGCGACGCGACCGACTCCAGGACACTGTCCGAGACGCCTCTGAGGCTGCCGCGTTCCATCCGCGTGTAGTACTCGACGCTGATGCCGACGAGCATCGCGACCTCGCCCCTGCGCAATCCAGCCACTCGGCGGTTGCCGCCGAAGGCGCTCCGTCCGGCCTGCTCGGGCCCGATCTTGGCGCGGCGGGACGTCAGGAACGTTCGCATTCCGGCGCGGTCGTCCACGGGCCCAGGCTAGGCACGTCGGCAAGCCGCTGGGAGGTCCTGTCGGTACACCCCTCCCCGTCTCTAGCGCTCTCACCAGCCGAAAGGCGGGCGGAGCCAGGGGGTGTGCCGTCCGCCACGAGTGACGTCCGGCGCTGAGAGCCGTCCGAATCGCACGACGTGCGCGGGCGTGCTCGTGGTTGTTCGGGCCGCGAGAGGAGTCGCTGCACGGCCTAGAGTGCGGCGTGCTGGCGCTGCCTACGCCGTGGACTCGGCAAGCTCGTCCAGTTCCTTGAGCCGCCGGTCGCATTCCGCCGCTACGGCGAGCATTTCCTCCCGGTGGCGCTGGGCGAGGTTCCACCGCCGTTCTTCGAGGGCGATGTTCATGTGGTGCTCGGCGCGTCGGGAGCGGTCGTCGAGCTCTTCCATGGTGCATTGGTTCAGAATCATGGGCTGGCTACCTGGCGTCGGGTTTCTGCGGGGGTGCTGCTACGTAGTACACGGGGCAGCGGTCTTCGGGGGTTCGCGATCACAGCTGGAATGTTGCCGTCACCGCGCGGCACCCACGCCGATGGCGGCCCGCACGGCTTCCGCATGGGTCCGGTAAACCGTCCGAGCGCTGTCCGGGCCCGGGGTGGCTCGGGTGCCCTCCTGGTCGCAGATCCACGCGCCGATGAACAAGTTGCGATACACGTGTGGCTTGTGGGGACTGCGGGACGGAGAACGGCGCTGGTGCGGTGCGAAGTCAAAGATCGCTGCGTTACCGGCGGGCTCGAAGGAGGTGGTTCGGGGCGTGTACATGGTCTAGGGGTCCTGGGCTCGGGGTACATTTCGGTCGGTACCGGTCCAGCGTGGTCGGCCAGGCGCCCGAGAAACATGGGGAGACTACTTAGGCGGCTACGTATTTCCGGGACTATCGCCTCTATACGGGTCACGTAGCGACCTACTCGGCTGCCCACGCCCCCTCGTCGACCGGCACCGCGCCCCTCCCGGGTGCGCCGCTGGCTACGGGGCAGTCCGCGGAAGTATGCCAACGTCTGTTCGAAGTACGCAATGGGTAGGTAGCCCAAGGCGGCACATCCGCTGCGTGCATAGCGGCTACTTGATCAGTTAGTAAGGTCGCGCGGCCCGCCTCGGATGGCCTACCCAGGCCACTAGTTGTCGTCACAACGAAGCTGACGGAGGCCTTTTGCGGAATCCGCTGATGCGGCGTTTCGAGTCTTTGCGAAAGCGTCGGGAGACAACGTCAGCCGTCGGCCAGCGACCGAAGCACCAGGTATATCAGGGATGGAGACCCACCAATGACCGAAACGGTCAAGGACGCCGTAGGATTCAGCAACGAAGTGGAGCTCCGCAAGCAAAACCGACTCGACGGCCCCCGCTCGACCCTGCGAGCCAGCTCGATGGCACCTGCCGAGTTCGACGGTCGCCAGCTCGACAGCCGTGAGCGAGTGAGCAGCATCGGACTTGGCGGCTCCCAGCTCGATCACTGTTCGTTCGACCATCGCTGCCTGCGAGTAGCACCGAACTCGATGGCCGCCAGCGCCGCCCAGCACTCGACGAACCGTGAGTACCGAGCGACTCGCTGCCAGACGGGCATTGTGAGGTGCGGGCACTGCCTCGTCACGACGAGATGATCCCGATACGCTCGTCTATGCCTCTTCGCGGAGGACACCGCCCCCGGTTGGCCGCCGGGGGCTTCCGCGAAGAGCATCCCTCCGCGACGAATGGGTGATCCGTGGATATCGACGACGCGCACATCGGGCGACGGGTCCGAGAGATCCGAACGTGGCGCAAGATGAGCCAGGAAGCGACAGCCGAACTGGCGGGCATGACCGGCGCGTACCTGAGCATGATTGAACGCGGCGTGCGGCCAGTGACTAGGCGATCCACACTCGAATCGCTCGCGGACGCATTGCGCGTCGCACCGAGTGAACTGACGGGCCAGCCCTATGTTACGAATGACCCATTGACGTCTGAGATTCACGCAGCGCTCTCCGGCGTTGAGTCCGCGCTAGAAGTCTACGAACTCGGTGTCGATCCCGGCGTGAAACCCCGCCCTTGGTCGGAGTTGTCCAGCGCGGTCCAGCACCTCACAGGAACCCTGCGCGGGGACGCTAATTACGCCGAGCAGGGCGCCGTACTGCCGGATCTGCTCGGCGAACTGCACACTGCCTACGTCCACGACCCACAGCACCGACGCGAGGTACTCATCGCATTGGTGTACTCGTATCGAACCGCCGCTTCGGTGTGTAAGAACCTTGGAGTCCGCGGGCTTCCACTTCTCGCTGCTCGCGCGGCACAGCGCTGCACCGAGGAACTTGGCGACCCGGAATGGCTCGGATACGCCGCTTATCTACGGGGCATCATGGGCGGTCCACAAAGCCGATCCCACCAGTACACACTCTCGGTCCGAGCGATCGACGGCCTAACCGCCAGTATGTCGGGCTCGTCTGTGCTGCAAGTCGCTGGCACATTGCACCTGAATGCGGCGTTGGCTGCTGCTGTTCAGCGGGACGCAGACCAAGCTCACGAGCATCTCAATGAAGCTGCCCGGCTGGCCGACGAACTACCGCCGCATCACAGCAATTTCGCCGGTCTCTACTTCGGGCACGACAACGTCGCTTTGTGGATGGTGTCGCTGGGCACCGAACTGGGGGAAGGGCCGAAAGTCGCCGAATTGGCGCGCAACGGTCGCCCCGAGGTAATCCCGCTGCGTTCGTGGCAAGCCACGTATTTTGCTGATCTTGGGCGTGCGCTGGCGACTGACCGCAAGACTCGCGACGTAGGACTGCGGCAGATCCTCAAAGCGGAGTCCATTGCTCCACAGTGGACACGAAACAATCCACTTGTACGGGAGACTGTGCTAGACCTGCTTGCCGCAGCGCGTCGCGACGCTGGTGGCCGGGATCTGCGCGGCCTCGCACACAGAATGGGCGTTGCTCCTACCGGGTGACATTCAAGCTGTTAGGGCCGTGCTGTTGATCTTCCGTAACCGAGCGAGGAAACGCGGGCCCGGGCCGGAATTTCCCCAATTTTAGGCAAAATGGGAGAAGTCCCCGGAAACAGGGCTGTCACACGGTCGAGTCGGTGCAGCAATATCACCCCGGGCAGATCCAGTCCGCTGGTCCAGGAGCTCGCCGCCCTGGAACGGAAGGCGAAGGCGGTGAAGAACGCTGGAGCCTGTCCATCGGTCACTCCATCTGGTCGTCCCCGGTGGTAGCCGATGGGGTGGTGTATGTCGGCAGCGACGACAGCAACCTGTACGCGGTTTTCGTCTAGAGAGACGTTCCCGCCAACGTATCACCACCACTGTTCGGGGAAGTAGCTCTCGTTCATCGGGCCGCTAGGCCAAGACTGACGACGCCGCGATCCGCTCTCGTCGGTGGTCGTGGGCCCGGCCTCCTCCTCTGGCTCCTCCGCAATCGTGTCCAGCGCGGCCGGGCGGTCCCGGCCGCTTGACTGATCAGCGTCGCCCGACTGAGCCAACTGATAGAGCCTTACCAACAGCTCGCGCCGTTCCCGCTCCATCGCGTCGTCCGGGCTGCCGGCGTCGCTCGGCGATTCCACCGCCGGCAACTCATTACCCGGCTGCGCTTCACTACCCGAGTGGGAAAGGAACCCACCACCGGCCTCCGGACCCCCACTCACGTTCGCAGTGTCGGCCAGGTACTCGTGCAGTCGCTGCCGCAACGCCTCGGCAGCCGCCCGATCGTTTGGAGCCCGCAGCAGCTGATGCGCCATGACAAGCTGGTACTCCGCCGCCGGCCCACCCTTGAGCACCTCACCGGCCTCAGCGAGCAACCCCACGACAACCTCACGCCCCTGCCGAGACATCACGCTGAGCAACGCCGCACGAGCCGCACTCGTCAACGCATCCAGCTCTCGCACCGCTGCATCATGCCGGGCCTGCCGCACCCGCACGACAGCTGCGGCAGCAGCCTGCGCCTCGTTCCGCAACGCCGCTACATCCACGCCCTCTAAGAACTGCTGCTGCGCGATGTCCGACCAGTACTCCACCCGCGCTAGCAATTCAGGCGCATAGGGCGCTGAGACATCAACCAACAGCGACCGCAGCGAATCCACCGACCCCATCAGCTCAAATCCCACCTTCATCTGCTCAGCCCAATCAGTTTCCTGCGCCGGCTCACCCTCCGTCCACCCCGCACCCACCAGGTCGGGAGCACCCCACGACCACCCCTCAATCCCCATCGGATCGAACGTCGGCTCGGCGGGCATGGCGTCAACCGGACCACTACTCGCAGGCCACTCCAACAACGGCACATCCACTTGCGGATTCGGCTCGACGGCCATCGCGCCCACCGGACCACTACTCGCAGGCCACTCCAACAACGGCACATCCACTTGCGGATTCGGCTCGGCGGGCATGGCGCCCACCGGACCGCTACTGGCAGGCCACTCCAACAACGGCACATCCACTTGCGGATTCGGCTCGACGGCCATCGCGCCCACCGGACCACTACTGGCAGGCCACTCCAACAACGGCACATCCACTTGCGGATTCGGCTCGACGGCCATCGCGCCCACCGGACCACTACTGGCAGGCCACTCCAACAACGGCACATCCACTTGCGGATTCGGCTCGACGGCCATCGCGCCCACCGGACCACTACTGGCAGGCCACTCCAACAACGGCACATCCACTTGCGGATTCGGCTCGACGGCCATCGCGCCCACCGGACCACTACTGGCAGGCCACTCCAACAACGGCACATCCACTTGCGGATTCGGCTCGACGGCCATCGCGCCCACCGGACCACTACTGGCAGGCCACTCCAACAACGGCACATCCACTTGCGGATTCGGCTCGGCTTCGGCCTGGCCAGTCAACTCCAGCCCCCACAGCAGCTGCTCCCACTCCGGCACACCCAACTCCGGCCAGGCCGAACCACCCTCGCTCTCGATCTCCCGAAGTCGCATCGCCGCCCAATCCTTGCTCCTTCCCAACCTCTTCCCCAATTCGTTGCCGGTGTAGGGCCTGCCCGCCGCACGAGCACGACGGGCCTCCTCCCACGCTTCCTGCCATTCCTGCTGGTAGTCTTGCTCCCGCCGCGACTGGGTCACGCCACCCTCATTGATCTCCCCAAGCCGGTTATGACCCCACGCCGAGCTCATCCCGAACATGTTCCCCAACGTTTCACCGGTGTGGGGCTGCTGCGCGTCCCGAGCACGACGCGCCTCCGCGCGCGCCGACTCCCGCTCCCGCTCCGTCTCCGTTCCCGTCTCTGGCGCTGGCTCTGGCTCTGGCTCTGGCTCTGGCTCTGGCTCTGGCTCTGGCAAGGCCGACACGGCCACCTCACGGTCAGCACTGGCTTCCGCAGACCACGCCTGACTCCACTGTTCGCTCGTCCCGAGCTCTCCCCATCCCGTGGCGTTGTCGGGTTCATCCGCCTCACCAGCAAAATCACCGGGCCCCACGGGCCTTCGTAGGGCACCTTCATCTCCCGAATCATCGGCACGCCCCCGTTTGCGGCCACGGCTCGCACCGATCGAATCCGTTTGGCCAACCCCACGTTTCGCACCGAACACCGACGGCCCCGAACTTGGGTCCGGACGCTGGTCGCCGCCCGGCGCGGAGCCAGCACCCGGAAACGCCCCCGGAACGGGATGATGGTCCACCTCGCGCCGCACCCGCTCGACCAACGCCCGAGCGTCGTTCACCCGCTTCCGCAAATCCGCCAGCCGCGAATCAGCAAACCCCTGCCGCCTCAACATGTCCGACCACAGCTCGACCCGCTCCCGCAACTTGGGCATGTAGCTCTCCGGCGCACCCAGCAAGAGCGCCCGCAATTCGTCCACCGACGACGTCAGCTCGTGGACCAGCTGCGCCCTCTCGACCGAATCCGCGCTCATCGCCGGCTCGCCCCCGGACGCCACGGCCGGATCAGCGGTATTCGCCGTATCCCATCCAAATCCCGACGCCTGCGGAGCGGTCTCCGGATTAGCCGACCACATATCCCACAGCTCGGCAGCGTCCGGATCGAACCCCCACGTCATGGGAATATCCGCCGACTCCGTCATGGAAATATCGGCTGGCGCGGTCATGTCCTTGATCTGCTCGCTGTCCGTAACTTCCGAAAATATCGGGGCATCCGCCCAGGGATCCTCTCCCGCTCCGGCGTGGACGGCCAGCCCTGTCCCCCGCGTATTAAGTCTGGTGGCCAATTGCTGGGAAAACCGCACCGCAACATCGTGGCCATACTCACCGACCCGCGCCGCGACCAGAGCCACCACGTCGTCGAGCGACACATCCGCATCGCCACGTGCCAGGTTCACCACATCATGTGTGCCCTGCACGATCCGCAGCGCCACATCACGCGGCCACTCCGCCGAACGAGCCCGCTCGACCTCCCGGCGCAGATCCGCCGTCGTCCACTGCGCCAGCACCCCGCTCACTACCTGCGCAACAAACGCCTCAGCATCGTTCGCCTGCTTCCGCAAATCCGCGAGCGCAATGGCATCAAACTCGCCCTGCCCCAACATTGCCGACCACAGCTCAATCCCCTCCCGCAACCCCGGCATATAACCCTCCGGCGCGCCAGTCAGCATTCCCCGCAAGGCTTTCACCGACATCGTCAACGCGGAAACCAACCGCGACCGCTCATCCGCAGGCACGTCCGGGTGCGGTGCCGTCTCCGACGGTGCGATGTTCGCGATGTCGTGCCGCGACGATTCCCCATACGCCGACGAATCAAACGCAGGCTCGGTGGCCGTACCACCAGCCGCACCGCTTCCGGCGGACTGCGGGATCGCCGCAACATCCACCCACGGACCCGTCGCCGGCCACTCCGCCACATCCATTGACTCAAAACCCGGCTGCGGCCCCACGGCAACAGTGGGTTGCGCCGACGGGTCGCCCGCCACCGGCGCACCACCCCCAGAAGGTGGCGCCCCAATGTCCCCGATATCCGCGAGAAGTTCCGTGCCCCATTCCAGCCCCAATTGGCGCGCGTTCGCCGACCCTGTGGCGGGGTAGGATCCACCGGTGGCACGAGCAGGACCCGCCTCCGCTTGCCCAGTCTCCGGCACCTGCTCCAGATCCTCCAATGTGGACTCGACCAGACGGTCCTCATCGCTGATCTCCTTAAGCCGCGCCGATCCCCACCCCTTGGCCTTGCCGAACTTCGCCCCCAACGCCGTGCCGCTGTAGGGCATGCCCGCATCCCGAGCGCGACGCGCCTCCGCCCGCGCCTCCTCCCTTTCCCGCTCCGCCACATCCCGCCGACTCCGCCCGCCCGCTTCTTCGACCTCACGAAGCCGCGCAAAACCCCACGTTTCACCCTTTCCGAACTTCTCCCCCAACGCCTTTTTGGTGTAGGGTCGACCCTCCGCAAGAGCGCGCCGCGCCTCCGCCCGCGCCGCCTCCCTTTCCCGCTCCTCCACATCCCGCTTACTCGTACCTCCCGCGTCCTTGATCTCGGTAAGCCGCGCCGAAGCCCACCTTTCGCCCTTCCCGAACTTCTCCGCCAGCTCCTTCCTGCCGTAGGGCCGACCCTCCTCAAGAGCGCGACGCGCCTCCGCCCGCTCCTGCTCGTCCACATCCCGCCGACTCACACCGCCCTCACCCCTGATCTCCCCAAGCCGCGCCGAACCCCACCACTCGCTCTTCCCGAACTTCTCCCCCAACGCCGTGGCAGTGTAGGGAGCACCGGCATCACGAGCACGGCGCGCCTCGACCCGTCCCGCCTCCCGTTCCTGCTCCTCCAAATCCTGCCGGCTCGCGCCAAGCTCATCCCTGATCTCCCTAAGCCGCGCCGCAGCCCACCAGTCGCTCTTCCTGAACTTCTCCGCCAGCGCCGTGGCGGTGTAGGGAGCACCGGCATCACGAGCACATCGCGCCTCCGCCCGCGCCGCCTCCCGTTCCTGCTTCGGTTTCTCCGATGCCAGCCGACGCGCATCTCCCTCGTCACCGATCTCCGCAAGCCGCGACGCACCCCATTTCGAGCCTCTACCGAACTTTTCCGCCAATCCTGCCGCGGTGTAGGGCTCACCGGCATCCTCTGCACGACGCGCCTCCGCCCGCGCTGCTTCCCTTTCCTGCTCGCCCGATGACTGCTGGCTCGCGTCCTCCGCACCGCTGATCTCCGCAAGCCGCAACGCACCCCACGTAGCGTGCTTTCCGAATTTCTCCCCCAACGTCTTACTGCTGTAGGGCTCGCCCGCATCCCGTGCACGTCGCGCCTCCGCCCGCACCGCCTCCCTTGCCCGCTCGTCCAATGCCTGTCGGCTCGCACCATCCTCACCCTTGATCTCCGTAAGCCGCGCCAAGCCCCACCCTTTGGCCTTGCCGAACTTCGCCCCCAATGTCTTGGCGCTGTAGGGCTCGCCCGCATCCCGTGCGCGACGCGCCTCCGCCCGCCCCGCCTCCCGCAGCTGCTCCAGGTCCTCCGATGCCCGCTCGCTCACCTCATGCTCCCCCTGCCCGCTCACGTCACGCTCACTCGGCCGGCCCGCATCACTCCCAGCCTTGATTTCCGCAAGCCTCTCTCGGCCCCACCGTTCGCCCATCCCGAACTTCTTGCCCAAACGCGCGCCGTTATAGGGCTCGCCCGCGTCACGAGCACGACGCGCCTCCTCCCGCGCCGCCTCTCGCAACCGGTCGGCATTGGCAAGCCTTTCGCGTCTAGCACCGGGCCCCGTTAGCCTACGTTCGGCTCCTGCCTCGATCGAATCGTTGGAACGACCCCGCTTTCGGCCGCTCCTCTTACCGTCCGGAGCCGTACCGCCGACGTCACGGTCAGTGTCCACACCAGACGCCAACATCGTCTCCGCATCCGGTCCGGCGATTTCGTCGTCACCCAGCGCGGATTCGGGACCGGGGCCCTGAACCGACTCGGGCGCGGGGTGGGAGTCCAGCGGCCCCTCAACCTCGTCCGCGCCCACCGTCGACCCAACGCGCGACGGGACGGCCGAGTCGGCAGCACCCGGCTCCGCCATACCCCATCCAGAACCCAAGAACTGCTCAAAGTCCACCGGATTAAGCGACCACGTCCCGAGATTATCAGCCAGTTCGGCGTCGCCGGGATCGAATCCCCACGTCATCGGAATGTCGAACGGCTCGGGTTCCATACCGCCGCCTTGCCCACTATCCGTACTTTCCCCCAACCCGGGGAGATCTGCCAATGGGTCCGGCTCCGCTCCAGCGTGAAGGGCCAGGCCCGTTCCCCGCATACCAAGTCTGTCCGCCAAGTCCCGGGAAAACCGGACCGCATCGGCACGACCAACCGCATCAATGCTCGCCGCGACCAAGGCCACCACGTCATCCAGCGACACGCCGGCATCGCCCCGCGCCAACGCCACCACATCGTGCGTGCCCTGCACAATCCGCACCGCCACGGCACGCGGCCCACCGACCGATCGAGCCCGCTCGACCTCACGACGCAGATCCGCCTCGGTCCACCCCGCAACCCCGGTCCAAACCGGTTGCTTTCCGGCATTGCCCCGCATATCCGGCTCAGACACGGCCGCGTCAATAGCCGCTGAGGCGGCGTCGGCGCCCGACACCGCCTCAACACCGCCTTCATCGGTCTGCCCCACAACCCTCGCCGCGCCGCCAGGAACAGCAGTCGACGAACTCGCCAAACCATCCAGCGCCTCGTGCCCCTGGCTCGCCTGCGTCGGCGCCTCAATCGGGCCCGGACCGCCCACCAGGCGCGGACGGGAGCCATCAGGCGCAAACCACATCCACCGCGGACCACTGCGACCACGGCCCGGCACCAACGCAACAACATCACGCCCCAGCCCCCGCGCCACCTCCAATGCCTGGCCCCGCGGCACCACACCAGAACCCGAACCCTCCCCCGACACCAACACCACGGGACCCGCACCCATGTCGCCAACCCGACCGCGCACGAACTCCACAACCCCACCACCGGAGGCCACCTCTACCGGCACCGACACCCGCACCGCACCCGAAGGCGACCCCGCCGGCCCCGCACCCGGCACCGCACCACCCGGCGACACCACCGCCGATGAATCCTGCAACACCGACGAGTCCGGCGATACCGACGGCTGCGGACCGTCATCCACCCGAGCCGCGTCAGCGTTCCCCGCAACGGAAGCCGCCCCCGCAGACATCCCAGGAGCGGTCGCACCACCCAATGCGGACTCCTGTCCAGGCGATGCGGCCCCGGCGTCTGTACCCGAGCCCACCTCAGCCGGCGGAGACGTTGTCGCCGACGCGACGGTGTCCGAAACATCGGGCGCATCAGCGGCACTCGTCAACGGCTTGTCCACGAGCGAGCCTGGCACGTGTGCCGCGGGCTCAACCCCCCGCACACCTTCCAGCGGAGCGCTCGGACTGTCCAGACTAGACGGTTCGGCGTCAGTGTGGTCGTCGCGCGGCGAATCGGCCCGGGAACCCCCGGCCGTCACCCCGCCGCCAGCGACCGCTCCGCCACCCGACTTTGGCGAATCCTGCCCCGCAAGAGAAGCCGGATGCCCCGGCCGCGCACCCGTACTGTTCGCGACAGACGAGCCAGTGGCGGCGTGGTCACTGCCAGCAACCGGGCCATCCGCCGGCGGTGCGCCGACATGGGAGGTCCCCGCCGTCACTACACCGTCGGGAACCGACGAACCGCTCCGGCCGCCCTCGGGAATGTCCAAGCTCGTTGCGGTGTGATCAGCGCTTGGCGGCGAACCGGCGCCGGAATCCCCTGCCGTCACATCACCATCGGAGACCGGCGAACCACCCTGGTTGACCGAATCCGACCCCGGCACAGGCCCCGGATTTTCCAGCAAACCACCACGACTGTCCACACCAGACGAGTCCGGAGCAGCGTGGTCGGCACCACTAGCCGGGCTGTACGGCGGCGGTGTCTCTGCCGTGGAATTCCCCGACTCGACCACGTACTCGTAACCCGGCGAGTCGTTGCGGACGACGTCGTGCCCCGGAGGCGTACTATACGGTGGCGGCGGCGTACCCAGCCTGTCCGGACCCAACACTGCGCCCGAGGCCGCTGCATCGCCCTCAAGCCACGACCCATCCCTCGAACCACCACCAGGCGTGGCCACCGCACCAGGCGGGGCAACGGATATCCCAGCGTGCACACCGGGCAGACCGTTCGGGGAGCCGGGTTTTTCGTCGAGAGTCTCCGAGAAGCCGGGCTTCTCGTTGTTCTCCGACCCGGGATCCGCCTTCAAGTCCTCGGACGTTTCCGAATCCGTGTCCGTGCTGGCGGACTCCTTCTCCTCGGCGGCGGTGTCCCGGGCTCGACCCTCCGGAGTCAACTGGCCCCGCAACGCCAGGCCCGCGATGTTCCCGATGCCCGAGCCCACCGCCTCCGACACCCCGGCGGTGAAGGAGAACGGATTCCATTGCGCCCCCTGACCACTCAGCGCCCCATACCCGGCCTCGCCGAACATCTCGGTCAGGCCCTCTTCCAGCGATTCGCCTAGCCCGTGACCGAAACGGGCCACCCACATCGCCCGCACCGACATCCCGGTGTAATCCTCAATATTCTTCGACACCACATCGGCAAAGCGCGCCATCGACGAGACCGGATACTGCTCGGCGTGCTCCTCCGCAGCGTGCTTGGCCGCCGCTGCCAACACCTCAGCATCGATCTTGTCACCCAAGCCGCGCACCAACACCTTGGTGATCGCATTACCCACCACATTGCCCAGCGCCGAGAGCGGCGCCGCCAGCAACCCGCTGAACGAACCGACCCCCACCGCCATCGTCGTCAGCTGGCCATCCCATTTCTTCCGCGTCCCCAGTGCGAACTGCAACCCCTGCGCCCCCGCATCCATCACCACCTGCAACCCGATCCCCACCACCTGGGCCATCGCCAGCCGCATGAACAGCTGCCCCCACCACCGCGACAGCAGAAACCGCATCACCGCGAACCGCGCGGCCAGCCACGCCATACTCGCCCCGCCCGTGGGCCCGGCCATCGCCACCGCCCACGCGATCTCCGCCACCAGCAGGAGCAAACCCCCCACCGTCACGAACTTCAGATACTGCACCTGCAACGCCAGATTCCGCACAAACCCCGCCAGCTCCCGCAACCCCGCACTTCCGGACTCCAACACCGGAGAAAACGCCGCCAACCGCTCGGTGAACCGGTCCGCCGCTTTGCCCGAGAATCCTCCCCGTACCCGCTCGACTACATCCCCCACCACCGGACCCAACGTCTCCACCGTCTCCGCACCCGACTCCAACCGCTCCGCCACCGCGAACAACGCGTCCTCGTCCGCATCCGTCATGTCTTCGCCGGTCAACACCTGAAAAAGCCGCCTCACCTCCTCCGGCACCAGCACCGACATCCGAAAACACCCAATCAGCTCACGCTTGAACTAGGCCGAACCGGCCATCGCACTGGTATTATGGGCCAGCTGCGCCCTCGCGCTAACCAATCACCCCCGCACGCGCGGCGATATGCGCGTTCAGCCACCCAAAAATCGGAAAAAAGGGAAGACCCGACGAGGCATACGCCCTGACCGCCCTGTTCACCGTGCTGGCCAACCTGGGCCCTGCGCGCCCTGCCCTTCACCGCCCTGGCTCCGCTGCGCGCGAGCGAGACCGTCCAGTACCTCAGCACCCGCATGCCCGTCGGCGCGATGGTGATCCTGCTCGTCTACTGCCTGCGCGATCTACCGCTGACCGGCCCGCACGCACTCGCCCCGGTGGCGGCCCTGGCCGCCACCGTCGGCCTGCACCTGTGGCGCTGGAACGCGTTGCTGAGCATTTTCGGCGGCACGACCGTCCATGTGCTCCTAGCCAGCACGCTATTGCCGCAGTGACCGGGCGTGGCGGGGCCATTTGGACCGCGGACGCGATCGTGAGGCCGAAGTGCCGCCGCCACCAACGAGAGGTTGGCGGGAAGGACCTTCCACTGTGGATCACGGGTGCGCGAGCTGCGGTGGGGACCGCACGTAACCGGTCCGGACTTCCAGGGTGTGCGGGCAAGCGCCCGCCGACAGAGCGGTAGCTCCTGTCTGCGCACAGACAGGAGCTACGTGTGAAATAACAGGGCTAAATTACGGCCAGAGTGCTGCGGTTAATTGAATGAGGTTGAAGGACTGCCAGCGTTATCAGCAGCCCCAGCCACCCCACCAACCACCCCAGCCCCAGCCCCAGCCGCCCCAGCCGCCGCGGCCCCAGCCGCCCCAGCCGCCGCGACTCCAACCGCCCCAGCCGCCGCGGCCACCGCCGCCCCAGCCGCCGCGGTTGGTGAAGATGGTGCTGATCTTCATTTTGATCCCTCGATGTTTCTGAGGAGTAGTAAGGATTCTCGTTGGATCTTCAGTTCAATCGTGCTGTGCTAGCGACAACACCGACGTGCCCCCCGAACACGTGCCGGCGCGGCATGGCCGGAAGTCCACGATCATTCATTGGAACTCGGGCGATGCAACAGCAGGCGCCCTTGCACTTTTTTGGTGTGCACTTGCAACCCTAGGGCCGACGGAACGCGACGAAAGGGACTTTCGCCCTCAGCACGATCAGTGACAGTCGTGTCACGAATAGTAATCAGCACCGCCCTTCGGTCGCAGCGCTCGGAATGCTGCCTTCGACGTTGCTCGCCCCCGTTCTCCTCGGCCCCCGCTGTGGCCCCTCGAACGGAACTCGAATTGACTCCATCATCGAGCGCAACACGCGATTCGTTGACTCGCTTGAGGAACGAGTCGCGGGCAGAAACTCGGCGGGTGGTCTCCGATGATCCAGTGCCCGGGGGTCGGCGATCATGGCTTCGGCAAGGCCCGTGGCGACTCCCCGGCCGATGATCGGTGCGAAGAAACCACTTCGACCTTGTCCCGAACTCCTTTAGCGGCAAAGTTCTTGGGCCGTGATTTTCTGATTTCGCCACGGATGCCATCCGCGATGATGTGCTTGACCGGACCACCGAAATGTCCATAATGGACACTGGTCCTCCTCGCCATCGGTGACGAACAGCCTCGACCGCGCGGCGCACGATCCGTGTGTTCGCTCGCCGGACCTGAGAGAAGTCTACTGTGGCTATTTTCCGCTCGATCGGGGTATGCGGCTACTTTCGAGTCTTCGGCACTCATTCTCCGGACGTAGACTCGCAATTTACCCGTTGTTAGTCCTACCTTGGGAGGTACCGTGGAGGCCAGACCCCAGAAAGCCAAGTCCTCTGGTGGCAATCCTGCCGCTCGCTCGCAGCCGGCCTCATCCAAGCAGGCCGGTCAGGCGCGGAAGGCGACCGTGAAGCTGCCGTTTGTGACGATGGAGTTTCACCGTCTGGATGTGCGTTTTCCGGGGCGGGAGGAGTTCGCGGGTGCGGTCAGCAGCGTGCGGGAGAATCTTCCCTCGCCGGGGCATCTGGCCTTTTACGGCGGTCTTGGCGCGTTGGCGGCGTTGTCGTTGATCGAGTGGCCCGTGGCGGCCGCGATCGGGATCGGCACGGTGGTGACGCAGCGCGCCGCCGGGGGAACCTCCGGTTCATCGCAGGCGAATTCGGGTTCGGCATCGGAGACCACCGCCACGTGAGGATTCTTGGTGGGTTGAAGACTTTGGTGTCGCAGGTTGCGGCACCGGCAGCGGCCCTGGCGCGCGAGGCGATGGGTGCCGGCGGTGGTCGGCGGGCATGGAGTGCGGACGGGCGCGCGCATATTCAGGTGCGCGGAGTACACGAGGCCGGGACGGAATCGGCGTCGGAACATCTCACCCAGGCGCTGCGGCGCCTGTCGGGTGTGCGGTGGGCTGAGGTCAATGCGGCGCTGGGCCGGGTGATCATCGGGCACGACCCGGCGGTGATCGGGCTGGCCGAGCTGGTCGGCGTGGTCGAGGAAGCCGAGCGGGCCAGCGGATTGGGCGAGCATCCTTACCAGGAGGCTGGCGCGGTGCGCCCGGGTGATGTCGCCGGGGTGGTGGGCAACGCGGTGGTGATGGGGGCGAACCTGGCGGGCCTGGGGTATGCGGTGGCGACCCGCTGGCTGCCGGTACCCGCGCTGGCGGCGTCGATTCCGGCGTTGGTCTCCACCGCGGATTCGGTGCAGCGGGTCCGCGGTGCCGTACAAGAGCGGGTGGGCTGGTCGGCCGCGGATCTGCTGTTCGGTCTCGGCAGTGCGGTGGCCAACACGTTGGCGCAGCGCCCGACGGCGTTGGTTACCGACGCCACGTATCGGTTCTGCCTGGTGCGGGAGTCCCAGGCGATGCAGCGCAGCTGGGCGCGGCGGGAGGCCGAGCTGGGTGAGCGGCCCGAGTACCACCGGTGTGCGCCTGTCGGGGTCGGTTCCCGTCCGGCACGGCTGCCCAACGGCCCGATCGAACGCGTGGCCAACATCGTGGCGATCGCCGGACCCGCGGCGTTCTTGGGCACTCTGGGACTTACCCGCAGCATCCTGCGGGCGCAGGGGTTTGTGGTGGCGGCGGTGCCGCGGGCGGCCGGGCTGGGCCGGGACGCGTTCGCCGCCCAGCTCGGGATCGCCGTCTCGCGGCGCGATCTGGTGCTCGATCCGCGATGCCTGCGGCGATTGGACCGCATCGATACCGTCGTGATCGACGCGAGAGTGTTGCAGGCCGGAACACGGCGTGTGCGCGGGGTGATTCCGCTCAACGGTGAGGCCGATATCGCGGGGATGTGGGAGCGCGCGCACGCCCTGGTCGGCGTGGTGGTTCACGCCAAGGCCAAACGCGACGGCTGGGCGCTGTCACGGCTGGGCGAGGCGGATCTGTCGCTCTTGGAGCGGGAGGGCACGTTCCGGCGGTCGGCCGGTGCGGGGGTGCACACCTGCGCGCTGAACCGGTACGGGCACACGGTTGCCGTCGTGGAGGTCGAGGCGGAACTGGAGCCGCTGACCAGCGAACTTCTCGCCGCCGCCCGGGAGGTCGGAACTGTCGTGCTCGCCGGAGCGGACACACGGCTTGCGGCATTGAATGGTGATCGCGTTGTGCCGGCCGGCCAGGACATCGCGGAGCTGGTGCGGGAATTGCAGGCCGACGGCCACGGCGTCGCCGTGGTCTCGACACGCAGTCATGCGGGCCTGGCGGCCGCTGATCTGGGCATCGGTGTAGCCGGTCACGGGCCGCCGCCCTGGACAGCGCATCTGGTCACCGGCACCGGCTTGGGCGAAGCGTGCGCGCTGCTGGGGTTGATCCCCACCGCCCGCACCGTCAGCAGGCGCAGTGCCCGGCTGGCCGTGATCGGCTCGGCCGGGGGTGCCGCGCTTGCCGCCCTCGGACCGGACCGGGGAAGCCAAACCCGTGCGGCGGTGCCTGTGTCGGCCTGTGCGCTGCTCGCTTTGGGGGCGGGAACGTATTGGGGCATGCAGGCGGGGCGGCGCCCGGCGCCCTCGGCCGTCCGCCGCACACCCTGGCACGCCATGTCCGCCTCCACGGTGCTGGAGCTGCTCGACAGCTCACCGGAGGGCCTGAGCGCCGAGGATGCGCAGCAGCGCGCACTCAACCTGCGCGATCACTCTCAACCAGGCAAGACGAGCCTGGCGCTAGCCAGCCTGGAGGAGTTGGCAAGCCCGCTGACACCCGCGCTGGCCGCCGGCGCCGGAATCTCGGCCAGCATCGGAGCCATCGCCGATGCCGTCATCATCACCGGCGTGCTGGGGCTCAACGCACTGATCGGCGGGGTGCAACGGGTCAGCGCCGACCGCGCCCTGCGCAAGCTCCTGGACGCCACCGCGATCCCGGTCTCCTTGCGCCGCAAGGACAAACGCACCCGCGTGCCCGCCGACGAACTCGTTCCCGGCGACGTCATCGACCTGGTGGCAGGCGACTCCGTGCCCGCGGATTGCCGACTGCTGGAAGCCGAGGGACTCGAAGTCGACGAATCCAGCCTGACCGGCGAATCCCAACTCGTAGCAAAGAACACCACCGCCACGCCCGCCCCGGCGGTGGCCGACCGGCACTGCATGATCTACCAGGGCACCGCGATCGCGGCCGGACGCGCCACCGCGGTCGTGGTCGCCACGGCGGCGGCCACCGAAGCGGGAAGCGCGGCTCAACCCGACCACACCCCAGATCGTCCCGGCGGGGTCGCCGCACGCCTGCGGACCCTGACCAAGGTCACCGTGCCCATCTCGATCGGAGCGGGCGGACTACTGCTGGTCGCCGACCTGCTTCGACTGCAACCCTTCGGCGCGTCCCTCGGCCGCGCGGTGAGCCTGGCCGTGGCCGCCGTACCCGAAGGCCTGCCCTTCGTGGCGACCGTCGCCGAGTTGGCAGCCGCCCGGCGACTGTCCAAACGCGGTGCCCTGGTGCACAACTCCTCGACCATCGAAGCGCTGGGCCGAGCCGACGTGCTGTGCTTCGACAAGACCGGCACCCTCACCGAGGGACGCATCGCCCTGCGCGGGATCTCCGATGGGGCCACCACCCGCAGCGTTGAACACCTTTCCGCGGCAGACCGAAAGATCCTCGCCGCCGCACTGCGCGCGAGCCCGGTGCCAGAACACGGGCAAGTCCTGCCGCACCCCACCGACCGCGCGGTCGTCAACGGCGCCCGCGACCTCGGCGTGCAGCCCAGCGAAGGCACCGCGGGCTGGCAACTCGTCGAAGAGCTCCCCTTCGAACCCTCCCGCGGCTACCACATGGTGCTCGGCCGGGTAGGCAGCGACCACCTGCTCAGCATCAAGGGCGCACCCGAAGTCGTGCTCGCCCAGTGCACCCGTTGGCGAGGCGACCACGGCGACGTCCCCTTCGACGAGGCGGCCCGCCTGGGCGTGGAGCGGGAATTCGACCGGCTGGCCCGCCAGGGATACCGCGTGCTCGCCGTCGCCGAACGGCCCGCCACCGGCCGCCGCGACCTCGACGACTCCCGCCTGCGAAACCTCCGGCTCACCGGCCTGCTCGCCCTGGCCGACCCGGTCCGCCCCACCGCGGCCGCCGCCGTGCACCAGCTCCAACAGGCAGGCGTGCAGATCATCATGATCACCGGAGACCACCCCAGCACCGCCGAAGCCATCGCCGCCGAACTCGGCATCCTGGGCGGCCACGAGGTCATGACCGGCACCGAACTCGACGCCCTCAGCGACGCCGAACTGGCCGCCAAGGCCGCCGACATCGCCGTGTTCGCCCGCACCACCCCCGCCCACAAAGCACGCATCGTCCAAGCACTGCAACGCACGGAACGCGTGGTCGCCGTCACCGGCGACGGCGCCAACGACGCCCCCGCCATCCGAATCGCCGACATCGGCATCGCCCTCGGAGAACGCGCCACACCCGCCGCCCGCGAAGCCGCCGACGTCGTGGTCACCGACGACCGCATCGAAACGATCGTGGACGCCATCGTCGAAGGCCGCGCCATGTGGGCCTCGGTCCGCGACTCACTGGCCCTGCTGCTCGGCGGCAACCTCGGCGAAATCCTGTTCACCGTCGCCACCGGCCTGCTCACCCCCGGCGGCTCGCTCAACGCCCGCCAAATGCTGCTGATCAACCTGCTCACCGACGTCATCCCCGCGATGGCGATCGCGGTACGCCCCCCGCCGGAGATCACCCCCGAAATGCTCCTGGAGGAAGGACCCGACGCCTCGCTCGGAGCCGCACTGCACCGCGACATCTACCGACGCGGCATCATCACCGCCGCCACAGCACTCATCGCCTGGTTCCTCGGCCGCGCCACCGGAACCCGCCGACACGCCGACACCGTCGCACTTGTCGCACTCGTCGGCGCCCAACTCGGCCAGACCCTGGTCATCCGCGGACGCACCCCACTAGTCGTGGCCGGCGCACTCGCGTCCCTGGCAGCCCTCGCCGCCATCGTGCAGATCCCCGGCCTCAGCCACTTCTTCGGCTCCACACCGCTCCTGCCCCACGGCTGGGCCATCGCCCTGGGCTGCACCGCCGCCGCCAGCACCGCAAGCCTCATCCTCCAACCCCGCCCACACCACACCACACCCTCACAACACCACAAGACAACCCAGGACACGGCCCGCCACAGTCGGCCACCCCAGCAGCCAGCACCCCACGACGGCGACGCCCGAGCCCTCGTGCTGTTGCCGAAGCCGGTACGCGCCTAGCAGCTTGCGCTCGGCTCGGCTCTGAAGTCGGCGATCAGGCTCCGCATCCGGGTCACCGCCGTCCTGGACTCCTCAACCAGGGCCGGCACGACCACGCCTGGACCGTATCTGGTGATCAAGGTGTTCAGCCGGACCGCAGCCTGCCGGGGTTCGTGTTCGGCGCTCCTGATGATGGTGTGCACCTGGTGGGCTAACTCATCGGGGTGAACGTTGCTCATGACGGCCCCTGCCTCGGGTGGCGCTATTTTGTCGGAGAAGACGCTACGGAATCCGAGTCCGCTCTTGTTCACAAGGTACGTCCGGCACCCAGCCGATCCGAAGACACTTAACGGCCTGCTAACGCCGGCCGTAACGCACGCCACAACGGCAACGAAGCCGAGCAGCGCACAAGAGCATCACCCACAGAAATGCCACCACCGCATCGACCGGCGATTTCGCGCGAAACCGGCGCTTCCCCACCGCCGCCGCGGGCCGGCCTTTCTGACCTTGGCCCCCACGACCACCTGTTCAGGTTCCTCACGGTCGATTGCTCGGCGGCGGCGGCTCCGGTGCAGGATCGTGAGATCCACAGTAGTGGTAACGGGTGAAGGAAGGGCGCGCATGCCACAAGCGGATCTCGTACTCGAAGGTGGCGGAGTCAAGGGGCTCGGAACGGTGGCAGCCGTCACCCGGTTGATGGAACACGGCTACCGCTTCCCCCGGATCGCCGGCACGTCTGTCGGCGCGATGGTGGGGGCGTTTGCCGCCGCGGGAGCCGATGCGGCGCGGATCAGGAGCTGCATGCGGAGCCTGGACCTCTCGCGCATACCCGATCGGGGGCGGCCGGGCCTGCCGTTGATCAGCGAGGGTCTAGCGCTGCTCACCCGCAGCGGCGCCTACGCCGGGGACTACCTTCAGGAGTGGTTGGACCGCGAGCTCGGCGCCCTCGGGGCCAAGACGTTCGGCGATCTTCGCCGCGACTCCGCCGAAGACGCCAGCGACGACGACGCCAACATACAGCGCTACAAGCTCGTCGTGCTGGTCACGGATATCACGCACGGCCGACTCCTGCGACTGCCGTGGGACTACCACCTGCTCCACCTGGATCCCGATGTCCAGTCGGTCGCGGATGCGGTGCGGATGTCGATGTCGCTGCCGTTGTTCTTCGAGCCGCAGCGGCTCACCGACCCGGTCACCGGGGAGGTATCGCTGATCGTGGACGGTGCGGTGCTGTCGAACTTCCCCGTCGAGATCTTCGACCGCACCGACGGCGCGCAACCCCGATGGCCCACCTTCGGCATCCGCCTGCTGCCCGACCTGCCCGAGGGAATCGACGACGTCTTCCCGGGGCTTGGCCGGCCACTACCGCCGCCCTTCGAAGTGCTCAAGAAGGTAGTCATCACCGCATTCGTGGGACACGACCAATCCCACTTGGACCGCCCCGAAGTCCGTAAACGAATGATCACCATCGACACCTCGGGCGTGGGAATCACCGAATTCGACGTATCCCCGGCCAACCGACACCTGCTCACCAGCAGGGCACGAATTGCCGTCGACAGCTTCTTGGCAGCCTGGGACGGCCGACCCTCGCACGCCGCGGCGACCTCGGCGTAGTCGAGAGGCCCGGCGTTTTCGGGTCCACGGACGTCAGTCGTCGTAGGGGTCGTCGTTGCCGGCCGAGCCGTACTCGGCGGCTTGGCTGGGATCGACGACGGCGAACCGCGCTCCGGTCGGATCTCGCAGTACCGCAACTCTTCCGAGACTGGAGTCGTACGGGTCGACCCGCACCCGGCCGTCCAGCGCGATGGCCGTGTGCACCAACTCATCGGTGCCCACCGACTCGTCCACGCCGAGGTACACCAACCAGTGCGGCCGGGTACCCGTGGTGATGTGTTCGCGGATCATGCTGACCCGCGCGAGCACCGATTCCCCGTCCAGGTACCACACCGCGTACCCGGTTCGGTGCTCGGTGCCGAACTGCTCGGCGGAGTAACCGAAAAGCTCGCCGTAGAAGTGGTCCGCCGTCTGGGCCTTGATGGTCACCAGCTCCGCCCACACCAGCGTGCCCGGCAGGCCGACGTCGAACTGCCACGCCTCGTCCGGCTCCAGCAGCCCGAATTCGTCGTCGGCGGGGGTGCTCAGCACCAGTTTCACCCCCAAGCCCGAGACCCTGCTGCGCGGCACGACGATCTGCCCGCCGAGCTTGCCGGCCTCGGCCGCGGTGGCCGCACTGTCTTCGGCGGCGAGGAACAACCGCCACCTCGACCGACCGTCCCCGGACTCGCGGATGCTGGCCACCGGGAATCCCTCGTGGAAAGCGATCACGTGCAAGCCCGCACGCGGATCGTCGTGCGACTCGTAGTCCCAGCCGAACAGCCCCGAATAGAACTCGCAGGCCACGCCGACGTCTGTGGTCACCAGCTCGATCCAACACGGCGTTCCATCGGGCAGATCCCAGCGCCGCTGACCCGATCCAGGATTCACCACGGACATCTCCGGCCCCCCAGCATGGCAAGATCAACTATGGTCGCCATTATTCATGGTGACACGATCAACCATGCCACAAAAAGAGATCACGATCCGGCGAATCCGCAACTGCGCACTGGCAGTGCTTGCCGGGCAATGTGCTTGACACATACCACAAAAGCGGCCCGCCGCGCCGCACCCGGCATGAAAGGACGGCCAGTCTTCGCGGAACTCGTCCTGGCGCGCCGGTGACCGCTCCCCGACCGCCCCTAGCGTGGGTCGTGCGCCGACGCATGGCGTTGCACGCACGCTAGGGGCAGCCCGGCAGTGGCCGCACATTGTTCAGCCGGCGGCTGCCGCTTTGGCTTCCTCCTCGGTCTCGACCGAGGCGGTGGAGCCCGGTAGGGGCCGTGCGGCGGATTCTTTGGTGAACCAGACACCGATGCCACCGATGATGCCCGCGCCGATGAGGTAATACGCCGGCCACATGAGATCGCC
Organism: Saccharopolyspora phatthalungensis; assembly: GCF_014203395.1. Taxonomy (NCBI): domain Bacteria; kingdom Bacillati; phylum Actinomycetota; class Actinomycetes; order Pseudonocardiales; family Pseudonocardiaceae; genus Saccharopolyspora; species Saccharopolyspora phatthalungensis. The sequence goes on from NZ_JACHIW010000002.1 coordinate 1,932,314, forward strand.
GGTGGCCGCGACCAGCGCGGTCATGACGGTGGCGACGGTGCCGCCGAACAGGGACACCGAGATGTTGAACGAGATCGACAGCGCACCCTGCCGGATGCGGGTCGGGAACAGCGCCGGCAGCGTCGAGGGCATCGTGGCGCTGAAGACCACCAGCATCAAGCCCATGATCATGAGTCCGCCGAACACAGTCGGCATGGTGTTCTGCCGGATGAGCAGTACCGAGGGCACCGAGAGCACAACGAGCGCGATGCAACCTGCCGTAATCACGGGCTTGCGGCCGACGCGGTCGCTGATGCGGCCGATGAAGGTGATCACCAGCAGCATCACCGCCATGACGACGATCTGCAGCACGTAAGACTCGGTTTCACTGATGTTCGGGGGAAGATCGTCGGACAGGTAGGTCGGCATGTAGGCGGTGAGCATGTAGTTGGTCACGTTGAACACCAGCACCAAAGCTCCGCACACCAGCATCGCGGGCCAGTGCTTGACGAAGATCTCCCGGAACTCCGCCTTGGTGGTTTTGCCTTCCCGTGCCTCGTGTTCCTCCATCAGCTTGGCGAAAGCCGGTGTCTCCTCCAGCTTCAGCCTCAGGTACATGCCCACGACGCCCAGCGGACCGGCGACCAGGAATGGGATGCGCCAGCCCCAGGACAGCAGGTCCGCCTCCGACAGGCCCGCCGACAGTCCCGCGACGATGACGGCGCCGAGGATGTAGCCGGTCAGCGTGCCGAACTCCAGAAAGCTGCCCAGGAATCCGCGGCGCTTGTCCGGCGCGTACTCGGCGATGAACGTCATGGCACCGCCGTACTCGCCGCCGGTCGAGAAGCCCTGGACCAGCCGGGCCAGCAACAGCAGGATCGGCGCCGCCAGACCGATGGTGGCGTGGCTGGGAATGAGGCCGATGCAGAACGTCCCGGTCGCCATCAGGATCATCGTGGTGGCGAGCACCCGGGTACGGCCGATGCGGTCCCCCAACGGCCCGAAGAACAGCCCACCGATCGGGCGGACCAGGAACGCCGCGGCGAAGGTGCCGAAGGTCGCCAGCAACTGGGAGGTCGGGCTCGACTGCGGGTAGAAGACCTTTCCGATCGTGGTCGCCATGTAGGCGAACACACCGAAGTCGAACCATTCGGTCACGTTCCCGATGGCCGCCGCCGCAACCGCGCGCCTAACCAGGCCCGGGTCGACCAATGTGATGCCGTCCGCTGAATGGACATTGGATTCGGAACGTGGCGTCTCTTCCCCCTCGGTCATCGCGACCACCGTCCGGGTCGACTACACGCCGAGTTCCGACAGCCACGGGTTGTTCGTCCTCGGAAAGCAAACATGACGAGCAACAATAGCGGGAAAGAATCAAGTTCGGCCAGCTGGGGGTAAAAAGAGGAAATTTCGATCACAAATAAATCAGGCAAACCAAACATAGGTAGCGTTCACGGCAGAAAAGATCCTTCCGGACGAATATGGAAAGTTCTCAGGCTTTAAATTCGGCAAACCTCTCAATGCGGGCGCGTCGATCATTTCGGGCGCGGCCCCCGAGCGAGGCTGGTCGCCTTCGGCAAGCGAATGCTTCCGAAAGCGACCAGCCGCTTGGTGCCTCAGCCGAGGTTGGCCTTGGGGTCGAACGTGTTGCACGCGCTCGGGTTGCCGGTGCGCAATCCCGTGGTGAACCACTTCGCGCGCTGCGCCGAACTCCCGTGGGTGAACTTGGTCTCGTCCACCCGGCCGCCGCCGAGCTTGGCCTGGATGTAGTCGTCACCGATCCGCCCCGCCGCGTCCACCGCGCGTCGGACGTCGTCCTGCGAGATCTCCTCGATCAACGGCTTCCCGGAGCGGGTGGGCACGGTCGTGGCGTGATTGGCCCATACCCCCGCGTAGCAGTCGGCCTGCAGCTCCAACCGCACCCCACCCGAAGTCGGCCCGGTCTCCCGGGGGTTGACCTTCGACGTGGTGCCCAACAGGTTCTGCACGTGGTGGCCGTATTCGTGGGCCAGCACATAGGCTTCCACAAAATGACCGCCCTGGGCGCCGAAACGGGTCTTCAGGTCGTTGAAGAAGTCCAGGTCAATATAGACATCGGCGTCGGCCGGGCAGTAGAAGGGGCCGGCGGCGGAAGTCGCGCCCCCGCAGGCGGTACGCACCGCGCCGCGAAAGAACTTCGTCGGCGCCACTTGGTACGTCCCGCCCGAGCGCTGGAACTGCTCGGTCCAGTAGCCCTGGATCGAGTTGATCGAGGCGACCAGCGCGCACTCATCGCGGGCGTTGGCATCCGCCCCGGTGCGGCATTCCTGCGCCAAGCGCTGGTCGTCGGCCTGCTGCCCGGCGGGGAGCCGGTCGAGGTTCAGCGGCAGCGCCGGCTGGCCGCTGCCGCCGACGAAGTTGCTGATCAGGAAGTAGAGCACGAATCCGACGATGGCCAGCCCGCCGCCCCCCACGGCGATGGTGCCGCCCCCGAACCCGCCGCTGGAACCGCCGATGTCCTCCACCTGAGACGCGTCCAGATCCGCATCCTCGTTGAACCGCACTACGTCCTCCCGGGGCGGCGCGAGCCGGCCGACCGCAAGCCGGCCATCCAGAAATCGTGGTCGGCGAACACGATATCCGGTTCACGGGGCGCCCTGGCCTGCCCAGCCCGAGCGCCCACCTCGCACCAAGTCCAAGCGGCACGTTAACCGGTGAACTCGCCGTGCAACTCTTCGACGGCTTGGGCCCACAGATCGGTGAGCCGGGCCGCATCGTCGATGCCGGAGTGCGTGAGCGCGGAAAGCGTGAACTGGTCCCGGTATCCGCTGGCGAGCGTGAAACACGCTTCCCCAGGCGGGAGCCACGGGAGCGGAACGATCTCGTCGACGGGGGTTCCGAACACGTGCAGTGGGCGGCTGATTCGGACGTTGGACACGGTCAGCGCGGTAGTGAAGGGGGCCGTGAAACGTTTGACTACCCACCCCGTCAGCTGTTCGGAACCGTGTTCGGCCAGGGCGCGGTATGCGCGTCGATGCCCTGCCATCCGGTGCCGGCTGGTAGCGGCCATTGTCGCGTTCAGCCGCTGACGCGCGGTGGGAAGTTCGGTGAAAAGGGGTGTGCGTAGGAAACCGATCTGGTTGCCGAGCCCGGTATCTGGCTCGCCGGGCAGCCGCGTGTCGATCGGGACCAAGGCGTGCAGGCGCTCGGCGGCCGAGCCGCCCGGGTACCAGTCGCGCAACGCGCCCGACATGGCGGCCAGATGGACCTGATTGATGGTGGCACCGGTACTCCGGGCCACGTCGCGGAGTCGGCTCAGATCGATGGCACGACTGGTGAAGCGGCGTCCGGGCTCGGCAGGAATCTCCATCGCCCGCCAAGGAGTGACCGGCCCGTAGGTCTTGAGCAGATCCGGAAGCAGCGACGGAACACTTCGCCAGCCAGCTGGGGCGCTCGTCACGCCCGATGCGTACGGTGCCGGGACAGTGTCGCTGAACATGAGTTCAAGGGTTCGTAGCATTGAAATCGCGTCGTGCACCGCGTGGTGCGCGAGGTAGTGCAGGGACCAGGTGCCGTCGTTCCCGGTCGAAAGCCACAATCCCCACCGGGGCCTGTTTGGATCTGGCGCCGAATCGAACAGCCGCTGTGCCGGCCCTGCGGCGGCCACGCGGACGGCGCGGACATGGTGGGCGATGTCGAAGTCCTCGTCACGTTCCCAGCGGGCCTGCCCGTTCCGGCGCACCAGCCGGTGCGTGAGCTGCGGCAGCCGCGACACCGGCGCCGCCAAGCGCTCGCGCAGAACGTCAAGGGACAGCGGGGCCTTGGACATCCGTAGCTGGAAACCGAAGTACATATCGACCGGATTCGGCACCAGCTCGTCAAGCGCGAGAAAGATGTTCGTCAGCGGGTTGGCACTTGGCGGCGATAACGTGATGTCACATGTGACAGAATTGCCCATCGGTGTACCTGTTCTCTGTCTTGTACTCAACGGCTTACGCGGCCGGGCAATGAGATCGCTACCCGCCGTGAGCCGGTTCCGCCGAGAGCGGGTCGGCCCGACCTTCGGCTAGTCGAACCAGCACGTCGGTGGCGGGGTGAGCGGACCGCTGTCGGCGTTGTGCTCGAAGCCGGTCTGGGATCGGTCCAGACGTCTCCCGGTCAACGTCCCTGCTCCGGTTGCTCAGGTCCCGTTAAGGTCCACTCTGGAGGTTTCAGATGCGCGGTTCGGTTTCGGCGCCAACAGTTGTCGCAACGTTCGCTGGCAACCTCGCTCCCGTTGGAGATCACCAACGGCCCAAGTCCGGTCGTCGGCCCGTGAACGGGCCGACCGATTGCCCACGCGTCGAGAGCGTTCGGCGGGCATCTATTCGATGACGCACATCGGCGTCCGCAGCGATGTCGGCATGGCCTGCCGCAGCGGCGAGTCGGGGGACACCGCGATGACGTGAAGAAGGCCTAGATCATAGCTGTGTCTCCGGAGTGTTAAGAGTAGCCGCAGGTCAGGAGCCGAGGTCGGGCCCGGGGGCTCCAGACCACTCGGCGCTCGCTGATCGCATGACTGATGCATTCGTGCCGGTCAGCCGCTGTGACAACACCGACTTACCGGCACGAGTAGCACCATATGCGCGCCGGGAGAGGGAAGCTGCGGGTTGAGTCAGAGGGGCACGCAGCTCTGCCCTTTTGAGCCGGGCCGCAGCGCGGGCAGGCAGACATAGTCGGCGAGCGCCTGTTGACCGGCGATGTTGGCATGCGCGCCATCACCGTTGTCATAGGGCGGGTAAATGCTGTTCGGCTTGAGCGGGTCCTTGAGCACCTGGTCGAAGTCGATCACGTCATCGCAGGTGCCGGCGCAGTTGTTCCAGCGCTTCACGAAAGTGCCGACGGTGTGGCGATCGAGGTTTTGCCGGTCCGTGTACGACGGGCGCGGGGTGATCGGCGTGACGTGGACGGCGATTCCGGCATCGCGAAGCCGCTGGAACACCTTGTGGTAGCTGTCCAAGATCTGCGCCGCTGTGCAGCCCGCGGCGAGGTCGTTGGTGCCGTAGTAATAGATCACGCCGGTCACGCCGTGCAGCGCGAGCACGTCGCGGTCCAGCCGCGCCAAGGCATCGAGTCCCGCGGCCTCTTGAGGTATGGACGGGCACTCGCCGGAGCTCGTGGTCGCGCTGATCCCGGCGTTGGCCACCGCCAGTTGCTCGCCCGGTGGCAGCTCTGCCGAGATTCGGCGGCCCAGGTCGTCCAGCCAGCGCCGGTTGGCCCCCAACTCGGTGCAGCCCGGGCCGCAGTTGGTACTTCCGACGCCGTCGACCACCGAGCTGCCAAACCCGACGACGGTGCCCTGCAACGCAGGGTTGTGGACGTCGACCGCACTGACGAGGTAGGTGGAGACCACGGTTTGCGTGTAAGCGGAGCCGGAACTCTCAGCGGTGTGGTCGCCCGTGCCGGGCGGCGTCAAGTAGTTGTCGCGTGCCGCGAAAGCGTGTTGGCCGGGGACTACCGTGCCGGCGACGTACATGCTGACCGCGACGTCGTCTTGGGGGCGCGTGTCCAAACCCGTTTCGTCGCTCCACAGTTCACCGCCGGGCGGGATCGTGACGCTTCTGCCGCCCGCGAAGGTGATGGGGCGGGCAGTGTCCACGAGGGTGGCGTCTTTCCCGCTGCGCCCGACGGTCGCGCGGTCGATGATCAGTGGTTGTTTGCCGAACGTGTTCTGCAGCCGGATCCGCACCGCGCTTCCGCCCTGGCTGAGGTGGGCGACCATGCGGATGGACTGGTTGTTCAACTTCGACGCCGCGAGTCCTTGCTGGGATTGCGCCCAGGCGGTGAACCAGGACGTCGGCCCGACCGCCTGGGCCGGGGCGGAAGCGATGAAACAGACCGTGGCCATGAGGAAAACCGTCGCGAGAACGCACAATCTCCGAGCCAGCATCATTGCGTGCCTCCGTAGAGATCAGTTGATCAGCGGCACGGTGCAGAATAGCCCCGTGGTCATGGTCAATCGCGTCAGCGCGACGGGCCCGAAGCCCGAGTCAAAGATGATCAGACGCTCACCACGGCACGGGTGTTTCGTCCCAGGAGAAGAACGCACCGTTAGGGCCGTCGTCCGGCAACAGAGCCAGTCGGACGGCTCCCCGGGCGGCTTCGGCCGGGTCGCCGCCGACGGAGCTGGCCCGGGGGTTGAGGTCGGTGGCTCGCACGCCGGGGGCGAGCGCGTTGACCTTGAAACCCTCCTCGGCCAGCTCCTGGGCGTAGAAGACGGTCAGGGCGTTGAGGGCGGCCTTCGACGATCGGTAGGCGGCCGCGCCAGCGCTTCCGGAGGGGAACTGAGGGTTGGGAGTCGTGCTCCAAGTCAAAGATCCGGTGCCACTGGAGATATTGACGATGCGGGGGTGCGCGGACCGGCGCAGGGCGGGCAGGAAAGCGTTGGTGACCGCGACGACCGCGAACACGTTGGTCTCGTATGTCCGCCGGAACTCCTCGACGTCGGTCCCGGTCGGCGGGGCGAGCGAGACCGAGATGCCCGCGTTGTTGACCAGGACATCCAAGCGGTCCACCTGGGCCGCCGCCGCGGTGACGCTGCCGGCATCCGTCACGTCCAGCACCAGCAGGCGAGCGTCGCCGCCGATCTCTCCGACGGCTTGTTGCCCGCGCCTGGCGTCGCGGGAACCGACATACACGGTGAAGCCTGCCGCGGCGAGCTGGCTGGCGATGTGCTTGCCGATGCCCTTGTTGGCACCGGTGACAAGTGCTGTGCGATCGTTCATGACACATACGGTTCCCTGGCCGTGCCCGTCCTGCCAGGGACGAGGAGTACCAGGATCTGGAGGAGGCAGCATGGCGCGGCAGGAGTTGGCCCGCTTCCTGCGGGATCGCCGTCAGGGGTTGCGTCCGCACGAGGTCGGTCTGCCGACGATTACCCCTCGCCGCATACCGGGCCTGCGGCGCGAAGAGGTGGCCGAGCTGGCGCACATGTCGGTCGACTACTACACGCGGCTCGAGCAGGCCCGCGGGCCCCGGCCGTCGCCCCGGATCCTGGACGGGCTGGCCCAGGCCCTGCGGCTCACGCCGGCGGAACGCAGCCACCTGTTCCGCCTGGCTGGATCACCCGAGCCGCCCGGCACCAACGCGGTGCGGAGGGTGCGCCCGCAGGTGGCCCGGATGCTGGAGCGACTGCCGGAGACCGGCGCGATCGTCACCGACGCCGCCTATGGCGTCATCGCGTCGAACCCCCTGGCGCGGGCTCTGCTGGGCGATGGCCTCGGAGGCGAGACGACGAACCTGGCCCGGCGTCGCTTCCTCGGCCAGGGGCGCAGGTACGAGAGCTTCAGTGCCGAGGAATTCGGGCACATCGTGGTGGCCCGGTTGCGCCGGGCCGCGGACCGCTACCCGCACGACGCGCAGCTCGCCGCCCTGCTGGCCGAATTGCGGGTCGGCAGTGAGGAATTCCGGCAGATCTGGGAGGCGCATCCCGTGCACACTCCCGGGCACCGCACCAAGACCCTCGACCATCCGACGCTGGGCACACTGCGGTTGAACTGCGACGTACTGCTCGTGCCCGAGGACGACCAGGAAGTCGTCCTGATCACGGCGGATCCCGGATCGCCTTCCGCGCGGACCCTCCGCAACCTCGCCGCACAGGTGGCCTGAAGCGGCGGCGAAGCCGTCCACAGTCGACCGTTTCGGTCAGGGGCTCGTCAAGAATCAGGAACCAGAGTGTCCAGCAGAATCGGTGTTTCGCGTACTCGGACGCCGGTCGCGTGATAGACCGCGTTCGCCACGGCGGCGGCGGTGCCGAGCACGCCGATCTCGCCGACGCCCTTGGCGCCGAGTTCGTTGATGACCTCGTCGTGTTCCTCGACCGTCTCAACCCGCACGTCGGAAACGTCGGCGTTGGCCGCGAAGTGATAGGCCCCGAGGTCGGCGCCGGCGAAGCGGCCCGCGCCGTCGATCGGGGACGCCTCAAGCAGGGCGTGACTCGCGCCCCAGATCATGCCGCCGACCAGTTGGGCTCGCGCCGTGCGGGGGTTGATGATGCGCCCGCAGCCGAACACGCCGACCATGCGCCCCACCCGCGGAATCCGGGTGACCGGTTCGACGGAGACCTCGACGAACTGGGCACCGAAACTGTACAAAGCGTGACCGTTCGCTTCCGGTCCGGCGAACACCTCTCGGCCGCTGAACGCTCTCCGGACCGCCTGCCGGTCGAGTTCGTTGGGTGCCCACTGGTCATCGAGCTGCACCGCGCCCTCGCCGAGCTCGGCCACCGCGTCGCCCAACGGGCAAATCGGGCCGCTTGGCCCGACCACCATCCCGTTGCGCAGCGCCAGCGCCCCCCTGGTAATCCCCGGCGGGAGGCCACGGCGTTGAGCAGGTGGGCACGGGCTTTCCGCGCGGTCCGTGCCACCGCCGAACCCACCGAGCCGGTGTTGGACGAACCCACGGTCATCGGGCCTGGTGGCAGGCGACTGTCACCGAGCTCGACTTCGACCTGGTCCAGCGGGCACCCGAGTGCGTCGGCGAGGATCTGGGCAAGGACGGTGTACGCCCCCGTGCCGAGCTCGTGACCGCTGACCAGCGCCCGAACCCGGCCGTTCGGCTCGAGGCGGACGGACGTCCGCGACGGTGTGCGCAGCACCGGGTAGATCGAACTCGCACATCCCCAGCCGACCAGTCTGCCGTGTTCGTCCCGCATCGACCCCACGCGCGGATCGCGCGAGTCCCACCCGAATATCGCCGCCCCGCGTTCGAGGCACTGCGCAAGCGAACGGCTGCTGAACGGCAGCCCGCTGATCGGGTGGCGCGCGGTGTCGTTGCGCAGCCGGAACTCGACTGGGTCGAGACCGCATTTCGCGGCGAGCTCGTCGATGGCACTTTCCACGGCGAACAGTGGACCGTACTCGTGTGGCCCGCGCATCGAGCCCGGTGTGTTCACGTCCGTGGAAACCAGGTGTGCGCGCAGGCGCACGTTTTCCATCCCGTACAGCGCACTCGTGATCGCCGTTCCAGCCAGGCGGTTGTCGTCGGTGCGGGACGTCTGGAGGTATTCGACGTGCTCATAGGCGATCAGCCGGCCGTCGGCGCGGGCGCCGAGCCGAACGCATTGCTTGCTCTGTGGGCGGAACGGCCCGACCGTGAACATCTGGCCGCGCGTGACCATGAGCCGTACGGGACGCCCGAGCGCTCGCGCGGCGAGGGCGGTGAACACGGTGTGCCACAGCAGCGGGGCCTTGCAGCCGAACGCGCCGCCGACGTATGGGCTGAGCACCTCGACCGCCTCGGGACGAAGTCCCAGCGTCTCGGCCAGTCCGGCACGCGCGCCGGTCACCCATTGCGACGGCACGTGTACCCGTAATACGCCGTCGCGCCACAGCGCTGTCGTCGTGTACGGCTCGATCGGAAGGTGGTGCATACCCGGTGTGTGGAAGGTGGCGGAAACGACACTGTCCGCTGTGGACATTGCTCGGTCCACGTCTCCGACGTCGATACTCGCGGCATCGTCGAGCCGGGCGCCGGCGAGGTTCTCGCGCTATGACGCGGCAGCCGGCGCGGACGAGTAGTCGATCGCGAGCCTGGACGCCGCGTCCTCGGCCGCCTCAAGGGTTTCGGCGACGACGAGTGCTACGATCTGGCCGCTGTGCTGGACGTGTGGCGAGGCCAGCGGGTTGGCACTGGACTGGAAACGTCCACCCGCGCCCATGAACAGCCCGCGCAGTCCGGATGCCTCACCCCGGTGCGTGAGCACGGTGCGGAAACCCGGCACCGCTTCGGTTTCCGTGGGGTCGATTCCGATAATCGTGCCCCGGGTGACCGTGCTCGTGACGAGCACGGCGTGGGCCATGTCCGGATATGCCTCGTCGGCCGCGAAACGGGCGCGGCCGGTCACCTTGTCGTAGGCGTCCCGGCGGGGCATGTCCATGCCGACCACGCTCATGATGCGCTTTCCTCCCCTAGGCTGAGCAGGGCTTGGACCACGGTGCGGATGCCAACCTCGATCCTGGTGGCCGGGCCCCGCGCCGATTCGTAAGCGAGTTCCCCGGCTCGGCGGGCCGTTTCGGCGGTCAGCGGTGAGCCCCGCAGCGACTCTTCCGCCGCCGAGCAGCGCCACGGGCGGGTCGTGGTGCCGCCGATCGCGATGCGTGCCGCGGTCACGATGCCGGCTTGCGTCCGCAGCCCCACCGCGGCCGAGGCCACCGCGAACGCGTAACTGGCCCGGTCGCGAACCTTCAGGTAGCGGGAGTGTCGAGCGGCATCGCTGCGGGGCACGACAATCGAGGTGATCAACTCGCCCGGCCGCAGCACGGACTCGACGTCCGGCGTCGTGGCCGGGTCGCAGTGAAACGAAACGAACGGCAGGCGGCGGGTGCCCCGCGTCGAGCGGACCTCCAGCTCCGCGTCGAACGCCGCGAGCGCGACACCCCAGTCACCGGCGTAGACCGCCGCGCAGGACGGAGAGCCGCCCAGGACAGCGAGAGCACGGCGCTCACCGTGGCGTTGGGCGGCACACCCGTTACCCGGTGCGCGTTTGTTACACGGAGAACTCCCGTCCCGAAAGTAGGCACAACGAGTCCGCTGCAGGACATTGCCCCCGACCGTGGCCGTTGCGCAGTTGCTGGGACGCCGCTTGTTGCAGGCTCTGCGCCAGGGCCGGGAAATCGGTGCGCACGGCGGCATGTTCGGCGACGCGCGACATCGGGGTGAGCGCCCCGATCTCGATTCGGTCGGAGTACACGGTGCTCCCGGCGAGTTCCGCGAGCCGCCTGATGTCGACGATATCGCTCGGCGTCTCGATTCCCTGGCGCATTAGATCGACCAGCGTCGTGCCGCCGGCCAGCACGGTGGTGGAGGGCCGGGCGGCTAGCGCGAGGGCCTCGGCCAGCGAGTCCGGACGTTGGTAGGTGAATGGTCGCATCGCTGCTCCCTGCTGCGGATTTCAATGGAAACCGGCGCGCCGATTTCCAAACGTCGCGACTGAACGGATCGCGGCCACGATCGCCGGGTAGGCCGCGCATCGGCAGAGATTGCCGCTCATGTACTCCCGGATGTCGGCATCGGTCGCGGCATGGCCTTCTCGGATGCATGCCTCGGCGGAGACGATCTGACCGGGCGTGCAGAAGCCGCATTGCAACGCGTCGTGCGCCACAAAAGCTTCCTGGAGCGGGTGCACGGCGTCGGGGTCGCCGGCCAGTCCCTCGATGGTCGTGACGCGACGTCCCTGCACGGTGACGGCCAGAGTCAGACAGGACAGCACGCGCTCGCCGTCGATCTGCATGGTGCAAGCCCCACACGTGCCCTGGTTGCAGCTGATCTTGGTGCCGGTAAGCCCGAGCCGGTCACGCAGCAGGTCCGCCAATGTCGTGCGCGGGTCGACCCGGCGGCGCGCGCTCGCCCCGTTGACCTCAAGCTCTATCTCGTATTCGACGGGCTGCCGCTGGCGAGCGCCCGTCACCGCTACGTCGATTTCCATTGGAGGGTCGGGAGCTGGCGCGGTGGCGTTGATCGACGGTAGGTCGTGAAGCCGGTGGTGACCTCACGGTTTCCCGCGTGGTCGTTCTTCTTCGTGGCCGTGGTCGATCGTTTCCCCGTTTCCAGCTCCCGCCCGTCAATCCGTGCATGCGGTTCTCCCGCACACGGCTTACCGACGCCGTTCACCGCCGGCATTCGGTCTTTCCCGCCAGGGCTTGCCCGCCCTGGGTGAGACGACGATTCCATACAGGCCGATCAGGCCGAACTCATCGGGTGTGAAGGTGAGCAGGGCTCTCCACCCGAAATGCCGACTACGACGGTGGCGTTTGCTGATGAACAACGCAATCCGCATCCGCGCGTACTGCCTGAGCTTGCTGAAACGCTGAGCCGAGTGCCCATATCTGAAGTACCCGGTCCAACCGCGCAGGAACGTGTTCACATCCCGCACGACCGTTTCAACCGACAGCAGCAGCCTGCGCCGGGCCGTGAGCTCCCGAACCCGGTCGCGGGCATGCTGCATGGCCTTATCCGCGGGCCAGCGGGCAAGAAACGTCACCGGTCGCCGCCCATCACGGGGCCGGGATCGCACCAACCGGTGATGAAAACCGAGGAAGTCGAAACCTCCCCCACCGACCTGAAGGGCAATGATCCGCGTCTTGGCTTCCTTCGGTCGCAAACCGAGCTCGGCCAGCAGATCCCGAAGCCGCTGCAGGGCAGCGTCGGCCTGCTCCCGCGATCGGCACATCACCAGCGCATCATCGGCGAAACGCACCAGCACGCCGTGCTCCCGCGTGTCCCACACTCGATCAATACGATGCAGATACACATTGCAGAGCAAGGGACTGATCACACCACCCTGAGCCGCGCCGGTCACCGGCCGCCGAACCTGGCCGTCGTGCATCACTCCCGCTCGCAGAATCGCCCGCAGAAGCTTCAACACGGCCTGGTCACACACGCGTTCCTCGACCGCTCGCATCAACTCCTCATGCGGAATCACCGAAAAGCAATCGGCGATGTCCGTCTCGACCACCCACCGCCTGCCCCGCCAAGCCTCATCGATGACGACTTGGAGAGCATCATGCGGTGACCGCTTCGGCCGGAACCCGAAACTGCACGGCGCGAAATCCGCCTCGAACACCGGCTCAAGCACGATCTTCAACGCGGCCTGCACAATGCGGTCCCGAACCGAAGGAATCGACAACGGCCTCTGCTCGACCGTGCCGGGTTTCGGGATGAACACCCCACGCGCCGGCAACGGCCGATAGGAACCATCCCGTAACTCCGTGGCCAGCTCATCGAGCAGCCGGATGACCCCGTACTCCTCGACCCTGGCCAGGGTGGTCCGGTCGATGCCCGGTGCACCCTGGTTGCGGTACACCGCGACCCACGCCCGCCACAAGACGTCCCTGCGGAAGACCTTGTCCCGCAGCGCGTGGAACCGACGTCCGGGATCGACCTTGGCCGCCCGGTACAGCGCATGTTGCAGGGCACGCACCGGATCCGCAGGAGAACTTCCCACGGCGGCGGGACTAGCCGACATCGGCACTCACCGGGCACCTCCACAACAACAATGACGCATCGACGAAGTAGCGGCCCTTCCCTCACCTGCGGTTATGTTGTCCGCTCGGCTCAACCGGTACTACTGCCGCCTCCGACGCCCACCCGGCCGGCCATCCACTTCCCGAGATCATCGGTTATAGGACGCCACACTCCGGCAACAACCTTTCCGCAGGTCACCGGGCCGGGGAGGGCCTCCCCAGTTCCCGCCGCCACTATCTGAACGTTCCGCGCCCCATACGCCGGGGAGTCCCTCACGGCTGCAATCCAGGAACTACACCGCTTCCATGGCCTTCACCCCGATCTCGAAGGGCTCGGCACTCCCTGCCGCCACCCTCACGGGCGGCATGAGTAACGACGCCGCAGGCTTCGCTTCACGCTACGGACCGCTCAGTCGCTCCCCCTACAAGGGCTTTCGACACTGGGCTTCGACACCGCAGGTTTCCCCACGACACCGCCAGTCTGCTACCGGGCCTCCTGGCAGCTACCCGGACCGGACTCACACCGGCAAGCGACGACGAGCTGACAACAGAAAATCAACCACCTACACGGTCAACCCCCTGTCTGCTGGGCGCACGAAATCGCCTCCATTTGGACTCCACGTGACGCGCGAGGTCAACGCTACGAACGCGTCGCGCAGCGCAGGAGGCCGCCGTGAACATGCGGGTAACGCACCCCCTTTTCCCGGTGAGCGTTGCCGTTACCATGAAGTACTGGCGCACGATCAGGCAAGAACGGAACTAGGCGCCTATCTGCGCACGCGGCGTGCCGCGGTCCATCCCGAGGATGTCGGTCTGCCGCGCGGCAAGCGCCGGGTTCCCGGATGCGGCGCGAAGAGGTCGCGACCCTCGCGGGCGTGAGCATCGACTACTACACCCGCCTGGAGCAGGGGCGGGAGCGCCGCCCCTCCGCTCAGCTGATCAGTGCGATCGCGCGGGCGCTGCGCATGACGGGCGACGAGCAACTGCACATGCACCGCCTCGCCGGGGTCGAGCCGACGCACCAGTCGTCCAGCCCGAGCCGCACAGTGCACCCGTCCCTACGACAGCTGATGGATCAGTGGCCGATGAACCCCGCGTTCATCTTCAACGATGTCCAGGACATTCTCGCCGCCAACTCCCTCGGCGCAGCGCTCCACCAGGGATTCACCGAACGAGACAACGTCGCGCGAATGCTCTTTCTCGACGACGAGGCGACCCGCTTTTTCGTCGACTGGGAGCGGATCGCGCTCGACACCACCGCGACGCTGCGCCAGGCATGGGGACGCCCCGCCTCCCGGCGCCGCGTCGAAGCGCTCGTGGAGGAGTTGCGGACGGGCAACGAGGAGTTCGACCGGATCTGGACCCGGCAGGCCGTCGCCACCAAATCGCACGAGACCAAGCGACTCGACCACCCCGCGGTCGGCCGGCTCGCCCTGGACTACCACACCTTCGAGGTCTCGGGCGTCACCGGCCAGTACCTGCTTGTCTGCCAGGCCGAGCCGGGCAGCCCCGACGCGCAGGCCCTCACGCTGCTCTCGACACTGATCGACGCCGAACCCGGCACGCGACCAGCCACGTGAGCCTCGCTCGCCACGCCGAGCTTCGCCTAAACCGCGTCGCCCTCGAATGATCAGCAGATGAGGCACCCCCGCTTCCTGCTCCACATCGGACTGTCCGTTGTCACGTTCACCGCGACGTATCCGCCGGTATTGCGCTAGTCGTGGTTTGCTACGCGGCGGCGATGGCGGCTACTCGCAACACGTGATTTCGTCGGCATGGCATGAACGGCGCCGAGATTTCCCAGCTAAACCAACAACCGCGGTGCTACAACTGCTGTTGTTGCTCGACACGCTCGGGTGCACTACTGGTGTGACGCTTTCCCGTTACGCTCAGAATCCACCTGTTTTCCCAATTGCGAGGAACTCTCAAATGCGGCGTCAATGCACCGAGTGTGGTTCGTGTTTGCGCGCGGGCAATTCCGATTCGACATGCGCCCCATGCCGCCGGACAAGGCCGGTGGTTCCGGCGGGCTTCTACGACGCGCCCGAGCTCCAGCACGCTCTGCGGAATTACGATTTCTGCCAGGTGTTTCGGGCCGTGCGCAAGGCCGCAGGGCTGTCCCAGCACCTGTTCGCCGAACTCACCGGCCTCACCCAGCAGATGGTCTCGCTGGTCGAACGAGGCGAACGGAACCTGCGAGACGTGCTCCATGTCGCGCGAGTCGCCAACGTGCTACGGATACCGCCTCATCTGTTGGGTTTTGGCACCGAATCTGGCAGCCTGGACTCCAATAGGGAGGTGAACCAGGTGGAACGCCGAGACTTCCTCTCGATCGTCCTCGGGATCACGATGAGCTCCACGCTCCATCCCGATATCGCCCGGCTAAGCGAAATGCTGCCCGCCCACACCGACTCCATCCGGCGACGCCGCATCGGCGTAGCCGACGCCGAGGCAATCGAGAACATGACCGACTGGTTCCGCCAAACCGTCTACGCACAAGGCGGCGGACTGATGCATTCGGCCGCCCTCGCCCAGCTGCAAGCGGTGCGCTCTTTCGACGACGCGCTCTGCACCGACGAGGTCCGGGCACGGGTCGACCTGGCGATCGGGGACCTGGCATGGATCGCGGGCTGGGCATCGTTGGACATCGAAGCACACGATCAGGCCGAGCAGCTGTTGACTTTCGCCCTCAACCGAGCCAAGCGCGGCGAACAGCACCCCGGGAGCACCGACCTGACCATTGCGGTGCTGCTCGACGGCGCGTCCCAGGCCCTACGTCAGCGCCACGACCACAGCCGGAAGGCGCGCTATGCGCTGCGCCTGGTCGAGCACGGCTTCAACATCGCGAACACCAGCATCCACGGCGCGAGCGCAAGCGTGCGCGCTGATCTCTACGCCAAACGGGCTTTCTGCCACGCTGCGCTCGGCAACGCTGACCAGTGCCACGACGCGCTGAGCAGAGAGGTCGAGACGTTCGCGACGATCCAGCCGGACAACATACCTCCCTGGGACCGTCACGTCACCGAAGCCGAAATCGCCTCGCACCGGGCGAACGCGCTTACTCTGCTGGCCCGCACCCAGCCCGAATTCGTGCCGACAGCAATCGAACAGCTGGACGCCGTCGTCAACGCTTCCGACCTCACCTACGCTTCAACGCGTGCGCTCCAACTGACAAGCCTATCCGAGGTCTACATCCGCGGCGGAGACCTCGACACCGGCATCCGCACCGGCCACGAAGCGATCACGGCCGTCAACGGGCTTTCCTCGCCCTACATCCGAGGCCGCTTGCAGACCATCGCCGACGCCGCCGAGCCGTTCGCCGCGAAATCATCCGACATGGCGCAATTGCGCACCGAAGTTCACGCCGCCGTCCACGACACCCAGGCATAACCCGCGGCGCGGTGTCTGGGTTGGCGATTTCAAGGGAAATCAACGCGCTACGCGCTGATTTCCCTTGAAATCGCCCGCCTCAGGCCAGGAGCGAACGGCGGCTCGCTCGCCCCTGTCGTAGCGGTTGGTTCGACGAACCCTCGTCCCTGCAAGGGCACCGCGAGCAAGAGCGAGGAGCAGGCTCAACGAAACTCGATCTTACTTCGTTCGGGCCGACCTTACTCGATTCAGGGCCGGGAAGGTCCGCACCGGTGCACAGTGAACCAGCTGCGGGGCGGGGGTGGCAGCGTCGCCGTGGACAATCTGCCGATTGAGGTAACGAGTCTGGTGGGGCGCCGTGCCGAGGCTGCCGAGATCAGGCGTTTGTTGTCGTCCTCGCGATCGGTGACCTTGACCGGTGTGGGCGGGGTTGGCAAGACGAGGCTTGCGATACATGTGGCGCGGCAGCGGCGGCGCGCGTTCGCCGACGGTGTCTGGCTGGTCAACTTCGCCGAGCTCGGCGATCCCGGACTGGTCCCGGTGGCGATCATGGAAGGGGTTGGGCTCGCTCGTCCGGCACATGATCCGATGAGCGCGTTCATCGCCCATTTCCACCACAAGCAGGTGCTGTTGCTCTGGGACAACTGTGAGCATCTCGCCGATGCCTGCGCTGACGCGGCGGCACGCCTGCTCACCAAGTGCGCGGGCTTGCGGATTTTGGCCACGAGCCGCGAACCTCTTCAGATTCAGGGGAGTCCCTGTTTTCCGTGCCCCCCTTGTCGGTGCCGCCGGGGAACGATTCTCGGCCGGCCGACAACGGTCGAACACCGGAGGCGATGGAGTTGTTCTCCGACCGGGCCACGGCAATCGTGCCGGACTTCACCCTGAACCAGGACAACCAGGAGGCGATCGCCCGGCTGTGCCGGCGGCTGGACGGCATCCCGCTTGCGATCGAACTCGCCGCGACGTGTCTGCGAACGCTGTCCGTCGAAGACATTCTGGCCTACGCTCACCGCTCCAATGCCATGAAAGCCTGGCTGGCCACCCAGCGACGCTGGCTGCACGTCGAACCGCTGCCCGCCTACGCCCCCGACCTCAACCCCGTCGAACAGATCTGGGGCAACGTCAAGGCAACCGAACTCGCCAACCTCTGCCCCGACACCATCGACGAAGCCCACACCGCAGCGGAGACCGGACTCGAACGCATCGGCAACAGCTACCAGCTGTGCTTCGCGTTTCTCGACCATACCGGCCTTTCCCTATGAACCAAGATCACTCAAATACCGAAAGATCATTAAAAGGCCGGTTCAACACGACGGTTGAACCGGCCTTTTAGTAGCTAGGAGCAGTACGGCTCACGAAACGGCGCGGCTTCGAGGCGCCACGCGGCTTCGCAGACCGTGCGCTCAGTTCTTCCAGACGTACATAACGGCCTGCTGGCCAGCAGCGCCCTTGATGGCGCAGTGATCCCAGCGCCCCTGGGCCTTTCCGGCATCGCACGCCGCCTGCGCCGCCGGCACCGACGGGTAAACCCCTGCGAAGTAAGGACCGGATGTGGCCATGGCCGGCGCGGCGACCGCCAACGAACCGGCAACAACCGCCGCTCCCACCAGAATCTTACGAAGCATACCGCACTACTCCATCCATATTCGATTTCTCGGGTCCTGCTGTACGAAACAAGCTAGATCCACGCAGAAACCGCTTCAAGATCCAGACGTCAAGCCTTGCCCAAAAAAGGCCAATCTTCTTCCCTTTGTGGCGAAGGCGGGTGGCTAATGCGACCTTGATTGCCGCTCGGTGGCCCAGGCGGCGATCTGAGCACGGGACGTGAATCCGAGCTTGAGCAGGATGTTTTGCACGTGGGCCTCGGCGGTACGCTGGGACAGCACTAGAGTGTTGGCGATCTGCTTGTTGCTCATTCCTTGCACGACGAGGTCCGCGATCTCCAGCTCGCGCCGACTGAGCTCGGTTTCGCGTTCCGGCGCTACCGGGGTACTTGCGCCGACCGGCTCACCGAGGGCATAACCGACGGCGTTCTGAAGTCGAACGCTTGCGCCTTGTGCGAAGAACTTGCCGTATTTTTGTTCGCCCAGCGCCCGCCGTACCGCCCTTTCACAGTGATGGTGGTATTCGTCGAAGAAGGCCAACAACGGCGTACCTCCCTCGCGGAGGAACGTGTTCGAGACACCGAACAGACGAGCGGCTTGCTCATTTTCCCCCTGGCTCATCGCGATCCAGGCCAGCACCTCGACGCACTGGCCGACGGTGTGGTGATCGTTGAACTTCCGCTGGAGTTCCAGACTCTCATGGATGAGTTCCGCGGCGTGCTGCAACTCCCCCGCTCGCCAAGCCTCCACGCCAAGCCCCCAAAGCGCGTAGGATCGGCGCCACTTCTCCCCTTGCGACTGGGAACGCCCGAGAAGTTCTTCGTAGTAGGCCGCCGCACTCGTCGAGTCGCCGAGCAGCGAGTAGCACATGCCCACCCCGAAGAGCACCGCGAGGAGCGAACGCAACTCCTCCTTCTCGCGGAGTTGATCGAGCGCCGATTCATAGGTCGCGATAGCACGCGGGAAATCCCGCCGCAACGCCGCTGCCAGACCTTCTGGCCCCTTCAACAGCAGCCGCCCGGTCTCGTCGCCAAGAACGCGGGACAGGCGCCGCCCTTCTTCGAGCAGCGCGTCGGCAGCCGAAAGGTCGCCCTGGAGAAGGGCCAGGTGGCTTGCCGTGATCACGAGGCGCAGCCGGGGTGCGCTTGCGGCACTATCACGTTCCAGGATGCGGTCGCACCAGCGCCGTCCTTCGCTGATGAGCCCGCCGGTTCGCCAGTAGTCGAGCAAGGAATCAACAATGCGCATTGCCACGGAGATGTCACCGGACTCGGCGAGACAGTGTTCGAGCGCGGTACGGGTATTGGCGTGCTCGGTTTTCATGCGAGAAAACCAGGACACTTGATCGGGCCCGAACCAACCGTGCGCGAACTGTTCGACCAAGTCCGAATACCGATCCCGATGCCGACCTCGCACGAGTGCGACTTGAGCCGAACGGTTCAGCGCATCGAGTCCGTACTGCCGAATCGTTTCCAGCAGCCGGTAACGTACCCGGCCGCCGTGCTCGGTTCTGATGAGAATCGACTTGTCCACCAGGCCGGTGACCGCGTCGAGCACGTGTGCGGTGGTCAGCTCTCCCCCGGCACAGACAATTTCCGCACCTTCGAGATCGAAGTCCTCGGCAAAGACCGACGACCGCGCCCAGAGTGCTCTTTCCTCGTCGGAGCATAGGTCGAAGCTCCAGTCGATCAGCGCGCGTAAGGTCTGATGGCGGGGAAACGAGGCCCGGTTTCCCGAAGTCAGGAAGCCGAATCGGTCGTCGAGTCGCCGGAGGATGTCGTCGGGGGCCAGAATACGCAGACTCACGGCCGCCAACTCGATTGCCAAGGGAATCCCGTCCAGCCTCCGGCAAATACGAGCCACCACGGGACCGGTTCGCTCGTCAAGGTCGAATTCGGGCACGACCGCCGTTGCCCGGTCCACGAACAAGGACACCGCTTCGAATTCCGTCAACCGCTGAGCGGGGATCTCCGCGTCAGCCTCCGGAACTGCGAGGGCGGCCAGCGGCCAGACGCGCTCCCCGGCTATTCCCAGCGCTTGCCTGCTCGTCGCGAGAACCCGCAAATTCGGGCAGTCCCTCAGCAAGGTCGCGACCATGACGGCACAGCTCTGCAGTACGTGCTCGCAGTTGTCGATCACCAACAACAGCTGCTGATCCCCCAGGCGGTCGGCCACCGTCTCCGGAGTCCAGCGCGTCGATTGATCATAAATACCCAGGGCCGTTACCACCGCCTGCGGTACCAAGCCCTCGTCTTCCAAGCCGGCCAACTCGACCAACCGGACACCGTCCTGGAATGCACGCCGCAAGTCCCAGGCGACACGCAAAGCCAATCTTGTCTTACCCACCCCACCAACACCCGTCAGATTCACCAGGCGCGAGGACGACAAAGCGCGCCGGAGCTCGCGCAGCTCCCTTCGGCGCCCGACGAAGCTCGTAACATCGGTCGGCCACTGATTCGGAAGCCGCGGCACGGACGGTGCGGTCATGGCAAAACAGGGTAGCGCCCCAGCATGCGGACAGCCCGATAACCGAACTGTGGATCTCCGCGAGCGGCCAATGCCCGCCGACAACTACGCGTGCGGCTTTGATCAATACCCGCTGCTTGATCGCAGGACCAGGCAGTAGACTCGTCGCCAAACCTCACTCCGGGGAATCATCCGGACGTCCGCGATAATACGGATTGCGATGGAATCCTTCCAGGGAAACTCCCCGCAGCGCATTCGGATTCCGCTCATATCGCCAATACCCGATGATATCTTCGCCCGGAATGTGACTATAAAGGACTTCACGCTCCCAAGGGGTCCAGTACGCCCGATTCTGCGCTTTCAGCGTTTCGGCCACATTGATCCCGGTGACCGAAGGGTCTATCGCATAACGGAAGAGCCGATTATCATGATGGTATTTTGGATCCTCCGTGGTGGAAACATACTGGTCTTGGACCGCCGTTCGGGTGTGGTCGTCAATAGAATTTCGCCGGCTAGTGGGCGCGACAAAGCCATTCCGCAGGACGTCGTCGGGTTCGCGGGCCGAAGCCCGGTACACGCGTCGAGGCGATGTCTCCACAATGCTGGCCTTGTCGCTGTCCACGACGCGATCCCAGTCGATCCCCGACGGCTTGCCGGACGACCCCGCGCTGCCGGACCGGGTACCGCCGCCCGCCCAACTGATCAACGGCTCCGGGTCCGCTTGTTCCGCGTAGCGCGGCGGAGCCGAGCCGGTCAGCGCCGCCCGCAGCTCCGGACCATGCGAGCGCAACTCCCGCCCGTCGGGTCCCAGCAGCGACCACCGACCGGTTCCCCTGCCCTCGACGAACATCGGCAGCAGCTGCCCATCGACGGTCATCACCGTGTCGGTCGCGTGCACGGCACCATCGTTGGTTTGCCACACATCGCTGGCATCCGTCGTCCAGAGATGTGCCCGCAAGCTCGTCGCGAACCGCTGCGCGAATGACGCCTCGCCCGACTCCGGTCGCCGTCCGGCTCCGCATCCGAACAACACCACCGGCAACCCGGCGACAAAACGCCTGTCCCGCCACACCCGCTCGGCCGATTCCTGCGGTCCCAGCTCTCCGTCCGGCCACCGCGCACGCCCATGCGGTGTCACGTGCACACCCACCACCTGCACGTCCGGCAAGTCCGAAGCCAACGCCACCGCCTCAACCGCCACCGCATCCTCGCCGGGGCCAAAGAACATCATCGGCTCCGGACGCACCGAACGCGCCACCTCCGCCGGCGGCTGCACCGGCAGCGCCTGACTCTCGCCCGCCCGGAACAACATCCACTGTGGACCATTTCCGTCATCCGTCCGCGCCAGCACATCCGCGCCCGATAGCCGCGCCTCGGCAACCGATTCGCCGTGCACAACCACGCGGTCACTGCCCAGTACCACCAGCCGGCCGTGGTCCGGGGAATTCGCCGCGAAGCCCGGCGATCTGGTCCACTTCGGATAGATAAACGACTCCCCCGACCCTCGCACCGCGAGCACAACCGGTAAGGACGGAATGCTGGCCACCATCGCCGCGGCATCCGCCCACGCACCCGTCTCCGACGTCCCGTCGCCGTACAGCCGGAAAGCGACCCGATGCGCCATCCGCTCCCACAAATTCTGCATGGCCATCGCCGAGGATGTGTCGCCCTGCCTCGGGCGTTGCCACACGCTGTCCAGGATTGTCCTGGCTGTTGCTTGCAGGTCCGCCAGCCAATCTGCCGGCAGGGCGCTCAGTGCCCGCTCGGCTTCCTCGAAGTCCGCGCGCCACCGCTGATATATGGTCGCGATCTCGGTTTCCGTGACCTCGGCGGGCCGGGCGGCACCGGACACGGCTGCCGCACGCTGCCTGTCGACTGCCGCGATCACGGCCGCGACCTCCCCCGCGCCGTCGTAACTCAGCGGCGATTCCCGCTCATAGCGCGGCACGAACTCCCGGGGCGCCTCCACGTCACGGACATCCCCGGCGCGGCGCCAATGCAACTCAGGTGTCACGCTTCGCAGCCGGTCCAAGACCTCATCGGTATCGACAGCCTCCTCGTAGTAGCCGTCGTAGACGTACACGGGCCGCGGCGGCCCACCAACTCGGCGCAAGCCTTCGGCAAGTGCTCTGGCGTACCAGTCCGCAAGCGGCGCATCCTCCGAAATAGCCACGAGCACGACCGTTCGCCCGAGCTGCCCGGCATCCACAAGTTCGAATTCCAGGCAGCGCTGGATGAATGCGCCCAGCTCAACAGGATCCGGGGAGACGGTCTCGTTTTGCGCATTGCGCACGACTATTCCTTCGTCCTGCACTCGCACCAGAACGAACAGCGGGTCCGGATCGAACTCGGCCACCGCGCGCCGCAACATGGGCCCGTGCCCGTCGTAGTTCAACGAACCCCATCTTTCCCAGGCTTCCTCGTCTTCGGGCCGCACCGGGAAACACGCGCCGTTTGATGGCGACTCCCAGTCAACGCCAACCCACAAGGTTTGGGTAATCAGTTCCTCCTGCGGAGAAGGAGGTTGCATTCGGTCGGGCGTCAACAGTCGCAGGCCGGACGTCACGATAAGCACGCCGTCCGGCATGGCGAGCCGGTCGGCCCGAACGTTGTCGTCCGCGATGTAGACGGGCCGGTCCGCATCGGGGGTGCCCAGCAGGTGCGAGGTGAAGGGGGTGAGGTCCGTCATCGCATCGGCATCGTGCGGCTGTCCTACCGGGACGATCATGACGGGCCGCCGCCAGTCCCCCCGCGTTGCCTCCAGGTATTTCAGGTCCCGCGCCAGTATGGACGCCAACCGTTCCGGAAGCACCTTCCTATTCCCGCCTGGGGTGATGAAGTATTCGCCCACCCTGCTCGTCAGGATGACGATCGGCTGTTGGCGGCCGCGATACCCCAACTCCGACACCAGCCGGGAAACCCCGAATGAACGGATCTGGTCGGCAACGTCCGCGTGGGCACTGCCCAAAAGGGAGATGAGCCACGGCCGCTGCGCACCGACCGCACCGGCCGGATGCGCGGGCAGCGCTGACTGCGCCGACGGCGCCTCAACCAGGGCATAGGACCGCCACCCGGTCGGGAGAACGTCGAAGTTACCCATCGACAGGAAAACGGGCCGCCGGATCCCGTCGCTGCGCAATCCCTCCGCCAACGACCGCGCGTCCTGCTCAGTCAGGCCAGCGGGCCACTTGGCGAACACCACCACGACAGGGCGGGCCGGATCATCGGCGACCGATCGCCGGAAGTCCGCGTTACCGACCACGCTCATGCCGAATTCCGAAGGCCCGAGAACCCTCGTCTTGCGATTCGATGGATCAAGCACGTGGAAGCGTCCGTGCACCGGCGATGCCACCACGACGACCGGGTTTCGGTGGCCGGTTTCCGAAATGATCCAGTTCGCGTCCATGGTGACCGGTTGCACCGGTCCCGGTTGGGACGGATACACCAGCACTGGCCCGCCTTCCGCTGGTCGGCTCGCCTCAGTCGCGGGCAGCCAGTTCCGCGGCGGCACGAACCGCGGCGGATCGGTGTCGAAACCGAGAACGGCCACGCCGTTCGCATCGCGCCCCAACCTGAAGTCCCGGTCCGAGACGAGAACCGCACGATCCGGGTCGTTGCTGCGCGCCCCGCGGGCGAACTCACGTGCGGCGTGCTCACTGAGCCCGGTCTCGGCTCCCACGGTCGCTAGCAGGACAGGAGTGTCTGGTTTCGCGGCGATCGACGTCTGATATGACACGCTGCTCGCTACCTGGCGACCGAATTCGAAGGCGGACAGGGTGCCCGAGGGAGTAACGAACTCGTCGCCCCACAACCGCGCGAGCACAATGATCGACGAACGCAGCCCGACCCGTTGCGCAGCGCTCACCCGGAAACCACTCGACGACCACTGGCTCCACCAGTCCACATCCGCCGAGGTTCCACCCGCCGCCAGCAAGAGATGCGACGGGGCGGCGAAACGCAGCTCCTGCACCGACAGTTCGGCGGCGCGCGGACGTCCTCCGCCGAGACTGATGTCCTGCACGGCAAACCGGGTAATTCCGCCCGTATCCGATTCGACAGCGGTAGCAATGTAAACCGGCCCGTCGTGGCCGTATCGCCGTACCCCCCTCGCGAGTTCCCGGCGCACGCTCTCTACCAGGGCCAACCCGTCGTCCGACCGCACAGCAAGCACGACGACGGCCTTGCCAGGGTCCAATTCCGCTACCTCACGTAAGGAAGATGCCACTTCCAGACCGAACTCTCCGGCACTCATATGTCTGGTTTGCCGGATTCTTGGGTCAATGCAGGGGAATGTCTCACCGTTCTGACACCACGCCAGCGCGAGGATCGGTGAATCATCACCCACCTCTGCCAGCAGCCAGTCCAGTTGCGCGGCGGGTCCCGATTCCGCCCACCGCCTCCAATCGGCCTCCTCGTGGCTGTTTCGCGGATACGCGACCGCGTTGATGACGCTTGAACCCACCGGTATCGTCAGCCGCAGTCGCGGCGACCACGGGATCACGCGGCGGAAGGACTGATTCCGGATCGGATCGTTCACGTGATTGGAGCGGGAGCCGTACCGCAGGACGGGCATGCTCGCGTGAATGGGCCCGTGATGGCCCGCGTCGCGGAAGCTCGCGGCCAGCTCCTGCCGGGAAGGCTCCGTCATCGCGTGCCCGCGCCGCCCGAAGTATGTGTAGACAACGATGGCGCGGTTATCGTCGTGACCGGCGATCCCGTAAGTTCGCGCGTCCTCGACCACCCGGCGAGCGAATTCGCGTGGGGTCAACTCCTGCCTTTCCCACGTGTCCCCGCTGGCGATGACGAACCGGCCCCCCGGGGTGATCCACGCCAGCACGAAGGTCGGCGAATCATCGGCGACAGCATGCCGCACCGTTGCCATCCGCAGATTCGAGTCGGACAGCCGCTGGAACTGCTCCGCGTTCTCGGGGTGCTGGGGATAGGCGAGCGTGTTCTCCCGGGCGGAATCCAGCCGCAGCGCCAGCACGTTCGCTCGCCTGCCGGAGGCCAGCACAAGCCCGCCATCCCGCGGCTGGCCAGTCCGTGATTCCACGGCTACCAGCCCGAACCCGGAAGGATCGTGCGAGATGTAGCCGTCGGCCAGCAGGACCTGTCGGGCACCGTCCCCGCCCTCGCTGAGTCCCTCGGCGAATCGCCGCGTGAGAGCGTCGCGGCTCAGGTGCACCCCCAGCCCGGCATTGCCGCCCAGGACAACCAAGACGACCGGGCCGTCCTGGTTCGCGGCGCAGATCTGTCGGTACTGCTCGGTGATGGCCACGTGCTGCCCGAGCTCCCGCGGTGTCTCATGCTGCAGGGTCGTACCCCGAACCGCATCACCGATCAGGAAGAACTTCTCCGCACCGCCCGGAGTCCGCCGTCTGGCCTGGACCACGACGACGATCGGCTCCCGGTCGTCGTCGACGCCCATCTCACGGCGCACCCGATCGAGCTCGACCCGGCTGCCGTGGAAACCTTGCCACCACCGCGATGACGCCTCGTCTACCGAGTACACCACGGTGTTCTCGGTTCCTCCGCCCAGCCGCACCGTCACGGCGCGCGCTGCCCCGCGCCGCCACTGCACTCGCAACGCTGCCAAAGTCGCCCGCCGTTGCTCACGCCCCTGCTCCACGCGCCGGAGAACATCGGCCAGGTAGCGCACCTCGTGGAGGCGAACGTCCTTGGTGCTGCCGGTCAGCTCCTCGACGAGGCGGTGCACGTCCGCGGCGGTCACCGTCGGCCCCTGCATCCGGCCGGCATCCCGAATCCAGTCCGCCACAAGCCGAACATCCCGCGCGTCGGTGATGGAAGACCGCCCGCCGAGCTCCGCGGCCAGCTCAAGAACATGGAAAAGACCGCCCCACAACTGCTTCCAGCTGCGCGTGCCCGGCTCATCCACGCCCTCGGTGTGGCGCAGTTCCACCGCTGTGGCCAGGCTCCGCACGTCCTCCGGCGCAGTGGTGAACCCCCACCTGCTCAACAGCTCGTCGACCGATTCGCGCTCCCCCTGCCCGGGCCAGCGCACGACAGCCTCTATCCGCGCACCATCCGGATACCGCGACGGAACCGCATGGCCTGCCGCCGCCCGCAATTCCGGGCCCGAGGAACCCAGCAGCTCACCCTCCGACCCCAACAACGACCAACGACCGGTGCCCACACCATCCACGAACCTCGGCAACAACCTGCCATCCGAGGCCACCGACACCTCGGTGGCATGCACACCGCCGTCCACCGTCTGAACCACATCGGTATCGGCCACCCAAGCCGAACCGCGCAACGCACGAGCAAACCGCTCAGCGAACGACAACGCACCCGGACCCGGACGCCGATACGCACCACACCCCAGCAACGCGACCTTCAACCCCGGCACAAACCGCCGATCCCGCCGCACCTCCGCCACGAAATCCTCCGGCCCGACCCGCCGCCCATCCGCCAGCACCGCACTCCCCCGCGCCGTCACATGCACACCCACAACCTGGATATCCGGCAAAACAGGCGCCAACCGCGCCGCACGATCCATCAACCAGCCGGAATCACCAGGCCCCGCGAACAACAACGGCTCCGGCCTCGGCCGACTGGCCATCTCGGCGGGCGGATCGACCAGCCGAGGCCGACTCCCATCCGCCCCGTACAGCAACCACGCCGGTCCTCGACCAGGGTCAACCCGCGCCAACACATCCGCGCCGACGCCCTGCACCTCGGCCAGCGCAGCACCGGAAACAACCATCTCGCCATAGCCGAGCACCAGCAGCGGCCGAGTGCCCTGCGGGACGGCGGCGGCATGATCCGGCGACCGGGTCCACCCGGCGTACTCGGCACGTTCCCTCGCCCCCTGCACCCGCAGGCTCACCGGCAAGCCGGGCTCGCCCCGAAGATCCGTGGCAGAACCCGGCTCATAGTGGGTGATCTCCGATAGTCCTCGCGCCCGGTCGCCGTGGGGCGGTCCGCCGGTATCGCCAAACCGCCGCGTAGTGCCGGGACCGAGCGTGAGCCCATTCTCGCGGCCGAGGTTGACCCGATCAGCGCCCCTTGACACCCGCCTCGGCGAACCCTCCCCCCGAACGCCCGACCAGGCCGCCACCGTCTCCGCCCCCACCGACGCCGACTCCACCGCTGCGCCCTCGGGCACCACCGCCTCCGCCGAAACCGGAACACCTGCGGCCGAACGCACACCTAGACCCTCGACAGCCCGGCGCGGCGCCGGGATCCGTCCCGGCCCGCCCACCGGCCGAGGACGGGACCCGTCCGCGCCGAACCGCATCCACCGCGGACCACGCCGACCGTGACCTGGGGTCAAGGCAACAACATCACGCCCCAGACTCCGCGCCACCTCCGCGACCTGATTCGGCGGCAGCACCACACCAGTCCCCGAACGTTCCTCCGACGCCACCACCACCGGCCCCCCAGCCGATTCCCCCACCCGGCTCCGCAGGAACTCCGCGACTACACCACCGGAATCCACCTCCGCGGGAACCTGCACCCGCACCGCATCCGAGGGCCACCCCAACGAGGCCAATACCCCCGCCACCTCATCGTCCGGCCGAAGCGAATCCTCTTGCCCGGCCGTCACATCAACACCCGAAGACGCAGCGTGGTCGCGCGACGGTTCCTGCTCCACAACCGGTTGACCAGCCGAATCCGCCTGGCCATTCGGTACCTCGCCGCTCACAGCCGGACCGCTCATCGACACGACGGGATCCGCAGCCACACCCGATGCCTCAGGAGCGGCTGTCGACGGCTCGTCCGGCGACGAATCAGGCATCCGTGCCGCAGGCTGTACTGGCTGCTGGCCTGCGGTTTCACCGGGAAGCGGGTCGTGGTCGCTCGGCTGAACCCGCGACAGCTCCTGCCCCCCAAGCGGGGAACTGCCCGGGTCCACATGGAGGGTTTCCGAGGGATGGCTGGTCGTCGACGGCGCGGGGTCCGGCAATGAGCCGGAAGCATGAGGTGTGCCAGCAGCCGAGACCCGCGCATCTGCTCCCGGCCAACTTGCTTGCGAAGCATCCAGGAACGCACCGGCATCGTCCACTCCGGACAAATCAATGGTGCCGCGATTGTCTCCAGAGATTTCGCCGAACAACGGTGGCGTAACCCGACTGGTCTGCCCCACCGCATCCCCTGCTGAGTACGCCGGTGGCGGCGTACCCGGCAAGACTCGGCCAACCGCGCCGCCCGGCGAATACGCCGGTGGCAACGAATCCGGTCGGGCCTGCTCGACATCCACCGCCGGAGCCGAATACGCCGGTGGCAGCGAATCGGGCCGAGCCTGCTCGACATCCGGCGTTGCGGACGAGTATGGCGGTGGCGGTGCACCGGGCGCGCCTTTATCCGGCAGTTCCGGCATGTCCGTGGCGACCGTCCCGGGCTGCGGTGCTGGCGTGAAGTCCTCGGGTCGCTCCGTGATCGAGGTCTCGTCGTCCTCGGCCCCCCGGACTGCGCCGTGCACCGTTGCATCAGCGGCCGTGAACTCGCCCCCGACTTGCCGGTCGCCAGTCACGTCCCGACCATGCGGCGGCTCGCCAGAATTCGGTAGGGCGGCCCCCGGCGCCGGATGATCGGCAGGAGTCGCGCTGGAGGGACCCGACACGCCTGCAACGTCTCTGCCGATGCTCTCCGAACCATCCGGTACCCCGCCCGAGGAAGCCTGGCCGCCAGAGTCGGACGATTCACCGCTGCGGCCGGGGATCTCAGCCCCGACGCGCGCCGCACTCGGAATTCCCGGGCCATCACCGGCCGAAGCACTAGCCCGGCCACCGTCGAAACTCCGGGCCAAGGACTTACCATCGGCCGGAGCAATACCCGGACGCGACGAACCCGGAACACCAGCCGACGGCGGGCCCCCAGCACCCACCGACCCACCCTTGCCGCCAGCCGCCCCACTTTCGCCACCTGGCATCGCAGCCTTGTCTTCGGCCGTCCCGGTCTTACTTTCGGCCGTCCCGGTCTTGCTTTCGGCCGCCTCGGTCTCCCCTCCCGCTACCCAGGCCGCGCCTTTCCGCAAACCAACGAAACCTGGATCGGAGTTGACCGCCGAACCCGCACCGGAGAACGAGGAGTCCACATCAGACATTTCACCGGTACCCAACAAATCCGGCCCGTCACCGGTTTTCGGCTCGGATCCCGAGTCCACCGGGGAAGTCGTTGCCCCACTGGCGGACTGGTCTCGATCACGGATGCCCGGTGGCACCAAGTGACCCCGCAAAAACAGCCCCGCCATCTTCCCCGAGCCCGAGGCCACCGACTCCGACACCCCGGCCGTGAAGGAAAACGGGTTGAGCTGCACCCCCTGACCGCTCAACACCCCATACGTCAACTCGCCCACCATTTCCGTCAAACCCTCCTCCAGCGACTCCCCCAACCCCCGACCAAACCGCGCCGCCCACATCCCACTCAACGACATCCCCGCATACCCATCGACCGTCTTGGCCACCACATCCGCGAACTTCGCCAACCCCGATATTGGATAGAACTCCGCATGCTCCTCGGCCGCCCGCCGCGCCGCCGCCTCCAACACCGCCCGATCCACCTGATCCCCCAACCCCGCCACCAACACCCGCGCCACGGTCTTGCCCACCACATTTCCCAACGCCGACAACGGCAAACCCACCCCGGCCGAGACCGCCCCCACCCCCGCCGCATTCTTCGTCCATCCCGTCGACCAGCCCTGCTTGCCCTCCCCCACCAGGACACCCTGCGCCACCACGTCCGGCAGCAAGTTCACCCCCACCCCCACGCCCGCGCTCACCGCCAACCGCATGAACAACTGGCCCCACCACTGCGACAACAAGAACCGCATCACCGCCATCCGCGCCGCCAACCACGCCATCGAAGCCCCACCCGTTGCCCCCGCCATCGCCACCGCCCACGCGATCTCCGCCAACAGCAACAACAACCCGCCCACCGTCACATACTTCAGGTATTTCACCTGCCACCCCACATCCCGCACAAACACCCCTAACTCCCGCAACACCCCTCCCGAAGTCTCCAGCACATCCGCAAAGTCCCCCACCCGCGCGGAAAACCGGTCCGCTGCCTTGCCCGAAAACTCCCCCCGCGCCCGCGCCACCGCCTCCGCCACACCATCCGTCAAACCCTCCACCGCACCCGCACCCGACATCAACGCTTCGCCCACCCGCAACAACGCATCCTCATCCGCATCTGTCATATCCTCACCCGTCAACACCTGAAAAAGCCGCCGCACCTCCTCCGGCACCACAATCGACACCCAAACCACCCAACCAGAAACGTCGGATCCCAGGACACCGACGCCCCGCCCAGCAGCCGCCCCACCCACGCCGCGTAATATCGGGAGCGCCACACTCCAACCAACGCGGGGCGGGAACAGTGGTAGTCGGCAGGGGCATCAACGTTCCCACGACAGCACCGTTTCGCGCCTCACCCGAGATGCGCCGGACAATCGAGTATTGGGAGCCGGCACTCCCGCACTCAAGAGTTTTCCCCGAATATCACCAAAATCTGCCCGCTCGCACCCGACCCCTTCGGCTTTCGCCCGCCCTGTTGGGTGATTTCAATGGAAATCGACGTGCCGATTTCCATTGAAATCGCCAAGGTCCCGCCGCTGACGCACCGCCGCAGCAAGCGTGTCGAGCACGGCGAGCGTGTCTTGGCAACCAATGCAGGATTCGATCGCCGTCCCGACATCACCGTCGACCGAGTTCTCGCAGCCGACCGGCATCGGCAGCCCAGAGGCGAGCTGCCGATGCGGCAACCTCCATTGCCAAGGTGATGGACCCGATCCCGCCACTCACGCTCGCCGTGTGCCGGCGCGGAATCCTCAGCTCTTCCGCTTCATCCGGGACACCGCAACGCCGACCAACGTGAGCGCGCCGCCGAGCAACGCGATCGGGGTCGGCACCTCACCAAGCAGCAGCCACGACAGCAACACGACCAGCACCGGCACCATGTACGTCGTAGCTCCAAGACGCCCGGCCGGCGACCGCGTCAGCGCATACGCCCAGGTGTAGAACGCAAGAGCGGTGGGCAGCAGGCCCAGGTAGACCATCGCGAGCGTGGAGCCGAGGGGAGCGATGGCCAAATCGTCCGCGAGCTGACCCGCGAACGGCAGGCAGGCCACGGCGCCAACGGTGCAGCCGAACGTCGTAACCTGCAGCGCAGAGGCATGCTTGAGTAGAGCAATTTTCTGCGTCACGACGCCGATTGCGTATCCGATGGCGGCAACCAGACATAGCACGACGCCGAGGATGGTGGTGGCCCCGTTGCCAGTGGACAGTCCCACCACGGCAGCGCCGGCGAACGCGACCGCGAGGCCGGTCAGCAGCTGACGAGGAAAACCTTCCTTCAGCACCCAGCCGCTCAGCAAGGCCAGCAGGATCGGTCCCATGCCCACGATCAAGGCCGCTGTTCCCGCATCGGCATGCTTTTCTCCCCAGTTCAAGGCCACGGTGTAAAGCCCGAACCAGAAGACGCCCACGCCGATGATGCCCGGCCACGCCGCCCGCGGCGGCAGCCCTTCACCACGAATTACCATGATCACGCCCAGGCCCGCCGCGCCGGTCAACAGCCGACCCAGCGCCAACGCGCCGGGCGTGAAATAGGCTCCGGCGTAACGGATTCCGACAAACGCCGAAGCCCACAGCAGCATCGTGATCACGACCGCAACGGCTGCTTTCGTACCGGTCTTCCGGCTTTCGACCGCCGCTTGCTCCATTATCAAAGACCATCCTGTTCTGATTTCGCCACCATGGCTCGTACTTCTCGGCGCAGTAGTTTGCCCGTTGGATTACGGGGCAGCGCACAAACGAAAACGATGTCCGCCGGCACCTTGTACCAGGTGAGAGCCTGTTCCGCCGTCGTGGTCAGCTCCGTGCGGACGGCGTCGGGATCCGCGTCGCCGCCCAACACGACGAATGCGCGCAGTGCAGAGACACCTGCGTCGTTGCGAGCCGAGCAGACCGCCGCCTCCACGACCGCAGGATGTGTCATAAGCAGATCTTCGATTTCGGTCGGATGCACGTTGGCGCCCGCGACGATCTCGATATCGTCGGCACGGCCGTGGATGCGGAGGAACCCGTCCTCGTCGACGGTGGCCACATCGCCGGTGCGGTACCAGGAATCTCCCGTCCGCAGCGGCGAATCGCTGCCGCGTGCGACCCCCAGTCCGATGGTCGGCCCGGCGACCTCCAGAAGCCCTTCAACGCCCGGCGGGACCACCTCGCCGAGTTCGTTCAGGATTTGCATGCGGTACGGCGCCAGCAGCCGCCCGACGGTGAAATCCCGGTGGTCCGTCGTGCTGTTCGCGACGATCGCGTGCCCAATCTCTGTCGTGCCGAACACGTTGAGCAGCCGGTGGCCGAGAACCCGCCGCAATTTGCGTTCCAAGGCGTCCGGCAGCACCTCGCCCGCGCAGACCGCCAGCCGCAGTCCGGAGAGCAGGCCGTGATCTGGATGGCTCAGCAATCTCGCGAAAAAGCTCGGCTGCCCGTAGAACACGGTCACGCCGTGGTCTCGGATTAGGGAGAGTGCCGTCTCTTCCGTCGCGCGCTTCGGGCTGAGCACGGTGGTACCGCCGCGCAAGAGCGGCAGGAAGATCGAATTCCCCAAACCGTAGGAGAAGTACAACCGCGACACCGATAGGCAGACGTCATCCGGCGTCACTTCGACGACCGAACCGATGGACTGATCGTAGACGTCTGGGTCGCCGTGAGTATGGAAGCACAACTTCGGATCGCCCGTCGTGCCAGAGGTGAACAGCGCGAACCCTGGGGTATCCGGTGTGCATTCGGCGTGGGGCAGCACCGTGGTTTCCGACCGCAGGCGGCCCGGTGTGATCAACGGGTAGGGGAAGCACGCAGCGAGTTCGAGCTCACACACGACGGCGTCGGGCTCGGCGATCTCCGCGGCGCGCCGCAACTCGTCGGGATGCAGGTCCGAGTTGACCGGGATGGCAACGATGCCGGCGCGCAATGCGCCAAGAAATGACCAGACAAGGTCGATGCCGTCGGGTAACGCGAGCAGGACCCTGTCCCCCACGCCAAGGCCTCGGTTGACGAACGCCGCCGCCGCCCGACCGGCACCCTCGTAAACGTCCTGGTATCGGTAGGTCTTACCGTGCACGATGTAGGCGGGCCGGTCCAGCCAGCCGTTCTCGCTTGCGACCCGGGCCAGCCGCGCGACCAGGTTTCCGTTGACGGAGTCGGACTGATCTGGAATTCCGGGGGTCTGCGCGCGCTTCATCGGTCAGCGATCTCCTGTCGGCAGATTCCTTCGATTTCGACGAGCAGGTCCGGCCGGCACACGTCGACGTTGAGGTAAACCACATTGGCGTGCGCGGCGAACACCTCGGCACATTTCGCGCGAACGACCGGCAGGTGCTCGGCATCGCGAACGTAGACCTTGATGAAGTCAAGATCCGCTATGCGGTAGCCATCGCCGATTCCGTGGAGCCAGAGATTACCTCGGCTGATGAGCGTCTCGATGTTGCCGATGGTGAGGTCGAGCTGGCCGTCGATGTCCTCAAGGCACACCGTCTCGTCGCCTATGATGCTCGCCGTGCCGGAGACGTAGACGATGTTCGTGGCGTGTTCTTCGACCTGCGTCAGATAGGTGGCCCGAGCAAAGCTGGGCGACTTCGGCCCGTATTGATCCGGGTACTTGTACGCCGGGGTCTGGAGGGGGTTCTCCAAGAATGTGGCTTTGCCCTCGCGGCAGGCCAGGAAGTAGCAGTCGATGCCATCGCTGAGCGCGCCGATCCCGGTGGCCGCCGGCATGCTCCCGATCCGGGATGACCAACGTTCGAACGCCTCGGCGCGGCCGATGCAGAAGTCCCGGTAGTTCTCCATTCCTTCGGCGTTGTCACGGGTGATGTGACCGACCAGGTTCCACATTCGGAAGATCTTCGTATAGCCGAGCCGGTCGGCCAGCTCGAACGCCGCCTCGTAGGCGGCGCGAACCGGTTGCCGGTAGACTGCTTGCTTTTCGACGCGGAACGCACAGAATAAGTACTCGCCATCTTCCGCCCACACCAGAGCGTCCAGCGTTCCGGAGCGGGCGGGTTTGTCCGTTAACCACACCTCGGCAAACGGTTCGGCACCGGCGTCCACCATGTGCACCCCGACCTGCGGAGCACCGTCGCGGAGCACGGGCGGTTCGCTGGTGTGCTGATAGATCACCCGACCCAGGACGTGTCGGCCACTCGGAGCAGCGTCGGGCATCGACCGAAAGTCGCAGCTGATTCCGCGTTCGCTTACCACAGGGCGACTGGTGATCAAGTCTTCCTCCATCTCTCGACAATTGTCCGAATGCCCACGGAAAGACTTGAGAGGGAACGGATAGGACATTCGTCTTATACCGCGCAACCAACGCTGATCGCGGCTCGTAATCAGACGATGAATAGCGTCGAGCGCTGCCGTAGCGCCGCCGGCGGTTCGCCTACTGCCGGGGAATTACCGGGCGCGTCCGTCAGCAGGAAATCGGGATGGTCCTGCCCGCTTGTCGGGGCGGCGCTGGAGCCTTTCCGGACGCAGGAAGAACTGTCCTGGGACTCTTCCCCGCCCGTCGGGAAACGGTGATCATCATGAACGGTAAGCCTGAGGCCGCATTGCCCCAAAGACCAGCCTCCTACGCCCGCCATGCCCGGAGGACTTGGACATCTACCCGAACAAGCAGGACCAGGCGTGACGGCGAGTCGATAGCGGGTCTGACGGGCAAAACCGGACTACCACGTATTCGCCCAATTGCCCGGCCAAGATAAGCGCAATGCCCTGATCGACGCGGGATTCTCCCGCTCCGTCAGTCATCCCTGAGCCGACGCGTCGGATGCGTGCTCCCTCGTGATCGCGCGGGTGGTGGATCGGGCACCGCACTCGCCCGCGCGGAAAATTGGTAGCACGCCGGTGCAAGGCTTGCTACGCGATCGGCCGTGCTGGCCAAAAATCGTCCTGGTATGTCTGTTGTGCAAGCGGAACGCGCGCGCCCAATTCGGGACGCCGTAACGCCAAGAATAACCCGAATGGCCGCACAACCAAACGAACGGCGTGCGAAATTTGTGACGGATATCGGCCGGTCTACCGGTGTCGAGGCGCAGCCCAGCCGATCCGCGGCCAAGAAAGTCCACTAAGGACAATCCAGGCGACCTCCCACGCCCAGCAGCGCTCAGGGGACCAAGGCTCGCAGAGGGGGCCGAGCATGGCACCTACCAAAGCGGCGGAAGCGCCCAGAAAGGAACATTGCCGGGCCCTGATACCCGCAGGTAGTCAAATCTGGCAGTGGCGCCGGCGCCGCCCATCGAGACTAGGCCGATCTTGAAGGCATCCCGGGTCGGGAGTGTCCACACGCCGGTCTGCACCCAATGGCTGCCATCGCGGCTGGTCGCGGCCCGGACCTCGGTTTTGCCATCCTCGGTGTCCGTGTGCTCGGTCATGCGCAGCCACATGGTATCCGCCGTCGGGCCGCCGAACATCGGGCCCGTGACGATCGGACGCGCCGGGGCCGTTGCCGGTCGCTCACCGACCTTGTTGAACTCGCTGACCTGGAGCGGCGTGCCATCGGCCCTGGCGAGCGGCAGCACCGAGTGCACCAGTTTGAAATAGCGGTCGTCGTTGTCGTACAGCAGGATTCCAGCCTGTTGGCCGACCTGATCCGGGGCGAACTGGATCTTCGTCTCGACCGTGAAGTCGCCGGGCGGCGCGTCGCGCAGCAACACCGGCACGCCCTTATCGCCACCAGCGAGTGCAGCGTTCTGAGTCGGCAAGGAGAGCGCCCCGCCTGTCATGGTCGCCCCTGCCGCTGGACCACGCACCCATCGCCACGGCGAGCCAGGAGTCGTGCCGGGCAGCGCCATGCCGTTGAACTCGTCGCTGTACGCGCGAAGGAGCTTTCCGGGCTCGGCTTGGGGTAGCCGTTGGGTGACCGGCTGGTACAACGGCGCGGCGCTGAGATTGTCAGCCGACACGCCATTGCCACGCGCGGCCACCCCGACGGCTCCCGAGTGGGTAGCCGTCGAGGGCACGTCGCGCTCCTGGACGGCCGCCGGATCGCGCAGCCGGTCTTCACTCACCTCGACAGTCATGTGCCCGCCGCGTAATTCGACGGCCACGTTGTGCCAGGTATCGAACCGGAAATCGGCCGGCAGCGGCGTCACCTGGTCGCCGCCGCCATGCCCACCGACCACCTCGGTCACCAGCGCGTGCCGCCCCCGATCGAGCCAGGCGACGATGTGGTTGTTCTGGTTGCGATACGCAACGGTCAGACCGGCCGCGCCAGCGCCCGACGCCACCCGCAGATCCGCCTCGGCCCGTACATCGGCTGGAACATCAGCATCGGTGACGAGGTACGCGCCCGCTTGGCCGCCGGTGTGGTTCGCGTACCCCCCGGCGTCGGTCGCCCGTTCGAGAGCCCAGCCGGCAGGTTCGGCTCCGTCGGCTCGCATTCCCTTGAGCGAGCCGCCGTTGAAGTTGCTGCCGGCGCTTGGGGAGGTCACCGGGGCGGGCTGGGGGCCGTCGGATGGACCGGCGCCGGCGCGCACCACCGGCCAGCCGTCGATCCAGTCCAGCCTGTCTATCAGCATCGGCCTCCGGGTTGCCTTGATCGCGCCGTCGCCTGCCGACCGCGGGTCCCGGTCGTCCGCGGGAACGCTGTGATAGACGAGCCAGTCCTGCCCGGCGAGATCGGTCTGCAAAGCGTTGTGGCCGGGCCCGATCCACTTGTTGCCGTTCGCACCGACGACTATGCCGCCCTTGCTGGTGGGCGACCGCAGGTCGACGCCCTCATCGTCGACGAACGGCCCGGTGGGGCTGGCCGAGCGCCCAACCTTCACCTGGTAGCCGCTGTACGCACCGTCGCAGCAGCCGCCGTCCGAGTAGAAGAGGTAGTAGTAGCCGCCTCGTTTGACAACGAAACCGCCCTCCATTCGGCGGCCCTGTGCGATCTGACGAGCCTCGCCCACAGTTCGGGTGGCATCGGCGTTCATCCGTGCCACACAAACGGTGTCGTAGCTTCCCCAGTACAACCAGCGAGTGCCATCGGTGTCGGTGAACAGCGACTGGTCGATGTTGGAGGTCGGGCAACCGGTCGGGCGCGGCAGGACCGCACCATCGTCGGCCCACGGACCCGTGGGCGTCGGCGAGGTGGCCAGGCCGACGGTCTGGCGGCCCGGCACGGAATAGTACAAATGGTAGAGACCGTTCACGTATCGGATATCCGGGGCCCAAAGCCCGGATCCGCCCTGCCAGGCAGGCCGCGTCTTCGGCGTGAAGACCTGCCCCGCGTACTGCCAGTTGATCATGTCTCTGGAGCGCAGGATCGGAAGGATGCGCTGGCCGTCCTTGCCCTGGGATTGCGGGACCTTACTCTGTGTGCCGTAGGCATACCAGAGCCCGTCCTTGCCCCGAATGACAGAGGGATCCGGGAACGTGTCGATCGCGCCGGCCGACACGGGATTCGAGTAGGTGCCCGGACCTGCCGCGTCGATGGCGGGCGCCGCGCCGGCGATGAGCGACAAGCACACTAATAGTCCACAGAGAACTGTGCCGGTCTTCAGTAACCGCAGCGGTTTCCTCTCCATGCCGATTCCTCCGAGGGATCAACGTTGCAGCAGTGCGTCCAGCTCGAAGGGGCTCGGGCGGGTTGCCGGCCCAGTCCTTCCAGGTCTCGCTCACTGAGCACGCGACGATCGCGACGTCCAGAACCACGAGCAGCATCAGAACCTACGAACCACATATTGGGGGCCGAGCCTTGTGCGCCCATCTCACACGACGTCACCCCGTTGCAGTAACCGGTGTCCCGTTTGTCTGCCCATTGGAGCACCGCGGCTTGCCCACAGAGGTACAAAAGGGCTGATCGGTGTCCGGTGTTCGAACACCCACCCGCACGGGAAATCGGTGGAAGCGGAACGGAATCAGATAAATGCGCGCAGTGGTCGGAGCTATACCAGGCACTGAGTCCAGAGGCTGGCGAAGCCCAGCTATCGCCGGCCGGACATTTCGGCCCAAAGACCGAAAGTAGGGTAAGGTAATTCCAGCGAAATAACGGCCTCCACCAGGACGGTGTTGTCGACCCAAGACATGGGCAACCTTGTTAGGCGCGATCCAGCGCGACACCCTTGAGAGTCCAGGGCCGGTCTCGAATACGTCCGCCGAGAGCCGTGCTGCCGCGCCGGGCGAACCTTGCGCGTGCCGCTTCGGCACCAACGGCCGCCGAGTCACACGCGCGAGCAGTACGACAACCGCGCTCTCTCATATATGAAAAAGAAGCGCAATGACTTGACTATAAGTTCACCCTAATGGATGATCTCGCAAGGACTTGATCCAGCGCATGAATCAATGCCCTCCCCCAATCGACCCTGCGCACGACATGCAAAAATGCCCCTTTGGGCAACCCTAAAAGTCTATTTGGGCACGGACTTGGAAATACTCCATCGCATGTGACTATGGTTGATCCGTCAGCGTCGACCACCACCGAAATCGCATTCTAGCGGCGGCTCACTCAACTCCGTTGACCTCAAGACATGTCCGTGCATGACGGTTTACGTTCGCGTCAGTCTGGAGTAACCGAATGGCGGCTTTTGCGCTCGAATCAGAATTGGAACGATCCATTCTTGATCTCTACGGGGCCGCGAATCTATCCGACTTGGGACCGGATTATCTCTCGCACGCGCTGGAAAAGCGCGGCAATTCTGGTGCGCTTATCACGTTGATGTCCGATGGCCTCGTGCGGAAGACGGGCCAGCCGGACACCGTGGTAGGTGCACGCGTGGTCTCGCAGGGGCAATGGATTCTGCAACACAGCAATCCGGCGCTACCCCGGGTGCACGATGTCTTTCAGGACGGTTCGGGGTGGGGATACACCATGGAGCGACTTGACACGGTCCCCCTCGAACTACTCGATGGCCGCAAGCTCGCCGCGGTCATGGTTCAACTGCTGCAAGACCACTTCTGGTGCAAGCCGGCAGAGGTTGAATTCGACGAAGCGGCGCACGCCGAGCGACTGGCCCCTATCGTGCAACCCCTGACCGGGAAAGATAGGACAATATTTCAGCAACTATACGACCGGGTCGAGTGGGACAAGCTCACCACGGGTCTCACGCATGGAGATCCGGTGTTCCAGAATGTCCTTTTCGCGCCCGACTGCTCGATGGTCTTGTGTGATCCGATCTTGTCGACGCCGGCGCTGCCGGATGTGATCGCGGTGGATGTCGCACACATCTTCCTGTCCTGCGTGGGATATGAGCGATTGACCTACCGACTGCCGGGGCCAGGCAACATTCCCCTCGACTCGATCGCGTCGATGGCGGCCCTAACGCCCGAGGACCTGATCGCGTCGTTGTATTTCGCAGTCATGTGCGTGCTCCGTGCCATGGTCTACGTCTCACCCGAGACGGCGAAGATCCTGCTGGAGGAGTGCATGGGGCGTCTGATTGGAGAGGCTGCATGTCACGTGTAGTGGTGTTCGACGTCGACGGAGTCCTGATCGATACCTTTGAAATCGTGCGCCGGGCCTACGCCGAGGTCGGCGTCGATCTGCACGACCAGCGCTGGGGGGTTGCCTGGCAAACCTGGCTTCCGGAGTATTGCGATAACGATCTCGACCGTGCCCGCGTCCTCCACGACCAGAAGACCGAGGCGCATCTCGACTTGTTGACCAGAACCACGGTCAACACGCTCGCCGGAGCTCAGGTCGCCGATAGCTTGCACTCTCGCGGGTGGACCGTAAAGTTCCTCACCGCCGGTACTCGCCAAGTCGTGCACCAGACCTTCCATGCGGTCAATCCGTCCTGGCTCGGTCGGCTGGCGGGAACCGACCTGACCTCCGCGGGAAAACGGCAGATGCTCGGGGAGATTTCGGCCGGCGGCGGCGTGTACGTCGACGACAACCGCGACCTCGGGGTCGCGATCACCGAAGACAGCGCCTGGAATCTGGTGCATTTCCGGGGCCAAACAGAAGAAGAACTGACCACGGAAATCGTCGAGCAATGGACACGGTGATTCTTGCCGCTGGACGCGGCAGCCGTCTGGAGGGCCTCGCGCCCCCCTACTTCAAGCCGCTGCTCATCGTCGACGGCGAGCCCCTGATCCGCCGGCTCATCCGGACGGCGAAGGATGTCGCGGGGGGCCGGATCGTGGTCGTTGCCGCACCGGAGAACGCGCTGCCCCTCTGCCAGGTGCTGGGCGACATTCCGGCCGAGATCGTCATCCAGCGCCGCCCACGAGGCCCCGGAGACGCGCTTCTCACGGGCCTCCGCCTGGTGACGTCACCGGACGTCTACGTTCTCCTCGGGGACAACGTGGTTTCCCGGCAAGACGCGAAAAACGTCGCACAGGCCGCCTCCCCGGCAGTCGGCGTCGTGCCGCTGCCTCCCGCCGAGGCCGAGCGTTTCACGTATCTGGCCCCGGAGAACGTCTGGGTGGAAAAACTTCCTCGTCCGCAGACAGCCGAGGAAGCGGACCTGCCCTGCTGGGTCGGGCCGTTGAAGTTACGGACCCAGGACATCCAGGCAGCCATCGAGGACTGGATCAGGAGGACCCCGGCAGGGGCCGAGCCGGGTCGGGAAGTCCCGATCGGGCCGCTGCTCAACCAACAGGGCCCGGCGACCCTGGTCCGAGTGTCTTCGGTGGATGTGGGTGTACCCGCCGCGTGGAACATGGCGGCGACCGCAAAGGAGTGAATTCGTGACCGACGGTTCGTTCGACAAAGGAAACTGGATTCCCCCGGAGGAATATGACGAAATCACCAAGAAGATTCCGATCCTGTGCATCGACGTACTGCCGATCAGCGCAAGCGAACCCGATTCGGTGGGCTTGATATACCGCGAGACCTACTGGGGCCGCCGCGGATGGTGTCTCGTGGGCATCGGTGTTCAGCACGGCGAGCCGCTGGTGACTGCCGTCCAGCGGGCCTTCACCTGGGCGCTGGGGGACCAAGTCAGGATCGATCCGGCCACCCTCCAGCTGAAGGAGATCGTGGAGTA
This sequence comes from Saccharopolyspora phatthalungensis, assembly GCF_014203395.1. Lineage (NCBI taxonomy): Bacteria > Bacillati > Actinomycetota > Actinomycetes > Pseudonocardiales > Pseudonocardiaceae > Saccharopolyspora > Saccharopolyspora phatthalungensis. The sequence goes on from NZ_JACHIW010000002.1 coordinate 1,973,656, forward strand.
TCTCCCGGAACAGGGCGTCGGCGAGTTCTTCGACCCGCGCAAGCATGCCGTCGCGCTCACCTACACGTGTGTCGTGTCCGGTCAGCCCGAGCCACGCGGAAAAGCCATCGACTTCAAGTGGTTCTCGCGCGACGCTCTGCCTGAGGGCGACGCCCTCGGTTTCGGGCAAGAACGCCTCATCCCCCGTCTGCTGGCTCGCTAGCTTCACCCTTACCCGGCAGCAAGTGGCGAATTTTCCGGCGCCTTCATGGGTTGGCGAATCGATCGGCAACGAGCGGTACCGAGATCCCTTCTTTCCCGCGTACCGCCTTGACGTATTCCGAGGCAACGGCGCCTGAAACCGAACCGAGTTCAACGTGCGACAGATTCGGGGGACGATATGCTTACCAATGGCCTCCAGATGGACACCGCGGGAAGCTGGGTCATCAAGACGAGCCGAGAAGTCCGGTACGAGATCGTCGAAACGACAGGGTTGCTCGCTCCGGAAAACCCGGAGCTCGGGCGATTACACGACGGCCAAGAAAGCAAAGGCAAGCGGCTGGTCGTTCTCGACCATGCTGTCGACCGGCTTTTCGGCGAGCAGATCAGGACCTACTTCACGGCCAACGACATTGCCGTCGACTACCTGACCTTGCCCGCAGGCGACGAGCACAAGACGCTGGCGCAAGTAGAGCTGATCGCGCGCCGGCTCAACGAGATCGGCACCTACCGAGTGGGCACGCCGCCGATCGGCATTGGCGGCGGGGTGCTCCAGGACGTCGTCGGCATGGCCGCCAGCCTCTACCGGCGGGGGATTCCGTACATCAGGGTGCCGACCACACTGCTTTCCCAGATCGACGGCGGTGTGGCCGCCAAGACCGGCGTCAACCACGACGGGTTCCGCAACCGGCTGGGCACCTACGCCCCGCCGCCACGCACGCTGATCGACCGCAGGCTGATCGCCACGCTGCCCGAGCGACAGGTGCGCAGCGGGCTGGGCGAGGCGCTGAAGATGGCGCTCATCAAGGACCCCGTCCTTTTCGAGGTCATCGAGCGGTACGGCAAAAGCCTGGTCGCCGAGCGCTTGCAGGACTCGTCCCCGGAAACATCGGTGGACCAGCCGGGGCGCATCGTGACGCACCGGGCCATCGCGGGCATGGCCGAAGAGCTGGAGAACAATCTCTGGGAGACCGAGCTTCGCCGCATCGTCGACTACGGTCACACCTTCTCGCCGATCATCGAGATGCGGGCGCTGCCCGAACTGCTGCACGGCGAGGCGGTGGCGATGGACTGCGTTTTCAGCGCTGTTCTCGCCGCGAATCGTGGGATGTTGTCCGATGACGAGCTAGGCCGGGTCGTCTCAGCCACCTGCGGCATCGGGCTGGCACCGTCGCATCCGATGTTCTGCGACGCCGATCTGCTCCATCAGGCACTGACCGACTCCGTGCGGCACCGCAACAGCGATCAGCACCTGACGCTCATGAACGGCATCGGAAGCACGATCTTCGTCAACGACCTGACGTATTCGGAGATCAAGAGAGCCGCCGCGCAGATGTCCGACCTACTCGACGTTCAGCCTGACTGCCTCACCGCCCAAGCGTCGGACGAGGCACATGTCGAGGTGCCTCGGGCACGTGACGCTTCGGACGCCAGCGTGGGAAATCCCGACGCAAGTGGAGCGACGAGCAGTGCCAGCACGAAGTAAATCACCGGCGAACCGCGCTGGCGCGTGGTGACCGCGTCGACGATTGATTGAGAAGGGTGGAGGCCGTGCCCGGAGCGGACGTTCGAAGTTTTTCCGAGATCGTCGCGGACTTGCCGGATGGTGGAGCCGTCTCGGTTCCGCACTACGACAGGGCGTCCGTCCGGGCCGGCATCGCCCATATCGGAGTCGGGAACTTCGCCCGCGCGCATCTGGCCCGCTACATCGACGACTATCTCGCGGCCGGCGGGTCGCCCCGGTGGGGAATCGTCGGAATCGGTCTGCGGAACACCGAAGCGGCGCGGGAAAAGGCCCGGCGCCGTGCCGACCAGGATTATCTCTACACACTGGTGGAATCATCGGCGGACGAGCCGCGTAGCGCCCGCATCATCGGTTCCATCGTCGACTATGTCCAACTCGGCGAGGACGCCGAGGAGGTGCTGGAGCGCCTTGCCGAACCGAGCATCGGTATCGTGTCAATGACGATCACCGAGGGCGGATACCGCATTGCTGAAGAGACGGGTCAGTACGACCTCGGCGATGCGATGATCGCGAAAGATCTCGCCGATCCGCGCGCTCCACGAACGGTTTTCGGTGTGCTGACCGAGGCGATGAGGCGGCGTCGCGACCGGGGTATCGGCGGGGTGAGCGTGGTCAGTTGCGACAACCTGCGCCACAACGGCGAAACCGCCGAGCTGGCACTGACCAGCCATGCCCACGCCGTCGATCCCGGACTCGCCGACTGGATCCGGGAGAACGTGTCCTTCCCGAACAGCATGGTCGACCGAATCGTGCCCGCCGCAACGCCCGAATTGGTCGATGACGTCGCGCGAACCTGGGGCCTTCCCGACCGGCTGCCCGTGCTGGCCGAGACCCACCTGCAATGGGTGATCGAGGACCGGTTCATGGCCGGCAGGCCCGAGCTCGAACGCGTAGGGGTGAGCTTTCGCGACGATGTCTGGGAGTTCGAGGAGCTCAAATCGAGAATTCTCAATGCCAGCCACGTCATGCTGTGTTACCCGGCATTGCTGCTGGGATACAGCCTCGTCGACGAGGCGATCCGGGACCCGGATCTTGCCCGCTACATCACCACGTTCCTCGCGCGCGACGTGCAGCCGCAGCTGGCGGCCCCAGCCGGCGTCTCCGTCACTGACTACGCCGATGAAGTGCTACGCCGGTTCAGGAACGCGGCGATCGGCGACCAGCTCACGCGCATCGCGGGAGACGGCGCGGCGAAACTGCCGACCTACATCAGCCCGCCTACCGCCGCTCTCGTGCGCCAAAACGATGCCGACACCCGCAGAATCGCCTTGTTTCTAGCGTCCTATCGCAAGTACGTGCGGCAGCTCGCCGCCCAAGGCGATGAAACGCTGGCCGCGGCCGAGCCCAACCTGACCCCGCCCGACCGCCGTCTGCTTCTCGCCCCCGCCCCGGAAAGAGCACTGGCGTCGACGTTCCTGGCCGGTTTCGGCCTCGCCGGCCACGACCGGTTCACAGCCGAACTCCGCCACGCGGCCGAAGCAATCGAAACAGATGTCCGCCAAGCGCTCGCCGAAGTGTCGGCATGACATCAGTCCACACCACGGCATGGGGCTGCCTCCGCCTGGGGGAAGGATTGACGATCTGGGCCCCACGATTGCCGAGGCTTGTTTAAGGTGTGCGCGTACTGGAGCCGAGCCGAAACGGAGCACGCATTGCGACCACGTGCCGGTTCTGACCGCCGACGAGATCCGCGTAGCGGTTCAGCCCGTCGGGCGAGACGGTAAAGCTCATCGGCATCCCTTCCCCAGTGGCGGCGACACACACGCGTCAGTCTGCTGCCCGAACCGCTCGCCCTGGCAGCGGACTCCGGAATGTGTTCTGCGACACGGCTAGATGGGTGACACAGCGCCGGAATGAATTCGACCTGTCCAGGCCGGCGAGCGTTGCACAGTATCCTCCCTCGCTGGACAAAAGAGATCATCACAAGACGTTCGGGGCCTGGAATGGAGTGCAGTTTCTGGGAGTTCGGCGCGATCGTGCGCCACGAAAAAGCACGGCACGATGCCGGGGAGGTTTCGCCTGCGGAAGCGGTGCGCAAGTTCGACACGCCGCCATTCGTGGCCTCTGGCCGTAGCGGGCTTGACCAGCCGGACGACCCGCGAGCGACGCTCGAAGCCGCCGAGGACAGCGTGCGGGCCAAGGGTTGGATCGAGCGCAGCGGCAGGCTGAACGATCGGTGGGACGAGATCGTCTCGACCCTGGTCTTCGGCCAGTTTTTCGCTTACCTCTACCTCACTGAGCCGGACAAGCCGCAGACGCGGGCAATGGTGGCGGTGAACCACCTCGCGTACCGGTTCGTCCTGCGCGGCGACCGGGTGTGGATCGACGAAGTCGCCCCGAGCGCGGCTGAACAGTCGCTCGTGGCGTCCCTGCCCGACGTCTCCCCTGCAGTAGGCCGGGGCGTCAAGGTTTCGACGAAGATCCTGGCCACAGCCGGGACCGAGGCCGAGAACCACAAGGCCGACCAGGGCGACTGGATTGCCTACGAACTCGGCCAGGCCGGCATCCGTACTGAAGACGCCCGCGCCGTCGGCAAACTCGCGAAGCTGGCTGATCGCGTGATCGGGCAGTTCAACGTCGGAATCCGAGAGCCCGACGGCCGTAGCCACCTCGCGCCGTGGGCGATCGTGACCCATCACTGCCCCTCTGGGCGTGTCGTGCAGATCCCGCAACCGCCCCGCGGTGAACAGACCCGTGTCGAGCCGGGCACTGCCGCAGTCATCGCCGGGGCGCTGCGTTCGTACCGCGACGAGCTCCGGCGGCACGTCCGCGACCAGCGATAGCCCGTCGACTCACAGATCGAGGTGCGCGGCTCAGCGGTTTGGGTACTTCTACCCGACTTTGCCCACGGATGCAGACAGCTATGCCAGGATCACGCGCGAGCGGAAGATCGGATGCAGGAGGACAGCAGGTGTGAGCGAGCCCATATCGCCGGAACAGGGCGCAGCGATGCAGGCCGCCGGGATGGCGATGACGCCGTTCAACCCAGTCACCGGTGCCGCGATGATCGCGGCCGGAACCGTCAGCGGCCACCAGACCTTTCACATCCAGCCCGACCAGCTGCCCCGCGTTCTCGCAGGACTCGACGAAGTCCTCGCTAAGTACGAGTTGGCACGAGAACAAGCAGCTCAGCTAGCAAACGTCACACCGCCGTTCGGTGATGACGTGACTGTCGCTGCTTTCAAGAAGATCAGCGAACGGGCTCAGGGCGGCGAGGGCTGCCTGTACGACACAGCGCAAGGGATGATCGACTGGGTGAACGGGTTCAAGGCCGCTGTTCAGAAGGCGATTGAGGACCACCAGCGCATCGACGAAGAAAACCGGATGGCCTGACCTTGAACACCACACGTGCCACTCTCACCGCCACGGCAAGCCTGCTCGTCCTCGGCCTGGCTGGCTGCTCCAGCCCAACGCCGGGAGCACCAGAACCTACCACCGGCGGCGAGACGACCTCGGCCGCGAACGACCCGTTCCGAATTGACCAGCCCAAGAACCTCAAGGCCATCAGCGACCCCTGCCAACTGCTGAACCCACAGCAACTTCAAGAACTTGGCGCAAGTAACTCCGAGCCGGGCAAATCGCAATGGGGCCAGGACCAATGCACTTGGCGAAACCAGCTTTTGCGAGTAAATGTGGCACCGGACACGGTCCAGGGGCAAGGGCTGCGATACACCTCGAAAATTGTCGCGGACGGTAAGCCGACCGCCGAGGTCGCCGGGTATCCAGCGGTTCACTACGGCATCAGTAGTGGATCGTGTGGAACCTACGTGGGCACCTCAGACAAGGAACTGTTCCTGGTTTACTTTCAGACGGGTTCTGAGGGGCGGAACAAGCCGGAGATTGCTGAACCGTGTGCAGCGGCGGACAGAATTGCCGGAATGGTGATCTCGAACCTTCCTTCTGCGTGAGCCTGGTTTCGGTACGTAGTTGAGAGATGAGGGGTTATGGGGGCCTTTGACTGGTTGTTCGGCAAGCAGGAGATTCCGGGTCAAGCGCAGATGGCGTTTGATCACCCGAAGGTCTACGGCGAGGTGGAGTCGGGGCCTGGCGTGACCGCGGCGTCGCAGGCGGCGGCTAACTGGCGGGACCGAGTAAGTGCCGCGTTCGCCGACGCGGACGCCGCGCTGGATCGAGTCCTCAAGGATTCCGAGATCCTGATGCAGGGCGCTGCGGGTGACCAGTCGCGCGATGCCGTGACTCCGTTGTCTCAGGCGACTCGGGAAGCGATCGAGGTTGCAGCGCAGGCGGGGGCGGCGGCGCAGCAGCAGGCGCAGGGGTCGGCGGACTTTAAGAACGCCTTTCCGGCGCCGTACCAGGTGCCGCCGGACAACATCGGATGGGGCGACTACGTCAACCCGATCTCCTACGGCGTCAAGTCTGGCATTCGCGCCGCGCACGAGGAACAGCACGACCAGGTCGAGGCGCAGGCCCGGCAGCAGTACGAGTCTTACACCCAGGCCACCAATGACCGTGTCCACGGTATTCAGCAGTTCGCGCCGCCGCCGACGTTCACCGGCGATGTGACCGCGGCCCAGACCGCACCGGTGAACAAGGTCGACCCGAGCACCGGCTACACCAGCACCAGCGACACGAACGCAGGTCAACCGTCGACCGCCCGCACTTCCTACAACCCCACCCCTTCGGCATCGACGCCGCCGGGCGGGCAGTCGTCGGCGGACCGGGCGGCGCAAGTCCCGGCCGAGTCCGGTTCGGCATGGGCAACTCCGCCTGCGGCCGGCCCGACTCCGATGCCGAATTTGGGTGTGCCCGCGCCCGGGCCTGGCGGTGGCGGTTTCATCGGCGGCGCGGTGATCCCGCCTGGCAGCACTGGCGGCGGAACCCCTGCGCCGGGTACCGGCGGCCGGGTCGGTGGCGGGACGGGTACCGGCCGTGGTGTCGGTCCCGGAACCGGTGTTCGTGGCGGCACGGGAAACCTGGGCGGCGGTCGGGCCGGTGTCGGCGGTTCGGCGCCCGGAGGCACCGCTGGCGCGAGCGGTACGGCGGCGCGTGGTGGCGCTGGTGGTGCTGCGGGCGCCGCCGGTGCGGCGGGACGTGGTCAGCGTTCCGACGAGGACAAGGAACACACCAACAAGTACGCCAACCCCACTGATGAGGCGTGGAAGGAACTGGGGTTGCCGAAGGTCGCGCCGCCGGTGTTCGGTGACTGGACGGCGCAGGCCCAGGAAGGCAAGCCGCCCCGGCCACCAGAGGAACAGTAGCCGCTGAGCGCTGAGTGATGGGCTGCTGTCCGCGTGCGTACCCCCTCCCGCTGCCCCCTGCGGGAAGCACGCGGCCAGTTACTTTTTCATGCAGTCTCGGGCTTGGGCAGAATTCGAACTTGTCCAGTACGGACCTGCTCGGCGCACCATGCGCACGTCGGGCGATCGTCCTTGTCGGACACCTCCTGCGGCGGGGTCAGAACTCCGCACAGGCCGGAGAGTTTGCGGTCTTTGCGGGGCGGGGCATCGGTGGGGATGACGTGGTTCTGGTAGCCGAACGCGGCCCAGTACCCGGCGGGAATGTCCTGAGTGGACTGATGGTCTGACAAGACGCGCTCCCATGAGCCTGAAAACGGGAAGGTGGTTGGCGGGCGGGGATGCCCCGAGGGGCAGGGCATCTCCCGCCCGCGCGGCCCGGATGCCGGTCGGTGGCACGGCATATCGAAACAAATGTCCGCCACGCTCTCGCCCAAGTGTCGGCGTGAGGTGGCGATTTCAATGGAAATCGGCGCGTTGATTTCCATTGAAATCGCCAACCCGAAGGCCAGGCCGCGACCAGCCAGGCCAAGGCCGAACACGCCCATGCCACCGAGAATGCCCGCTAGCAGGAACCGCTAGGTACACCCGCTGTCGAGCTGCTGTTCAACGATCCCGGTGAGGCCACGTGTTTTAGTTTCGGAGTGCGGAGTCTTTGATTGAGATCCGAGGGTAGACCCTGACGTCAACCTCGCCGGACAATTCCTCGGAATCGAACTCTGCAATGAAGCGTGTTTCTTGGTTCTCCGCACGGATGCTCAGGGTGGTTGCGCACTCGCGGAAGAAGTACCAGAGAACCTCGTCACCTTGACGCCACTCGAACCGAATGGACTTCTCGTGCTGATCGAAGCTGAGCTCTAGGGTGCCGTTTTCGGTCTCAAACTCTGCCCGCTGGATCCAGGGCTCTTCCAGCGTTTCAGGAGCTGTGCCGAACTGATCAAGGAACTCTTGTTCATCGGGAACAGTCAGAGTTTCCATCACTTCTTACCCCTTTTGGGAATCATCGTGGTCAGCCGTAGCCCCTGGCCTGTCTCTTGCCAAGTCGTGTTCAGTTGGATAAAACCACCTGGACCGGCTAGCAATGAATCACGAATCTGATAGCTACCATACTTGTCTGAGTACCTCTCGATGATGTTGCTATCAGAGCTTACCACTCCTTCAAGGTGACGCCGTACGGTCTCGCGACCTTCCGGGGTGTCGAAAATGCGAATGCGACTCAGCTCATCGACGTTCTGTTTGGACCGATCTTTACTATGCTTGCTTGAAGTGACTTTGCCGAAGAAATATTTAAACTTGTTCGGGTCAATTTCCGCTCTGTTCGCCGGCTTGCCGCCGGTGGTTTTTCCGCCCGGCGTCGTGCCGGAACTAGGGCTGCCGCCGCCTACGATCTCGGCTCGGTAAGCGGCGATCCTTGTCTTTACCTCAGCGCAGAGCTGGACTGCTTTTTCTATCTCCATGGTGGAGTGCTGCCAGCTCTCGAGAACCTCTGCTAATTCAAGGTCATCACTTTCTGCGGCAACGGCGTAAAGCGCTTGGGTCGCTTCCGTTAGCAAGCTCTGCACTGTTTGGAGTGTTTGTATCGGTAGAAGTTCCGATGCATTGTCTAGTCCGTCGGCTACCTCTTCAACGCTCATGAGCCCCTTCACAGCCAGCTTGCATGGGCTTCTGCTGCGTGCGTACTGGCGTTGATGGTCCCCTGGACCCCCGAAAGCGTTTGCATGGCTTCACCGAGCAAACCCTGAGCCTGTTGGACTTCCTCCTGTCCGCTGCCCTGAGTGGCAGCCGCGAGAGCTTGCTGTCCTTCTTCAATGGTCAGGTGTCGACATGCGGTGGCCAGGACACTGAGCCGGTTGGCCAGATTCGTCATCGACTCGGGTGTGATGGCCTCAAACAGCAAGGGATTTGCGATCTCCGCCACGAGATCGGTCATCTCCTCCGGAGCGAAGTCGATGTCGTCGCGTCCTTCGACGGCGTTGGCCCAGTCTTCGAGTTCTTGTGCGGACAGGTTTCCGACGAGGAACTTCTCGATGGCCGTGCGCAGCTCCGAGGGGCCCAGCGTGACGAGTTCCTCATCGCAGTCCCAGGGGAAGGTGCGCAGTTCCGCGATCGCCTCGTGCACCGGCTTACGCAGGAGCACTAGGTCGCTGACGGCATGTCGGCGGGTGTCAAGATTCATCATTTCACCTAGTATGCCTCGTCCAGGAACCTTGGTTAGGTCCGCAAGACCACCAGACACCGCGCCGCCATCTCCGCGTCGCACGATTGCATTGGAAGCGGCCGGTTGGCGTGATGCGGGAGAAGGTACGCCAACCGGCCGCGAACGGGCCGATGCCGGGTCGGGGGAGGAGGAGACCGACACCGGCCCGCGTCTAGAGCCGCTCCAGTCCGCTTTGGACACTGCGGAGCAGCCGCCAGCTACGGGAACCGCTCTTTGCGGCCCACCGTGACTTTCCTGGCCTCGCAGTAGCAGTGGGAACAGGCGCAATACCACCGTGTGAGAACTGCGGCATGCGTCTCGGCTTGCACGGACGACCAGCGGTGGAGACCTGCCAGGCAGTCAGCACACGGAACGGGCGGGAACGTGTCGGTGATCTCTGCGGCGGAGAGGCCCGATCGGGTGTTCATTGCGAAACCTCCCGTCGCATTCGTCTCGTTCGCCAGCGGCAAGGTCCCGCTTCGAACGGGTGTCGATCACTGCGTGCCTCCCGTGGAAGTCGTGAGATCCAGGTAGCCCCTGACGCCGCGTACGACGCCATCAAGGCCGTCAGCAAGTTCGTGTAATTCTGTTGCCGTGCAACGGTTGTGGTTGAGGTTGTCGCAGACTGCCCTGATAGCGTGCTCGGTCTGCCGGAGCACCAACGTAAGGTGTTGCTGCGCCGTGCAGGGCCGGACAGCCGCGTACGGACGGCACGACACAACCGGCTCTCCATCGGCCCCGGAGGCGTCCTTCAGTGGGTCGATCGGAGGTAGTGTCATGACACCTTCCCGCTGTAAACGTTAACGATGAAGCTGATTGTTCACACCATGTCTGTGAACAGGGCGGTTACACCACTCGCCTTAACGGGTGATCTAAACGGCGACAAGCAACGTTAGGATGTGTGCCATGTCTGTTAACGCAGGTAGACCGTGTGCAAGGGCACTTTGCTCGGCCTTGCGAACGGCGCGCGAGGCAAGCAAGCTCGGTGTGCGCGAGCTAGCGCGAGCGGTTGACCTGTCACCAGTGCAGATTTCCCAGTATGAACGCGGAGAGCGTATACCGACAGAAGTACGAACGGGTGTAATACTCGGCGCACTCAGGGTATCGGCAACCGAACAAAGACGAATTCTGGAACTGGTGCGAGCCGCAAAAGAGCCAAACTGGCTGACCGTTGGCGTTAACGGCGTGCCGCAACAGTTGGACATACTTACGGAACACGAAAGATCAGCCGCGGGCATAACTCACTGGGAACCGTTGGTAATCCCCGGACTGTTGCAAACTCCCGACTACACCCGCGCGATCAAGGAAGCGGGCGGATTGCGACATGATGAAATTGGTGTTCGCTTGATCGTGAACGCTGGACGGCGCGACGTCATCACAACGGTGTCCAAGCCCGCCGACTATGAAGCGATTATCGGCGAATCAGCGTTGCTTGCACCAATTGCGTCCAGTGCTGCTATGGCGAGTCAGCTTCGCCGCATTATCTGCGATGCAGAACGATCAAACGTCGCGGTTCGCGTCATGCCTGAAAAGATCTCATGGCACCCCGGACTCTCGGGACCATTCGTCTTCTTCACATATTCTGATGCGCCACCACTTGTCTACTTTGAGCACCACAGTTCAGGGGCGTGGGTAAGCCAAGACTACGACATCGAAGAATACGATAAAGCCATCCAATGGATGCGCGAAATCGCGCTCGATCCTGCAAAATCGGTTGAGCAAATCGCTAAAATAGCGGAAATATGGGAGGTCTCACATTGATCGAATATGAGTGGCGAAAATCCAGTTATTCACACCAAAATGGTGCTTGCGTTGAGCTTGCCAGCACCTTAGATCGACTTCGCGATTCGAAGGATCCAGATGGGCCGACCTTGCGAGTGGACGTGCCCGCATTCATTAAGGCCGTGAAGGTGGGTCGTTTCGATCGGTGACGTAGCGGTGCCCCCGGTACGTCGTACCTACCGGGGGCACCGCTGTGTCTCAGCGCTTGCGGATGCGGCGTCGGCGGCCCTGGGGGTGGTTGCGATTTCGCGCGAAATCGCCGCGAGCCCTCGCTGGGCGGGGGTGCGAATTTTGGGTCAGGGCTTGGGGTTTTTGTTGTTTGTTGCGGGGCTTCGTGAGGGGAAGTTCGGCTCGCGTCGTTGGCTGAACGCTGCTATCCCCTCGTGGGCGTCTGCCGAGCCGAAGGCCCGTTGTCCGTACATGGCTTCGCTGTGGAATGCCTCCTCTGGCGGTAGGTTGCTCAGCCGCAGCACCGCTTCCTTGATCGTGGCGATTGCCGTGCCGCTCAGCCTTGTGAGGCGTTCGGCCCACTCCATGGCGGTGGGCAGCACTTCTTCGGCGGGCACCACGGCATTCAGCAGGCCGTACCGAAGCGCTTCCTGGGCCGTGATGCGATCGGCGAGCAGCAGGAGTTGCATCGCCCACGCGTAAGGGATCTGGCGCGTGAGCCGGACGAGCGTTCCTCCTGCGGGCACCACGCCGACTCCCGGCTCAGGAAACTGGAATTCGGCTTGTTCACTGGCGATGCGCAGATCGGTGGAGAGCAGGATCTCGAACCCGCCCCCCAGGCACAGGCCGTTGACGGCACCGATCACCGGCTTGAAGAGATCGGTGTGCTTCTGGTGCGCGCCGTCCCAGTGCGAGATGTCGAACCGTCCCTCGGCCAGCGCCGGAATGGACTCGGTCAGGTCCGCCCCGACGCAGAAGGCACGATCGCCACTGCCGGTCAGCACGGCCGCGGCGATAGCGGCGTCGTCGCGGACTTCGGCGAACGCAGCCGCCAACTCGTCATACATCGCGAGTGTCAGCGCGTTGAGCTTATCCGGGCGATTGAACCGGATGATCGCCACCGGGCCGTCTCGTTCCAGGGTGATCCCCATTCACACCACCCCGGACCTGCGCAGGGCTGCGATCTTGTCGTCGGACAGGCCCACCAAGCCCCGCAGCAGGGTGTCGGTGTGCTCGCCGACCTTGGGGGCAAGTCCCCGAGGTTGGGCCGGGGTGGCGTCGAGGTGAATTGGTTGCCCGAACATCTCAAGCCTGCCGAAGTCGGGGTACTCGACATCGACGATCATGTCGCGCGCTTTGATGTGGGGATCGTTGACCACGTCGCCGATATCTTTGATCGCCGTAAGGGGAACCTGCTCACCGGCCAGCTCCTCCAGCTCGGCGCGCGTGCGTGATGCCATCCACCGGTTCAGCAGCGGCCGGATCCGCCGCTCGTAAACCTCGGGGTCGAACCGTTTGGTCATGGTGTCGATCTCGGGATCATCGGCCAGCTCGGGCTCGCCGAACATGGCGCAGGTCAACCGCCAGAGCTTGTCCGTGTAGCCGCCGAAAAACACATATCCGTCTTTGCAGGGGTAGAGCTCGTAAGGCCGGACGAACGAGTGGGCGTTGCCCAACGGCTTGGCGACAGTGCCGTCGACGGTGTAGGACACGACGGCGCTCTCGGTCAGCGAGAGCACGGAGTCCTGCTGGGCGACGTCGACGAGTTGACCTTCGCCGGTTCGTTCGGCGTGCCGGAGCGCGGCCAGCGTCCCGATCACGGCATACATGGTCGCCGCCAGGTCGCCGATGATCGTGCCGACCCGCGTCGGTGGCCGGTCCGGGTAGCCGTTCATCGACCACAGGCCGCCCGCGGCCTGGGCGCTGTTGTCGAAGGCGGGGCGCCGCCGGTACGGCCCGGTCTGCCCGAAGCCCGAGATCGCGGTGTAGACGAGCCTCGGGTTGACCTCCCGCAGGACGGTGTGCCCAAGGCCGAGCTTGTCCATCGTGCCGGGACGGAAGTTCTCGACGAGCACGTCGGCTCGCTCGGCGAGTTGCTTCAGCAGTTTCTTGCCTTCGGGGACGGCGAGATCGAGCGTGAGCCCGAGCTTGTTGCGGTTGTACTGGGCGAAGAAGGCGCTGAACCGGTCCCCGTCATCGGATTCGAGGAAAGGCGGGAAGTCCCGCGCGTAGTCGGGGTCGGTGGGGCGCTCGATCTTGATGACGGTCGCGCCGAGATCGGCCAAGATCATCGAACAGAACGGCCCCGCCACCACGCGGGTGACGTCGAGGACGACCACCCCGGCCAGTGGCCCGCGCGGGGATGCCTCGGGGAATTGCGGCGGCGCGGTCATCGGGTCTCGTCCTCCTTCTCGCGCGATGCCACTCGGATGCGGGTTTCCAGCAGGGTGCCGCATGCGGGGCTGATCAGCTCATCGATCAGCACCGCGGGCTCGGCATCCCGCGGACGGACCCGCACACCGAGTTCGGCCAGGCGCTGCGCGGCCACACTGGTGCGGGTGAGCACGTCAGCCCGCCAACCCGCGCCGCTGCTCAGCCGAGCACCGCTGGCAGGGCAGTACCAGCCTTCGCTGTCGCGCCGTGGGGCCGAACTGTCGGGGCTCGCATTCGGCGCGATCCGCTGGGCGGGCGGGTGGCCATCGAGGCGCTCGGCGCGCAGCGCGGCGCGCAGCCTTTCCGTCGCGGTGGTGTCGACTTCGCCTCCGACGAGCACCACTCCATACACTTGTGCGGCAACGGTTTCGGTGACGTATCCGTCGGACACATCCCGCGCGACCAGCTCCGGATCGCGCAACAGTGGGTCGCCGTAGCCGCCGCCACCGGCCACCCACTGCACGAACACATCGCCGGAGCCGATCGCGACGTCCTGCTGGTTGATCTCCAGCAGGTCTTTTGCGCCGGCGGTCAGCGTGGCGTCCGTCGGGACGATCCCTTCGGTCAACAGGTCGTTGATGTTGGTGGCGCGCCACACCGAGTGTCCGCTGCCGCCACCGGGAAAGCCGCCACCGAAGCCATCGGCGACCACCTGCGCGTTGGGCGCGAACACCGTCTGGGTCACCTCCGGGGCGCCGTGCAACCTCCAGGCGAACTCGTGCCCCAGCCCGCCGCGGTAGGCGCCGTGGCCGGCGCTGGCGGTGTTGAGCCGCTTCCACAGGTACAGCACCGGGTAGAGCATTTCGTTCATCTCGACATCCGGCAGCGCATTGTTGACCTGCGTCATCATCCCGCCGCAGTCAAGCCCATCGGTCACCGGCTGCGCGCCGGTGCCCATCCCGCCGCCGTCCATGTTGAACAGCACGAAATACTCGCCATCGTCACGCGTGCCGGCGGAGATGCCCCCGGTCCAGGAGTCCGCCCACACGCCTTGGGTACGGGCGCGGATCAGCTCGCTGCCGCTGGCGCGGGCGGCCTCGTTGAGCAGCTTGGTGACCAGTCGGCTGACCCGGGCGCCGGTCGTGAGGTGACCGTTGCTGATCGGTGCCGGCGGCACGGGATTGACCAAGGAACCGCGTTCGGCCACCACGTCGCACGCGGTCATCACGCCCTCGTTGAACGGGACGTCCCAAGCCAGGATCGGCACCAGCGCGCTGGCCACACTGCCCACCAGGGTCCCGTAGCTGAGGTTGATGAAGCCGTCGGTCTGCGGGCTGGACCCGGTGAAGTCCAACGTGATCTGGTCACCGGACTTGGTCATCGTGCAATGCACCCGGTAGAGCTCGTTGACGTGCCCGTTGTGCTCGGTCCACTCGTCGTCTTCGTAGACACCATCGGCGAGCAAGGCGATCCGCTCGCGCACCACGCGCTCCGCGATCTCGAAATTGACACGCGTGTAGTCGCGGAACTCCGTAAGACCGAATTCCTCGACAGTGCCGCAAAGCCTGCGGATTCCCGTGTTGTTACTGGCGACCAAGCTGCGCACATCGTTCCAGAACAGCGTCGGGACCCGAACGTTGTTCAGCAGCACGCGACGTACCCACTCGACGGGCTGGCCCCGCTCGAAGACCTTCACCCCCGGCGGCAGCCGCAGTGCCTCGCTGAAGCAATCGTAGGCGCCCGGGGCGAAGCCTCCCGGGGTCATGCCGCCGACGTCCACCAGGTGCGCCTGCGACTGCGCCCAGCCGATGAGTTCGTCCCCGTAGAAGATCGGCGAGATGACGTTGGTGTCCGGCGGGTGCGCCGAGCCGGCGGTGTGCGGATCGTTGCAGATGAACGCGTCGCCGGGATAAAGCGGCTCGCCCTTGATCTCCGCGACGAGGTTCTGCACCGCCACGCTGCCCGATCCGATGTGGAACTGGACGAAATCCGAGTAGGAGTAGATCTTGCCTTCTGGGTCGAACAGGGCGGTGTTGAAGTCGCCGGACTCGGTGATCACCGGTGATCCGGAGGACCGGATCATCGCGCTGCCCATCTCCTCGACGATCGAGTCCAGGCGCATCCGAAGCACTTCGAGGGTGACCGGATCGTATCCGGCCGGGACATAGGTGGAGTTCATGGTCATGGCCGTCTCCCTGGGGCGATAAGGCGGGCTCGCGGGCGGGTATCGCGTCGGCTCACGCGGCGGTCAGGCGGATCGAGAAGTGGCCTCCGCCGACCAGTTCCACGACTGCCCCGGCCGGCACGTACACGGTGGTGTCGGGCTCTTCCAGCAGGCAGGGGCCGTGGGCTTGGCCCAGGGCGCTGAATCCGCGGTGCACATCGACACGACGGCGCCCTCCGGTGGCGGGATCTACGCATTCGCGTGTGCTGGCGAGGTGTTGTTCGCCGCCGCCCCCGTTGTCGATGATCCGTTGCGCCTCGGTGCGCCCGATCGCTTTGACGCGGGAGTTGACCAACAGGACCTCGGCTTCGGTCCAGGCCGTGCCGGTGCCGAACTCCGCTTCGTAGTCCTCGATGAAGCGCTGTCGCAGCAGGTCCTTGTCCTGTTCGCCGAAGCTCTTGTTCGGCAATCGCGTGGTGACCTCGAAGATCTGGCCCATGAACTTCATATCCGCCTCGCGGTACAACTCGCGCCGGTCTTCGGGAATGCCCTCGGACTCGAACCACTCCTGGGCGCGCGCCTGCAGGGCGGAGAACTCCTTTTCCAAGTCCGCGGCCGGTTCCGCGAACGTCCAGGGCGTGGTTTGCACCGCGGATAACACGGAGTCGGCGTGCATGAGTCCGTAGGCGGAGAACACCGCGGCATTGCGCGGGATGATCACTTCGCCGACACCGATCTCCGCGGCGATCGCCGCCGCGAAGAGCCCGCAGGCGCCGCCGAAACCGATCAGGGTGAACTCCCGGGGGTCGTGACCCCGGTTCACGGTGATCTTGCGGACGGCGTTGGCCATCTGCGACACGGCGAGGCGATACACCCCGTGGGCGGCGACGTCGATGGACAGCCCCAGGGGTTCGGCGAGGTGCCGGCGCACCGCGTCCCGGGCCTGGTCCTCGTAGAGGGTCACGGTGCCGCCCAGGTAGTAGTCCGGGTTGAGCAGACCCATCACGAGCGCCGCGTCGGTGACGGCCGGCCGGTCACCGCCCTTGCCGTAGCAGGCCGGACCCGGTACCGAGCCGGCGCTGTGCGGCCCCACCCGCATCACACCGCGACCGTCGACCCAGGCCAGACTGCCGCCGCCCGCGCCGATCGTCTCGATGTCGACCGCGGTCAGGCTGGTCGGGAGCCCGCCGATCTCGGCCCTGGGCAACACGCGGAACTCGTCGTCGATGATCGCGGCCGCGTCCAGGCTCGTGCCGCCCATGTCCGCGGTGAGCACCCGGTGCCGCCCCAGGTGCTGGCCGACCAGTCGGGCGCCGGTCACGCCGCCCACCGGGCCGGAGTTGAACATGGCGATCGGCGCCTTGCTGGTCTCCTGCGCGGACAGGAAGCCGCCGTGTACCTGCATGATCTGCACGCGAGTCCGCAGCCCCCGCTTGGCCAGCTCGGCGGCGAGCTCGTCGAAATGCCGCGCCACGATCGGCTTGACGGCCGCATCCAGCGTGGTGGTCACCATCCGCTCGTATTCGCGATACACCGGGGTGAGCGAACTGGACAACGTGTACGGCAGGTCCGGGTAGTGGGTTTCGAGGTACTTGCCGATTTCCTGCTCGTGCTGGGGATTGCGGAACGACCAGAGCAGGCACACCGCGACCGCTTCCGCCCCCGCCGCCACGACTCGCTCGATGGCCGCGGCCAAGTCGTCCTCGCCCAGCGGAACAAGGATGTTGCCGTGGGCATCGATGCGTTCGGGAACCTCGACAATGCGGTTGCGGTCAACGATCTCGGGCGGTGGGGTCATCTTGTGCGGGTCGCGCTCGTCGTCGCGTGCCGAGCGGGCGATGCGCAGCGTGTCGCGGAATCCCCGCGTGGTCAGCAAGCCGACGGCCGAGTACTTCTGCTCGTCGACGGCATTGGTCACGATCGTGTTCCCGAGCACGAAACGCTCGATCCGCGGGTAGAAATCGTGGTTGGCCACGCCGAGCCGGTCTTCCAGGACGGCGAGAGCATTGAGGATGCCCGTAGTGACGTCTGGAGTGGAAAAAGCCTTGCCACGGACGGCGCGTCCGTCGTGAACGGCGACCGCGTCGGTGAACGTTCCCCCCACATCGATGCCCACGTGCAGTGTCATGGTTGCTGCGTCTCCTTTGACGTTTGGTGGTCTGAGGCTCTCAGCCGTTCTGTGACCGAAGTTCGGCGAGTACCTGCTCGGCGCGGTCGGCCCGGACGGCCCGGTCGGCGATCAAGCGGCGCACCACCTTTGGGATCTCCGCAGCGGTGGCGCCGGCCGCGACCGCGATGTTGCGGGCATGCAGTGACATGTGGCCGCGCTGGATTCCTTCGGTAGCCAGCGCGCGTAAGGCGGCGAGGTTTTGCGCCAGGCCCACGGCGGTAATGATCTCGGCCAGTTCGGATGCGGTGGCCACGCCGAGCAAGCGCACGGCGGTTCCGGCTGCTGGATGGACCTTGGTCGCCCCACCGACCAGACCCACCGGCATCGGAACTTCGAGCGTGCCGACGAGATCACCGTCGGCGTTGACCTCGAAATGCGACAGGGCCGTGTACCGGCCACCGGCTCCGACGGCGTGCGAGTGTGCGCCCGCTTCGACCGCCCGGGTGTCGTTACCCGTTGCGAGCACAACGGCGGTGATCCCGTTCATGATCCCCTTGTTGTGCGTTGCCGCACGATACGGATCGGCTTCGGCCAGCGCGGCCGCGTGCACGATGTTGCCAACGAGTTCGGCGCCGCCCAAGGCGTCGGCCTCGAACACCGCCCGCGCGCGGGCCAGTCTCATGTCGGCTTTGTTGGTCAGGATCCGTAACAGCACACGGCCGCCAGCGATCTCCCCGATCCGGTCCGCCAGCGCCTCCGCCATGGTGTTCACCGCGTTGGCCCCCATCGCGTCGCGCACGTCGACCATCAGGTGAACGACGACGTAACGGCCGGGAGACGCATCGACCACGCGCACCTTCAGGTCACGCACGCCGCCCCCGAAGGAGACGAGCATGGGGTCCTGATCATTGGCCAGGCGGATCAGCTCCTCGCCGGCCTCTAGCAGCCGCAACCGCGCGCCGTCGGGGTCTGCCACATCCAGCACCTGGACCTGCGCTTGCATGATCGGCTCGGAGCTGCTGGTGTGGAAGCCGCCCCGTTCGCGCGCGATCCGTGCGGCGTTGCTGGCCGCCGCGACCACCGAGGGCTCCTCCGTGGCCATCGGGACCAATACGTCCGCGCCATTGACCCGGAAGTTGGTGGCAACCCCCATCGGCACCCCCAGCAGCCCGACGACGTTTTCGATCATGTGGTCGGCCTGCTCGACGGTCAGCCCGCCCGACGCCAGGACATCGAGGCATTCGAGAGGGACGCCGGTGCTCTTGGCGACCAAGGCGCGCCGATCGGCCGGAGATTCATCCCGGAAACCCGGAATCCTGCTTGTCACAGATACCTCCCACATTGGGCCGGGCGGCCTTGCCCGGCTGTGCCGTCGCGGCGGCGGCCGGGGCAGCGACCCGCGCTACCGACGTCGGTTAGCTGCAACGGTAGGGAGACAGTGATTCCAACAACATGGCCGAACCACACATACTTGTCGACTCGGGAACGTGTTTTCGTGCCGGATCAGCATCCATCGATCAACCCCGGCCCCGCGCGTCGTCCCGTTCATCCCGCCGCCGTGTCCCGCGCCAGGGCGTGCAGGCGCGCGGCTACCGAAATGCGGAACAGCGGTTCCGGCTCACGCCAGTTCGCGTCCAACAGCGCACTGATTCGTTCGAGCCGTTGCGTGACCGTGTTGATGTGGACATGGAGAACACGTGCGGTGCGGGTCGGGCTGGCGTAGGAGTCGGCGAAGACGCGCAACGTCTCGAACAGTTGTGTGCCACGCTCCTGATCCCACCGCAGCACCGGCCCGATGGTTGCGGCGATGAAGCCGGACAGTTCCTTTCCGCCTGGGCCGAACATCGCCATGTACGGCTCGTATGCCTGCGCGTCCACGGTCCCCTCAACCGTGTTCAGGTTGCTCAAAAGCTGAACGCACCGGCGCGCGGATTCAAAGCACTGCCCCAGCTCCGCCGCCGAGCGGGCGGGCGGGCCGGCCACGACCAAGACCGGTTCTCGCTGCGCCCGGCGCACCGCTTGCCACACCTCGCGTGCGGCGGTCATGGGGTCCGGGGAGGGCGCGAGGACCGTCAGCATGCCGTCCCGTTCCCCGACCAGACCGCCCGCGACCGCTCTGCGTAATGCCTCGAAGGCGGGTCCTCGCCTGTCCGGGGAGACGGCCACGATGACCACCGAACGCAGCTCTTCCAGCCGCACCTCGCGCGCCCGCGCCCTCAGCAGCAGTTCTTGCCACCGGGATGCATCGCCGCGCAGGATGTCCGAGACGAGTTCCCCTCGGACCCGGTCCTCCGCCGCCGCGACCGCCTCCTGCTTGACCGCCACGAGGGCGGTGATCTGCGCGGCGCGTTCGATCGTGCGTTGTTCGACTTCTCGGAGTTCGAGGTCGCCGTATCCGACGAGGACCGCACCCAGAAGCGTCTCGGACGCCACGACGGCCACCGCGACTTCCGGGCTTGGCGAGCTACCGTCGACGAAGACGCACCGCCCTGACTGCCGACTCGCCTCGATTGCGTCCCGCACTTCGGGCAGCAGGGCGCCGTCCGGCGCGGAATACCGCACCCCGCCCGCAACGGGTTCCTGCGTCACGGGCACGAGTTCCCGGTCGAGGATCACCACGGGGCGGTCCAGCGCCTTGCTCAGCGTCTCGGCCACCCCGTTGGCATGGCCACCTTGCAACACGACGGCCGTGAGGTCTTCGTGGACGGCGCTGGCACGTTCCATCGCGGTGACATTGCTGGCCAGTACGGAATTCGCCCGCTCGGCTTCCTGCGCCGCGACGCGCGCCTGTTCCAGCAACCGCGTGGTCTGCAAAACCACGGCGGCGTGATCGGCGAATGCGCTCAACAGCGCGATCTCTTCCGGAACGAATTCGTGCTTGCTGCGGTTCGCGGCGAACAACACTCCCAGGACTCGCTCGCCCGCCACCAGCGGCACGCCGAGCAGGGAAACCAACCCCTCCGCGGCCACCGCCGCATCGATCCCCGGCTCGTGGGGAATCGAATCGGTGGCCTGGTAAACCGACGCCCACTGCGGGCATCGCGTGCGCACCACCTTGCTGGCCAAGCCCATTCCAGGGGGCACCCGCAAGGCCCGAAACGACGGCGCAACGGTCCCCAACGTCGAGCGAACGTGCAACTCGTCGCTGCCCTCATGGAACTCGGACAGATACGTGATGTCCGTGCCCATCAGATCATGCGCACGTTCGACGAGGCGATGCAGCAACGCGTCGGTGTCACGCAGCTCAGCAAGCTCGCGTGCGCTGGAGAACAGCGCCGAGAGCTCCTGGCCGCGACGGCGCCACCGGGCCAGCACGGCACGCAGGTTGCGGACACGGTTCGTCAAGGCCGCTGCTTGCTCAGCCGGCAACTGGGCACCCAGCTTCTCAAGCGCGTCGGCGGCAGCATCCCCGGAATCCGCTGCCGCAGCGTCCAGCAACTCCACGACCTGCGGCACCGGGAGGACCGGGTCCCGGTCGTCAGCATTCCCAACCACGCCCGACAGGATGCCCCTCAGGCGACGGTTGGTGAAGAAGCAACCCGATAGCCAACGGTGCTCGCGATCTTGACCGGGACTGGAACCTCGCCTTTGGACTGGACACACGCTCGTACGCCAGTTCGATCGAGGGGTCCGCGCGGCAAGGTGGGCGATTTTCCCAGAGCAACCTGGACAGTGCGGTGGATTGCGCGCCCGAGGTGATCTATACCGCAACCAAGGTTCCCGGACGAGGCACTCGCGTCCCAAGCGGACACCGGGTGTTGCCTGTCCGATCAGTATGGATGGACGCGTCCGATTCCCTTGCCGTCGCGGCAAAAAGTCACCGGATCGCCGTCGACCGTGGATGTCCCGTTAGGAAGCTCACCTAACTCGACCAGACGACGTAGGGCCTCCGGCCGACATCCGTAATGGTTGCTCAGTCTCGACGTGTGCCGAACACCGCCATCTGGGTGACGCTATTCAGGTGAGGCCCAACCGGAATGGGTGATCACCCATTTATCCGTATTGACAGGGGTAACGCGCCCCTAGAGTCGAGCGCCGGTCCGGGCGAACACACCATGATCCGATCAAGAAAAATCACGAGTACTGATATCAGGTCTCTTATGCAGTAACAACTTCATTCATGTCGAAGAGTGACCGTGGGTCCGCCGTTGAACGCATATCTCGCCAATGGTCACCGTCTTGGACGCCGCCACTCCGGGTGATGTTCACCCCCAGGTGGCAGCACCCTTTTATCTGTATTGGCGGGGAGAACGGGCTCCTAGACTCGGGCACCGATCCGGTTCATATCCCACGAATGGGCGGGCAAACAGTCATGATCCCGCAGGACAGCTCACCCTTGCTGAGCCCGCAGCACACGGCAGCAACTTCAGTATTCACGAAAAGAGACCAGAAACTTCGTCATCGATTGCGCCCATGCCGACGGCGGCACCTTGATATTGGGTATCAGGCGTATTAGCACAAAGACGCCTATCGGCCACGCCGAAGCCTTCGCCACCCCGCGCCAACCCTAGGGCTTTTCCGGTTCCGTGTGCGCGGAGTCATCGCCCGAAGTGATCGGGTACTTCCGTGTCAGTACCGTCTTGTCCTTGGCCGATGCGAGGCCGAAGGCCCGCGAGCGGACGGGGAATAGCACAGTTCGGGAATCCCGGATGGTTTATTCGGCTGCCGGCGGAAGCCCGGAAACTCATCGACCACAAGCGAGTTCACTAATTGGGAGGTTCGTGACGTGTCGTCACCCGCTGCCGAACCGTTTTTGTCCCTGCAAACCCAAGCGGCGCGTCTGCTCGCGACCACGACAAAGACGCCGCCGCAGATGCAGTCCATCAGTTCCCGGAACCTGCTCAAGCAGCTTCCGTGGGTCACCCTCACCAGCGGCACATACCGGGTGAACCGGCGTCTTCAGATCAAGGTCGGGCGAGGACGCGTGTCCTTCATCCAGGAAGGCACTGACGTCCGAATCATCCCGCAGACGCTCACCGAGCTGTCCGCGCTCCGGGGCTACACCGATACCAGCGTCTTGGAACGCCTCGCGGGCTTGTTCACGGTCCGTCAGGTCACGCCAGGAGAGATCCTGGCGGAAGAAGGCAGCCCGATCCGGGAAGCGTTCCTCGTCGCCCACGGCCGGATCGAACGCCTCGCGACCGGCGAGTACGGCACCGTCGATCACCACGGGGTGATCACCGATGGGGACCAGGTCGGCGATGAGGCCCTCGGATCCGATAACCCCACGTGGTCGGCGACGCTGCGGTGCTCCACGGCCGGGACGATCATGGTCCTGAACTGGGATACCCTGCTCGAATTCCTCGACCGCGAAGAGGGCCTGCGCACCCACTTTGCGGAATTCGCGCGGCGTCGGGCGCTGCCGCAGAACCGCAAGGGCGAGGCCGAAATCGCCCTCTCCGCGGGCCACGAAGGCGAAGCCCAGATTCCCGGATCCTTCGTCGACTACGAGCTCTCTCCGCGCGAATACGAGCTATCGGTGACACAGACGATTTTGCGCATCCACACCCGCGTCGCCGACCTCTACAACGACCCGATGAACCAGGTCGAGCAACAACTCCGTCTCACGATCGAGGAGATCCGCGAGACCCAGGAGCACGAGCTAGTTCACAACCCGGATTTCGGGTTGCTGCACAACACCTCTTACGACCAGCGGATCTCTACCCGCACCGGGCCACCGACGCCCGACGACATGGATGATCTGCTCTCGATGCGGCGATCGACAGATGCGTTCTTCGCGCATCCGAAGGCGATCGCGTCGTTCCTGCGGGAATGCAACCGGCGCGGTCTGGCGGTGGACGGGACCTCGCTGGAAGACGGTTCGAAGGCCCTCGCCTGGCGTGGCATTCCGATCTTCCCACTAGGCAAGATCGGGATCACCGAGCACAACACCACATCGATCATCGCCATGCGCCGCGGCGATGACCGGCAGGGCGTCGTGGGCCTGCGGCCGGCCGAACTGCCGGATCAGGTGCAGCCCGGTTTGAACGTGCGCTTCATGGGCATCACCGACCAAGCCATCCTGCGCTACCTGGTGACCTCTTACTACAGCGTCGCTCCCCTGGTTCCGGATGCGGTCGGGTTGTTGGAGCACGTGGCGATCGGCAAAGAGGAATCCGCATGATCGAGCTCATCGGGCACGACACCCCCGTACCCGTCCAGCAACCACACACCGGCAGTGTCTGGGGCACAAGCGCGTGCAATCCGCCAGGAGGGCAGCGGAAAACGACAGTTCTGTACTGTCCGCCGCCGCCGCCCGAGCGTGCCGACATCGCGGCGGAGATCAACCGCCGTGTCGTCGCGTGGATGACGGAGATCGGCCTGGGCAGCGAAGAGAACATCGCCGGTGTCTACAAGCACGACCCGGGTCGTGGCATCACGTTGTGCCACCCCGGTAGTCAGGACATCGAGCGCATGACGGCCGCGGCGAAGATGATCGTGGCCGAGACGGCGGTGGATGACTACTTCTGCGAAACCAACACCTACCGCGACGCCAACGATCAGACGATCGGGCCGAACCTGTCACTGGCGCAATCCGCGATCGACGCACCGTGCCTGACTCCCGCCTACCAAGCGGTGTGGGACAAGCGCCGCGACAACGACCCGGTGCTGCGCGCCCAGCACGAGGCGTTCAACGATCTCAAGCAGGTCAGCAGCCCGGCGCAGGCCCAGCGCATCCGGCACGACATCGCCCAGCTCTACCTGGGCTACAACGCCGAAAACGGGTGGCGCCTGATCAATCGGCTTCCCCCCGTCTGGCAATACCTCGCCAACCGGCAGATGAACTCGTTTCGCCCCTGCATCAACCTCGTCGACGTACTCGATGGCTACGAAATCCCGGCGGAGCTCTACGCCCACCCGCTGGTGCAGGACTGCACCGCGCGGGCAGCAATTATCGGCACCCTCTACAACGACCTGGCCGGCTGCGAGCGGGAGATCCGCGAACACGGCCTGCCGTTCAACCTCCCGGCCGTGATCGCCGCCGAGGAGCACATCCCGCTCGATGCGGCGTTCATCAAAGCGTGCGAGGTCCACAACGAGCTGATCCAAGCGTTCGAAGCGGACACCGAACACGCCGCGGCCGCACTCCCGGACCCGACGGTTGCCCGCTACCTGACCGGACTGTGGTCATGGCTCGCGGGTAGCCGCCACTGGCACTTCACCACCGCACGGCAAATCCACTGAAGGGAGCAGGACAATGACCCAGTCAACCTATCCGACCGAATCCGTGAGCAGCGTGTATCAGGGCAGCGTCGCGGACTACTGGAACCACGAGGCCAACCCCGTCAACCTCGAACTCGGCGAAGTCGACGGCTATTTCCACCACCACTACGGCATCGGCGACCCCGACTGGTCCGTCACCGAAGGCGACCCCGAAACCGCCCACGAACGCACCACCAAGGAACTCCACCGCCTGGAAACCCGGCAAGCCGAATTCCTGCTTGGTCATCTGGGGAAAATCGATCCCGGACAGCGGATCATGGATGCCGGATGCGGACGCGGCGGCTCCAGCTTCATGGCCCACGAGCGGTTCGGCTGCACGGTGGACGGCATCTCGATCTCACGCAAACAGGTCGACTTCGCCAATGAGCAGGCCCGCCAACGCGAAGTCACCGGCAAGGTCACGTTTCACCAGACCAACATGCTCGACACCGGGTTCGAAACCGGGAGCATGCAAGCGATCTGGAACAACGAATCCACCATGTACACCAACCTGCACGACCTGTTCGCCGAACATGCCCGCCTACTCTCGCGCGGGGGACGGTACGTGACGATCACCGGCTGCTACAACGACGTCTACGGCCTGCCCTCCCGCGCGGTGTCCACGATCAACGCGCACTACATTTGCGACATCCATCCCCGTTCCGGCTACTTCCGCGCGATGGCCGCGAACCGGCTGGTGCCCTGCGCCGTGGTGGACCTGACCAATGCGACCCTGCCCTACTGGCGCCTGCGGGCCAAATCCCCCCTCGCGACGGGGATCGAGGAGGCGTTCATCGAGGCATACACCTCCGGCAGTTTCCAGTACCTGCTCATCGCCGCGGACCGCGTGTAGCCGAGCCGCCTCTCAAGCCGCCCCGACTCGGCTACGCCGACGGTCCTAACCTGCCGCGTTCCGGCACAAACGGCTACAACGCCCAGCACTGATCCCACCCTAAGCGGGCAGGACGGCACCCCCGTCCTGCCCGCTTCCGCGTTGGGTTGCGCACCGGGGCGAACGCGGACGCGCGGTGGATATCCTTGCGGCCATGTTCCGAGTGCTGGTGGTGGAGGACGACCACACGATCGGCCAAGCTCTGGAGTCGAGCCTGCGGTCGCACGGCTACGAGGTGTCCTGGCTGTGCACCGGTCGGGACGCGGTGGAGCAGGCCGGCCGCCGGGAGTTCGACCTCGTGCTGCTGGATCTCGGCCTGCCGGACCTGGACGGCGTGGAGGTGTGCCGTCTGCTGCGCGAGGCGCAGGCGCAATGCGTGCTGGTGATCTTGACCGCCCGCCACGACGAGATGGACGTGGTGGTGGGCCTGGAAGCGGGCGCCGACGACTATCTGACCAAGCCCGTCCGTCTCGGTGAGCTGCTGGCCCGCATCCGGGCCCATCTCCGGCGGGGCCCGGCATCCGGCTACCAAACCGTCGTCACGGTGGGCCGCCTGCGCATCGACACGGCAGCGAGGCGCGCGAGCCTCGACGGCCGCGAAGTGTCGCTCCGGGCAAAGGAGTTCGATCTGCTGGCCCGGTTGGCCGCGGAACCAGGCGTGGCCCTGAGCCGGGACACGCTGATGACCGAGGTGTGGGACGAGCACTGGTACGGGTCCAGCAAGACCCTCGACGTGCACATCGCCGCGCTGCGCCGAAAGCTCACCGCCGCCGCGACCTCACCCGAGCAGGTGCCGAGGATCGCGACGCTCCGCGGGCACGGGTACCGGCTGGAGACCACTGCGAACACCTCCGGCGCGAATCAGTAGGAGCGCGGCAGACGAAGTACGCGGCAGTCGGGCACTGGTCCAGACACCTGGGGGCCCAGAAGTCCGTGTGCGACGGTGTAGGCAGCCGGGAAAGGTTCGAACCGGGCGGGGCAAGGAGGGCGCGACCGTGCGCAGGCGCATCGTGACACTCACGGTGATGGCCGCCGTGCTGGCGACCGGCCTATTCGGTCTGCCGCTCGCCGTAGCCGTCGCGCGCTACTACCTCAACGACGAGCGCGCGGAACTGGAACGCACCGCCGACGCCGCTGCGCTGTCCGCCGCCGACGAGCTGATCCGCGACCAGCGGCCACTCCGGCTGCCCCAGACCAATCCGGAGACGCGACTCAGCCTGTATTCGCCGACCGGACGGCTGGAGGTCGGCGACGGCCCCGGGGTCGCCGATGAGGTGGTCACCGCCGCCAGTCGGGGTGAAGTGATCACCGGCTCGGCGGGCGATGACCTGGTCGTGGCGGTCCCGGTCGCCAACGGCGGCACCGTGGCGGGCGTGGTCCGCGCGGCCACCCCGCATCGCGAGGTCTATTTGCGTACCGCCCTGACCTGGATCGTCATGGCTGGTTTGGCGGTGCTGGCGGTGACTGCGGCCTGGTTGATGGCGCACGGCATGGCCCGGCGACTAACCCGGCCCCTCGACGAACTTTCCCGCGCCGCCCAGCAGCTCGGCGAGGGAGACTTCACCGTGCGTACCAACCGTGCCGGAATCCCCGAGATCGACTCCGTGGCTTCGGCGATGGAGAGCACCGCACACCGGCTGGGCGAAATCCTCGCCCGCGAACGCGCGTTCTCCGCGAACGCCTCGCACCAGCTCCGGACCCCGCTGACGGGGTTGCGGCTGCAACTGGAGGCCGCGCTCGACTCGGGCGAAGCCGACCCCCGGCCGGCGATCCGGGCGAGCGTCGACGCCGCGGACCGGCTGGAACGCACGATCGACGATCTGCTTCTCCTGGCACGCACCAGCGGGTCGGCGGCCACGCCCGCAGACCTGGACGAACTGCTCACCGAGGTGCGGGAGGGCTGGCACGGTCTGCTGGCGGCGAAGGGCAGGACATTACGGGTGTCGACGGCCGGGGGCGCGAGGCCGAACGCATCCGCCGCAGCCATCCGGCAGGTACTCGCGGTCCTGCTGGACAACGCCACGATGCACGGCGAGGGCACCGTGACGGTTCGCGCACGGGACGCCGGGGATGCTCTGGCCATAGATGTTTCCGACGAGGGGCCCGGTATCGACCCCGGCAGGGACCCGTTCACCCAGCGACGGGAAGGAGGCGGGCACGGGATCGGACTGGCGCTGGCACGTGGCCTCGCCGAGGCCGAAGGGGGACGGCTGTGGCTGAGGAAGCCGGTTCCGCCGACCTTCACCCTGCTGCTCCCGATCGCCGAGCTTTCCGCCGACTCGACCGTCCCCTAGCGAGGGCTTCAAAAGTGGTTTGCGCGCAGGGAGTCCGAACGTTGACCGTGGCCCACGACTCGACGCCACCTCTGAGTGCCTTCGAAGCGACGGGGCGCTTCGCTGTGCAGAGGGTCAGGCTCCTAACTTGTCGCACTTCACCGCGGTGAGAAACTCCGACCAGCGCTCGTTGGTGAAAGTGAGCAGGCCACCGTCGCGGTCCTTGGTATCGCGCACGCCAGTCATGTTGGGGGCGGTGCCAACCTCGACGCACTGTTCGGGGTTGTGCAGGCTCTTGGTCGACTTGCGCCAGTTGGTGAACACGGTCAGTCCTTCGTCGTCGGTGAATCGGGTAGCCGGGCGATTTCGGTGGAGATCTGCACGAGCAGACGCCGCGCGTCGTCGCCTTCGACCGCGGTCTGCCACAGGCTGTCGGCGAGCTGGTTGTAGAGGGCGACGTCGTCAGGGTCGTCGGTGTTGATCTCGGTGTTGACGGTCTCGACGAACACGGTGTCGCCAATGATCCAAAACCCGCTTGCCGGGATGTGCGGCAACCGGGTGTTGAGCGCAATGATGCCGAACCGGACGGTCGCCAACCCGCACAGCGCGATCAAGCGGTCGATCTGCGCCACCATCGTCTGCGGCGGGCAGGCGAAGTACCGCAGCGCAGACTCAGCGATGAGCAGTTCGACGTGCTTGGCCGAGTCGTAGAGCGCGTGCTGTCGTTCCAGGCGTACCTGCACGGCGGCATCGGTGTCGTTCGGCACCTGCTGCAGGGCGGCAGCCGAGCCGAGCACGTGGCGGGCGTAGTCGGCGGTCTGGACAAGACCGGGCACGACGACGAGTTCGAACGCGCGAATCGTGCTTGCTTCGGCCTCGATACCGCGGCTGTGCTCTTGCCGTCGCCGGTGCCCGGTCCGCAGCTGCCGTTTCCAGCTGGACGACTCCAGCCTGATCGTCCGCAACTCGTCGCGGAGCTCGGTCGCCGCCGGTTCTGGAACCTTGGCGAGCCGCACCCAGGTCAGCAGATCGGCGTCGGTCGCGAGCTGCTTGCCATTCTCGATCTTGGAGATCTTTGACGGCTGCCAACCGGCGGCGCTGGCGAACTCCCTGCCGGAGTAGCCGGCATTCTCGCGGAGTTCGCGAAGTCGATCGCCGAATTCGAGCTTGTGCCGTTCGGGTGTGCTCACAGGTTCATCTCATCGGGTCAGGGTGTCAGGACCGTTTCACAGGGTGCCGCATGACCCCAGGCGATCTCGCGCCACCTCCTGTGCTTTGCAACGGTGTCGGCGTCGTCGACGAGTTCAGCGGCGATCATGCCGTGGCTGTCGAAGTGCATGATCGCGACCAACTCGTCGTCGAACAACCAGAAGTCGTGATCGGGCAGGTTGTGCTCGACGGCGGCGGTGGTCGACATGACGCGGATGACTTCGCCCGCCGCAGCGTTGCCCGGTGCCGCGAACATCTCAAACCGCAGGTAGTCGGTCAGCGGCTCGGTGAGCACCCGAACCCGTTCGAAATGCCGCCCCGCTCCGGTTGCCTGCCGGACGTTGGCCAGCCATTCCGTGGTGAACGACATGTCGGGCGTTTCGCCTGCGAGGAACTGCCGAAACGCCTCGGCCTCGTGCGGCTCCCGGTACTCGGCCTGGCATTCCCAGCGCCAGGCCGAGCGTGTGAAAGTCTTGAACAAGCGCCCGAAGTCCTCGCCGCGCACCAGTCGGGTCATCACGTGTCCAGGCGCGAACGACAGCAGCCCGGCGGGGATCTCAACGGCGGTTTCCGTCTCGGGCATCCCTCGGTCGTGGAGTGTCGCGAGGGCTTCCGGATCGTCGATCTTGTAGCCCTGCACGAGGTAGGTGCCCCGGTCGGTGGCGTACAGGTTTGGGCACGAGCCGCTGATGCTGGTAGTTCCCAAGAACGTGAGCTTCGTAGCCCCTCCAGGTCGTCGAAATATCGAGCATCCTGCAAGCAATATGAGCAACAGTCAACGCCATTCGAGTGCCGATCGGCGCTACACCTCCATGAGGTGCAGCAGTACTACCCCAGACGAGGGTT
Source organism: Saccharopolyspora phatthalungensis (assembly GCF_014203395.1). Lineage (NCBI taxonomy): Bacteria > Bacillati > Actinomycetota > Actinomycetes > Pseudonocardiales > Pseudonocardiaceae > Saccharopolyspora > Saccharopolyspora phatthalungensis. The sequence continues at coordinate 2,003,632 of NZ_JACHIW010000002.1, forward strand.
ATTGCTTCAAAATTTCTCGAATTGCTTGATTAGTTGCTCTATTAGTCGTCACAGTCATTGCCATGACCAGCAGTGGCGCGACATACCGTCCCCATCCGTTCGGCTGGGTGCCTTCCGGTGGCCTGCGGCACGCCAGCACCGACACCAGACCTCACGAGGGCTACCCCAACGGATTCGTGGTGGGCACCCTGTGCGGTCACCAGCTGGCAGCGGAAAACACCGATCTGGCGTGGTCTTGGGAGACGTGCCGGACTTGCGACGACAAGGCTCACGAACTCGCCAAGCCCCCGACACCACCCGCCGCGAGTGCGAGGTGAACGCGACGGAAGCCGACCGGGCAGTCAAACTCGCCGCGCTGATGACCAGGGCGGCTGCCGCGCTAAACAGCCTGGCCACTTCCGTCCTCATTGGACGAGCGATCGATGACGATCTGCTGGACACCGAACGTCTGCGGAAGCCAGCGGTGGCCGGCTCCGCGAACGCGCTCAGTCGGACCGCAACTGTAATCAAAGCCCCACCGCGCGGGGCACGACTCGGCTCGACTCGATGAACGTGGTGGGGTCGATGCGCGGCAACGGCGCCGCAACCGGCCCCACCACACCGGGGAACCTGCACCGATGATCGCCAAGGAATGACGCAAGAGAAGGGACGACAGCATGAATACACCTATCACCGCGTTCGGCCTCGACGTCGCAGCCCGCAAGCCGATTCCGGTCAGCGAGGTCGACCTGTCCCGGCTGGTCTTCGACCCGCAGCGGCAGATCATGCTCACCCCGGGCGAGGACGGCGTGAACACACCGTGGTGCAAGCACTCGGACGGGCAGACCACGACCAACTCGAACACCGATGGGCATGGCGGTACCGAGACCGACACGGATTGGACCGAGGACTGACCCCGTGGCGGTTCTGGTGCTGACGCAGCGTTTCGACGCCACCGCGGACGTGGTGATCGACGAGCTCAACCGGCGCGGCGTGCCGCTGGTGCGCGCCGACCTCGGTGACCTCATCGTTTCCGCCGAACTCGACGGCGCCCGCTGGAGCGGGGTTTTCGCCACCCGGCACCACACGGTGAAGCTCGACGACGTGACGGGCATCTACTACCGGCGGCCCACCAATCCGACCGCGCCGGAAGGCGTGAGCGGGGATGCCGCCAAGTGGATCCAAACCGAACAGCGGTGGGGGCTGCGAGGTCTTCTCGCAGCCCTTCCCCGCACCACGTGGGTGAACTGGCCCCCGGCGGTGCATGCCGCCGAGCACAAGCCCTACCAACTCGCCCAGGCGGCCGACGCGGGTCTACCCGTCCCGGACATGTTGATCACCAACAACCCGGAGAAGGCCGCGGAATTCGCCGAGCGCGCGAAACCGGTGCTCTACAAGGCATTCCGGGGAAGCCCAACTAACCCACGACGGCTACCTGCGCGACCCGGCATGGATCGTCGCGTTCACCGACACTCCCCGCGGACTGTTTGTCCCGTACTACTTCGAAGCGGGCACCGACCGGCCCGGGTGGCGGCTCGTTGAGCGCACCGACGAGTGGCGCGACGGCGTGTATCGCAACACCGCGCACGTCACCCAGATCGACAACAACCCAGATGGGGTGCTGGCCGCTCGGCGCGGCGAAACCGTCACCGGGCAGCCCACCTCGTCCAGCTCCGCGCCGTCGTTGATGGCGCTCATGCTCGAAGCCCTCGACGTGCACGACGGACACCGGGTGCTGGAGATCGGCACCGGCAGTGGCTACAACGTCGCCCTGCTCTGCCACCGGTTGGGCAGCGAGAACGTCACTAGCGTCGACGTTGACCCTGTGCTGGTGGACTGCGCCCGCGACCGGCTCGCGAAACTCGACTACGCCCCGCGCCTGGCCGCAGTGGACGGCCGCGACGGCTGCCCGGAGCAGGCACCGTTCGATCGGATTATCGCGACCGTAGGCGTGCACCGCGTCCCGGCCACGTGGATCGAGCAATCCCGCCCCGGCGCGGTCATTCTCGTCCCGCTCATGGTCGGCGGGCTGCTCGCGCGGCTCAACGTCGATGACCAGGGCCGCGCCGAGGGCAGATTTCTACCGGACGCGGGCATGTTCATGCCCACCCGCGACCAACAGCAGCCCACCGCCACGATTCCCCACCGCGACGCAGCTGCCACCGAGCCCGAACCCACAACCATCGCCGCCGAGGTCGCCACGAGTCGGGAATTCGAGTTCTTTGCCGCCCTGCACACCGGCCCGTACAGCAGGACCGGGTTCACCCCCGCCGACGGGCCAACGCCGGAAACGTGGCTCACCCGCGCCGACGGATCATGGATCTGCCACACCACCCCGGATCCCGGCCGGCAAATCGTTCGCCAAGGCGGCCCCGCCCGACTGTGGGAAACCATCGAGCACGCCCACGAACGCTGGCAAGTGCTCGGCAGCCCCGCACGACAACGGTTCGGCCTCACCGTCGACAGCGGGAAACACCGCATGTGGCTCGACGAACCATCGAACGTCATCATTGATGTGTCAGGCTTGGCTGAACGGCCACGATAAGGCTCGAAACGGCGAACGTGCCCCGCACCCGGTTAAGGGTGCGGGGCGCATTGCTACTCGGTCGCGCACCACCGTTCCCACCGCCTCGTTATAAAACAGACCCTAGCCCTCAGCGGCGCTGGGCCCAGACCACGCCGCGCAGCTTGCTGCTTCGTAGTCGCTCGACACTGGCCGTCAGGGGACGACGAACCACCAACCATGCGCCGCCGACGGCACCGCCGACGACGAGGCCCGCGATCACGTCGTGCGGGTAGTGCGCGCCGACATAGACGCGAGAAATCGCCATCAGCAGCGCACCGACCACCGCGAGGTAACCCCAACTCCGCCGGACGATCAGCGTGGCCACCGCGAAAGCGGCGAAGATGACCGTGTGGTTGCTGGGAAACGCGTAATCGGTGACGCCATCGCACGGCAGCACGGTGACCACATCGGGCAATGCCCGGCACGGACGTTGTTCGGCCACCACGTTCTTCAGCGCACTGTCGAGCACGTACGCCAGGACCACCGCAACGCCCACCCAGAGCACCTTCGCCGCGGCGGCGGAGTCGGCGCGGCGTGCCCACCACAACATCCACAAAACCGCCACGATCAGGGCTACCACCCCGTAGGTCGTGAACACGCTCACGGGCGTCCAAAGCCACGGCGTCCGCGCCGCGAACTCGGTCATCGCCACATAAACGCCGCTGTCCGGCATGACGGCCACCTCCTTCACGACGCTTCCGAAGCCCGCCGGGACCGGTAGATCTCCCACGCCACCGGAACCAGGGACAGGACGACGATCACGGCGACCACGGGCAGCAGGTAACTGTCGATGTTCGGTACCGAAGTGCCCAGGAGGTACCCGGCGAGCATCACCCCGACCGTCCACAGCAGACCACCGACGACCTGCCACACCGCGAACACTCGGGACGGCACCCCGGAGATCCCTGCCATCGGGTTCAGCACGGTCCGCACGATCGGGACGAACCGGGCCAGCACGATGGCCTTGCCATGCCCGTAGCGGTCCAGCATGCGCGCCGCGCGATTTACGCCCTCGTGCAAGCGCCGGTTCCGGACGCGCCGGAGTATCGCGGCGCCGCCACGCTTGCCGATCAGGTAACCGACCTGCGCGCCCGCCAACGCCCCTGCGACTGCCGTGATCATCAACGGCAGCAGGGACGAACCCCCTTGCGCCACACTGGTGGCCGCAAGAACGCCAGCGGTGAATAGCAGTGAATCTCCCGGGAGGAAGAAGCCGATCAGTAGTCCCGTCTCGGCGAATAACACCAGGAACACCCCGATGGCCCCGAGACCGGTCACCAACGACCGCGAGTCCAGTACATTCACCGCCAGCACGTGCATCCAGCTCCCCCGTCTTTCGCATCCGGCAACAGGATCGCGACCAACGCTAGGAGACGTACGGCAAGCGCACGGTGCACGGAAGGTTAACCGAGAGTTTGCTTTGCGCGCGGATCCCGGTGAGTTCAATGGAAATCGCCACGTTCCCGGGTTTGCCGTCCGCTCACCTCTGTCCGACCGGCAGCAAACCTGCCGTTCGCTAGTGTTCGCCACGATGACTTCACAACATGCCCTCGGGCCGAATCGCCAAATGCTCAACAAAGTCCCGGAAGTCACCCTCTACTTCTGGATCATCAAAGTGCTCTGCACGACGGTCGGTGAGTCGGCCGCCGACTTCCTGAACGTTGACCTGAACCTCGGCCTGACCGGTGTGTCGATCATCACCGCCGTCCTGCTCGTCGGCTGCCTGATCTTCCAGTTCCGCGCGAACCGGTACCTAGCGAGCAGGTACTGGCTGGCCGTGGCGATCGTAAGCGTCTTCGGCACATTGGTGACCGACAACCTCACGGACAACATCGGCCTGCCGCTTGAGGCAAGCACGCTGATCTTCGGCGTTCTGCTCGGGCTCACCTTCCTCATGTGGTTTCGGAGCGAGCGGACGCTCTCCATCCATTCCATCTTCACCAGGCGGCGAGAGGCGTTCTACTGGCTCGCCATTCTCTTCACCTTCGCGCTCGGTACCGCGACCGGTGATCTCATGGCCGAGGTGCTCGGCCTCGGCTACCTGGTGACCGGAATCATCGTGGCGTCGCTGATCGCCATCACCACGGTCGCGTGGCGAGCCGGACTCCACTCGGTTCTCGCCTTCTGGTTCTGCTACACCCTGACCCGGCCGCTTGGCGCGTCGATCGGTGACTACCTCTCGCAACCGGCGAGCCAGGGCGGGCTGGGGCTGGGTGCCACGGTGACGAGCCTGATCTTCGTGGTCGGCATTCTCGCCATCGTCACCTATCTATCGGTGACGAAAGCCGATGTCATCCCGAACGCCTCAGCCGTTGACACCGCGACGGCGCCCGAGCGGGGAGGCTTGTGGCAGACGGTCGTCGTCGTCGCGCTCGTCCTCATCGCCGGCGGAGCGGGATACGCCTTGCGCACTTCCGCACTACAACAAGACACGCCGAATCAGGCTTCTGCCGTGCAACCACCGACCCCAGGCGCAAGCCTGAGCGAGCAGGCAAAGCCCTCGCCCCTCGGCGACCTCTCGAAGTTCCGGGCAATCACCCAAGACACGCTGAACCTCTTGAACACCGGCAACCAGTCCGGTGCCACGGCCCGCGTCGATGACCTCGAAATCGAGTGGGACAACGCCGAAGCGCGGCTAAAGCCGAAGGACAAGACCGCCTGGACCGAGATCGACGGCAAGATCGACACGGTGCTGCGCCAGCTCAGGGCAACGAATCCGAACTCGAACAACGAACAGAGCGCGCTCACGGCATTGCTCGCCGCGCTCGGTTGACTCGTCGTGACGCGGTAGCCGCCCGTCTGCCGTAGGCCACATACTTCTGTGCCAAGGTCTTGCCGGCTCGGGGGTTTCCGTGTCAGCCGGCCCGGCCACGGCTGTGGGGAAAGGAGTTCCGCGCTCATTCGACGAGGTTCACCATTGCTGCAGTACCAGGCTGATGACGGTGGCGGCGGTCGCGGTGCCTGCCGCGATCATCCAGCCGTGCGGCAGCAATGGACTGGCCCCGAAAAAGCGGCTCAGGCCCGGAGTCTGGACGGCGGCGGCCAGTGCCACGAGCGAGCCGAGCGCGCACGCCATGACCAGCGGGGTCCGTCCGCGAACTACCAGTGTCTGGCCAAGCTGCGCGGCGACCAACGTCACGAGTGCGACGGTGTTGGCTTGACGTAGGGTTCCGGTCGCCCGTCCCAAGAACCAGGCGCCGATGGCGGCCCCGGCGGTCACCGTCGCGCGCCGGTAGATGTCGCGGGTCAACGCCGCGCCCAGGGACGCTTCGGGCCCTTCGGCCAGCAGCATCTCCGCGGTGATCGTCGGCGGTGGCCGCACCGCGATCGCCATCGCCGGGAGGACGTCGGTGAGCAGGTTGACCAGCAGCAGCTGGCGGGCGTTCAAACTGCCTCCGGCGCTGATCAGCCCGGTCACGACGGTGAAGCCGATCTCGCCGAGATTGCCGCCGAGCAAGATGGCCAGCGAGTCGCGGACCGACGCCCACATGGCGCGGCCCTCCACGATGGCATCGACGATGGTCTCGATGCGATCGTCGGTGACGACGAGGTCGGCGGCCTCGCGGGCCGCCGGGGTCGCGCGCTCCCCCAGCGCTATGCCGATGTCGGCCAGCCGGATCGCCGGGGCGTCGTTGGCGCCGTCCCCGGTCACCGCGACCACGCGATCGTTGCGCTGCAATGCTTCCACGATGCGCGCTTTCTGCGACGGGCTCAACCGCGCGAACACCGCGACGTCGGTCACCTCCGCCGCCAACTGATCGTCGTCGAGGGAATCCAGCTCGGTACCGGTCATGACGCGGCGTTCGTTGAGCGCGTTGAGTTCGGCGGCGATCGCCTCGGCGGTGCTGGGGTGATCACCGGTGACCATCACGATCTCGACGCCCGCCTGCTGCAGCTGTGCCACGGCGGCGGCCGCGGTGGGACGCACCGGGTCGGCCAGCGCGACGAACCCGATCAGCCGCAGATTCCGAATCCGGGATTCGTCGAGATCACTTCGGTCCGAGGCGGCCCGCTCGGCGACCGCCAGCACCCGGTAACCCTGCCGGGCAAGACCTTCCACAACGTGCTCGACGCCTCGGCGGGCGGTGTCGTCCAGCGCAATGTCACCGTCCTGCCTTCGCCACCAGATGCACTGGGCCAGCACGATTTCCGGAGCCCCCTTCACACTCAGCAGGTTGCCGTCGTGCCAATTACCGAGCACCGCGTGGTAACCCCGGGAGGGTTCGAACGGCATCTCGTCGATCGGCGTCCAACCCTCCTTGCCCTCATCCGGGCGCACTTGGGCGCCTCGTGCGCCGTCGACGACCGCGCGATCGGTGGGATGCGGGAGCAGTTCCCCGTTCTCCACCAACGGACTCGCGCGCAAAGCGCCCGCAAGCACCCGACGTTCCATTGTGGATATTTCTTCGAGCCACCGGCTCGTCGCACCGTCCGACACCTGCCGCAGCGCGATACGCCCCTCCGTGAGGGTGCCGGTCTTGTCGAAGCACAAGACCTGCGCCCGGCCCAGCGTCTCGATCGTCGCGGAATTGCGTACCAGCGCACCGCGTCTCGACAACCGCCGGGCCGCCGCAAGCTCGGCGACGGTTGCCACGAAAGGCAATCCCTCGGGAACGGCCGCCACAGCCAAGCTCACTGCCCGCCCCAGCGATGTCCCGAACACACGCCCGCGCAGTATGTCCGTGACGAGCAGTACCCCGCCCGCTCCCAGGCAGATCGGCACTGTCACCTTGGCCAGTGTCTGAAGGCGAGCCGCGACACCATCGCCACGGCGGCGCGTTTCGGGTCCCGCCACGCTTCCCGCCTCGGTGTTCGCGCCGGTCGCGACCACGACACCCACGGCCCGCCCGGCGGCGACCGCGGTGCCTCGGTAGATCATGCAGGTCCGGTCCGCCACCGGCACCGCGGGAGTCGCCCCCACCGCTTTGGTGACCAACAGCGACTCGCCGGTCAGGCTCGACTCATCGACCTCAAGCCCTTCGGCTTCCAGAAGCCGGCAGTCGGCGGGCACCGAATCGCCGGCCACCAACTCGACCACATCGCCCGGGACGAGCTTCTCGGCGGGCAACGAGGTCAGTTTTTGCTTGCGGCGCACCGGAATCCGAAGAACGCTGGCCGCAAGCAGCCTGTTCAACGCGCGATCGGCGGTGACCCGTTGCACACCGCCGATCAACGCGTTCAACCCCAAAACCCCCAGGATGATAGTCGCGTCCGTGACGGCACCGATACTCGCCGAGATCACGGCTCCACCGGCCAGCGCAGGCGTCAGCGGGCTCGCCAGCTCATCCAGCGATGCCCGCAGCACACCCATCCGGCGCAGCTCCGGCTCGTCTGCCCGATCCCGGGACCGCCGTTGCGCCGCGTCATCGGTCAGGCCCTCCGGTGAACTGTCGAGCAACTCCACGACCGTGCCGGGGGCCATCGCGTGCCAAGGAGTACGCGGCGCGGCGCGCGGAACCGGACGCCATGCGGCTTGCATCCCCCACCAGGTCCCAGCGCCGAGAGCGATCGCCGCACACGCGGCCACCGGAACTCCCGCACGGATCTGGCTCCCCATGGACGGTCCGAGCGCGGCCAGCGCCGCGCCGCCCACCGAGCCGATCACCGCCAGCTGTGCGCTGCGCGTGCTGACCAGACGCGCGGTCGGGACTGTGCTCAACAACGCGCAAGGCTCCCCCAGCGTGGGACCCGAGATCAGGTGTGCGCCCCACGGGACCTCACCGTCGCGCGTAACTCCGAGCCCGACATCCGCGGCCGCCAACGCGGCCCGCGCACGCGCCGACACCACAGCGACCACACGGCCCTGCCGTTGCATCTCCCGGACAGCCGACGCGAGCCGCGCACCATCGGGCACCACGCGGTCGACGTCGAGTCGCGCCGCCAACCCGCTGCCGTCTCCGGCGAGGACCACCGAGCCGACTTCGCGGGCTGCGGCGGTCAGCTTGTCGGCAAGGGGATCCAGTTCCTCGGCCGCGAGCACCCACGCGACGGTGCGCGAGTCGTGGCGCAGCGCGAACACATCGGTACCCCGGCCGGCCAAGTCACGCACCTCAGGGGCCAGCCATGACCGATCGACCGCCGACAACGACCAACCCGCGCGCCGCGCGCCGTCCCCGTTGGTCACGCCGACAAGTTCGTGGGCGCGTTCCCACAGCTCGACGGGCTCGTGAGTAACGCCCGCGGGGATCACGTCGTGCACGAGCCGAGCACCGGTCCGCAGGACCCCCGCGTCGATCACCACCGTGTCGACCCGGTCCAACCGGCGCAGTGCAACGGGGTCGAACACGAGCGTCGTCCGTTCCGACAGGCCGTACCCGAGCTGAGCCGCGAACGCCCCGCGCCCCAGCTGTGCCGCTCGCGGCACGCTGGCAACCAACATCGCTTGCGCACGCTCAAAGCTTCGGGTCAGCCCGAACATTCCTGCCAACGCCGCGGGCCCGGCCAGCGCCGAAGTGTTCACCGTGCGCTCGATGGGGCCCTCGGGCAACGGCGCTGGACGCGGCCGGACCTGCAACGGCGTACTGCGGTGACTGGCGGGAGCCGCGCCGGCCTCCCAGCGGGCCCAACTCCGCCGCGCGGCCTGCGTCTCCTGCAACAGACAGAACCGATACGCCGATTCCGCCAGCAAGCTCGCCCGGCGCTGCGCAAGCGTGTTCGCCACCGCACTGCTCATCCCGAACATCAGATCGGTGGCCGTCTTACCGAGTCGCGCTTCCAGCGGAGCCCGAATCCTGGCCGCCGATTCCCCGGTCGACACCAGTGCCGGCACCGACGGCGGGACCGCGGGCAGTGGCAGCAGTTCGGCTCCCATCGTGATCGCGGCACCGGCCAGGTTCGCCCCCAGCATCGCCACCTCGGCGAATACCTTGACCGGATTGTCCGGGTGGCCGGGGCTGACCGCGGCGAAACTCGCCGCGTCCAGGCCCGCCTCCGCTTCCGCATCCGCCACGGCGTCGACCAGCTCGGCGACCTCGACCCGGTCCGGATCGTGCCCGATGACCATCCGCCCCAGGGTGGCGTTGATCTCGACCCAGGCGACACCCGGGACCTTCTCCACCCGCCGGATGATCTCCGCCGCGGCGTCCTCGGTTCCCGGCTCGTGCACGCCGCGCACGTCGATGTGCGCACACCCCTGCGACTCCCAAGCCCGCCGACCGCGGTCCAAGTGCGCGATGCTCCTCGCGGCGGCCGCGACCGGCGCCACGATCTGTGCGGCCAAGGTACCCAAGGTGCGCAGCATCGAACGGCCTCAGTCGTTCGCCGCTGGGCAGGCCAATTCCCGTGGCCGGAGCGAACCGGTCACGTCCTCCCGACTACCGGGCACGCCGACCTCCGCAACACCCGAACGCCGCCACGGCTGAGCGCCTGCGCCGGACGCCGCGTTCTCCATCGCTCTAGCCACGACTCGCCTCCCAGACGCACAAGCACCCTGGTAAACCACGAGCGTAAGACATGTGAACGTCAAGCGAACTTCGAAAGCACGCCCCATCCTGCCCATCAGGCAACGCCAGGCACACCGCCTTCCGCAGGCACCCGAATCGACCGCTGCCTCACCCAAACGAGCTACCGAGCGTCAACATCACGCTGGCTGCACCATGGGAATTCGGCCTGAACATCGACACGTCCTTACGACGTGCGGTCGGCTGCGTTTCCCGTTGCGGGTCATGGAACTGCCGTAGTCACGGTCTGCGCTGGGACGCTGTCGTCACTACCGTCAGCCGGGTGCTGTCGCTGGCCGGTCTCGTCGTTGTCGCCTTATCGCCGGGTCTGGGCAACTTCGCGACTTCGATCGCCCTTGGCCTATTGGGCGTTGATGTACGACTGCGGCTGAAGGTCGCGTGTGTGTTCGGATCCTTCGAGACCGCGATGCCACTGCTGGGTCTCGCGCTGGGGCAACAGGCCGCACTGCGCTTCGGCGGTGTCACGACCGCTGCCGGCGCAGTCCTGCTGGGCCTCACCGGCTGCTACACCGTCGTATCGGCGCTACGTTCCCGATCCAATCCCGGAAAGACCGAGGTCAACACTTGGCGGCTGCCTCAGCTTTGTGTCATCGGAGCCGCGCTCAGCATCGACAACCTGGTCATCGGCTTCGCCCTGGGCACTTACCACACGGCTATCGTGCTGGCTGCCGTGATCATCGGAACCGCAAGCGTGGCCATGTCGCTACTCGGCCTGGAGCTCGGTGCGCATCTCGGCTCGCGCTTCGGCGAACGTCTCTGCAAGCACAGCGAACTATCCGCCGGAGTCGTCCTCGTGGCAGTCAGCGTAGGGATGGGCCTAGGGATGATCTGAGCGCCGCTGTGTTTGCCTACTCTTGCCAGCGTGGATCGGAGTACTTCCACGACGCATTCGGGACGTGTGATCGGATTACGTCGAGGCCGTGCCGGAACGCTGTGCGAGCGCGACACCCGCACCGATCGCCGCCGCCACCGGCCATTCGATCACCGACAACGCGGCCAGCGCCCCAAGACCGCCGTAGAAAAGCATCATCTGGCGCGACGGGAGGTACCCCCGAACGGTCTCCGCCACGCCGGCAAGATCATCGCGAGTGGGGACGTAGTGGTCGGGTCGGTGAAACTCCGCCGTGACACCGGGGAGATTCACCGTCGTCCCCTCAACACTCGCCGGCTTCCGCTGCTTTGTAGCCATCGCCCCTCCCCAGCACAGATCTGATGCCACATGGCCAGCCGTCAAGCCGCCGAAACCAGACCAGCTGAACAGGACGATTTTACCCCGCAGCACGGTGAAAGCGCACCGCGCCGATACGCTTGGGGATCGTGCTCAGAACCTGATCATATGGCGGGAACTGCCCGACGAGGTGGCTAACGTGTCCCATGTGACGCATGGGGTTCTGGACCGATGCCCGAGACGTGTTGGTGGACCGGTCACCGGTACCGGGCCGACTGGGTCTGAACAGTGTCGTAGTGGATGGCTCGCGCTATGGCGTCTTCGGGATGCTTCTGTGGAAATCAGTGGAGGCTCACGAGAAACCGGCCCGCGCCGAGACGCGGATCAGCCAGCGCCGTTCTCGGCCGCCTGGGTTCGCGCCCCCAGTTCCCGCAACGCGACTTCCGAGACATCACCACTGCACTAAGCCTCGCACAGTCCCAGAACGTCGCCGTCCCTCTGTCCGAAACCCGCGTGACAGTCTGCCAAAACGCCCTCAACACACCGTGATTAGCGGGCGCCGACAACCAGGATCAGTCCGGAAATCGCGCACTACCTCACGCAGACCACCGAAGCCTCACTACTGCGCTGAACCGGATCTGCCAAGGTCCACATCGGTCACCGATTCAAGCGCCATCTCTGCGGGATCGCGAAATCACGCCGCGATATGGCCGACTTTAGGCATCACAAATCGGAAACGAGGGCCGCCGCCCCGCTCCACGGTCATACCGCCGACTCGATCACGTGCTTAAAGCTGCTGACCCCGACTTGATCTGAGGCTGTCGCATCGGGTTCGTACGGTCTCGGCCCCCACTTGGGGATTAGGCCACTCGGTTACACACGGTGTACGCCTGGCTGCGCGTGCAATAAAGTGGATTAGCAATCCGAACGGTCGATCGAAAGCGTCGAAGGAGAATGTCATGTCCGCTCCAGCGAAAACTCAAACCGGCGGTGTCTCGGCAGTGCCAGCCGAGCCAATGACGATCGACGCTCTTGCTGGTGTGGTGTCCCGGACATTGCAGCAGGACGGCATGGACCGGATGACGAACAAACAGGTTGAGGAGATCCTCTCCGTCCCGGCGCTAACCGGGCACATCTGAGGCGACCGGCCGCGACTCCGCACGGAGGATCTTGTGATTACCTGGGGGCGCGTCAACCTGCTGTTCTCTGCTGGTTCGAGGCCGATCAAGGCGGCCGACGAACTGTCGCTGGACGAATTGCTATTGGCGAACCGACTGCCTCCCTCGCTCTTCCAAGCGTACGAGGTACCTGGCGACGGCAGCCTCCGGCCGGTCCCGATTACCACTACCCTTAGCGCGGTGCCCAACGAGCACAAGGTGATCTTGCAGTGCATCCGCAACACCGACGTAGACAGCCTGCGGGCCAACACTTTCGAAACGCACGAACGTGACCCGCTACCGGTCGCCGCGATGTTCGATTTCCAGTATGGCAAGGCCGACGCCGCCAACCGCGTGCACCTGGTCGATGATCACACGCTTCGTCAGGTCGTCTCCGCAAAGGTCGCGGCATTCCTTTCCCAGCACGACATCGCCCCGCCGATCGTCGCCGGGGTCTCCGGTGGCGGCGACAGCAACACCCTCGTGCAGGGCATCCGCCAGCATCTGGAGCCCGGTTCTCGCCATGCCGAACAGGTCGTGTGCTTCACACTGGTCATGGACCCGATCTGGCCCGAGTCAGCGGCCGAGCGGGCAGGCGAGCTCTGCGCCGAAGCCGGCTTTCAGCACCGGGTGATGTACGCCGAGGACATCGCGGAACTGCTTGGCATGAACGGATCGCCGGTCGAACTATGGCACGAGTTCGCCGCCCAGCACGGCCCAGATACCTCGCACTTCTTTGGAACGTTTCTGATCAACCTGGTCGGGCGACGGATCTGCGACCAGATCAACAGCCAACACCTCCTGCTCGGCTACAACCGCGAAGACGTCCTGGCCGAACTTCTGTTCTGCCTGATCAACGGGCGTCGGCCGATGGCCTTCCCGCTGCGCCGCATGAACGCGGTCAACTGTGTGCTGCCGGTATGGGATGTCCCCAAGGCGATTCTCGACGCCTGCTACCCGCAATACAGCGAGAGCAATTACGCCGAACGCGTGGACACCACTACTGCCCAGCGATCCTCGATCTACTTCATCGCGCACTGCGTGGACGCTCTCGTGCCCCAGCTCTCCATCTCGCTAATGCAGGGCATCGCGCGATTGATGGACGACCTCGATGGCTGGCAAACACTGTTCCCGATCGCCGGCACGCCCCTGCTGCGCACCGGCCAGGGTGAAGACCTGTCCGAAGCCGAGGTGCTGGCGATGTTGCGCCGGTTCTTTCCCTCCTGGCAACTGACCTGATCGTGGAGCGACCCCGACCCGTCACAATGAGCATCTAACCCGCTACCAGGAGGATGTATTCATGCCGCAGGTCGTCGAGCCGCCATCGGGTACCAGGGACTTTCTGGCTGACGAGGTCCGCCGCCGCAGGGCGGCGTTCGACACGATCAGCGCGGTGTTCGAGCATTACGGCTTCGACCCGGTGCAGACCCCGGCGTTCGAACGCCTGGAGGTCTTCGCGGGCAAGCTCGGCGACGAGGCAGCCAAGCTGATCTTCAAGATCCTCAAGCGCGGCGTGCACGAGGCAAGCGGCGAAGCCGACCTGGCACTGCGCTACGACCACACCGTCCCGCTGGCCCGGGTCGTGGGCACCTACGGCAGCCGCTTGCCCTCCCCGTTCAAGCGGTATGCCATCGGCAACGTCTGGCGGGCCGACCGCGCGGCCAAGGGACGCTTCCGCGAATTCGCCCAATGCGACATCGACACCGTGGGCTCCTCATCCCGTCTGGCCGATGCCGAGATCCTGTGGGCGATCAACGAAGCACTCCAGGCACTGGGCATCGGCGACTTCCGGTTCCTGGTCAACAGCCGCCAGGCGCTGCATGGGTTGCTGGAGGCATACGGCATCGCACCCCAACTCGGTCTTGATGTGCTCTGCAGTCTGGACAAGCTCGACAAAACCACCCCGGAGGCGGTGACCGCCGAACTCACCGACCGCGGCCTGAGCAGCGACACCGCCGAGAGCCTGGTCACCGACGTGACCTCACCCGACACCGATCGCGTACGCAAACAGCTCGACACCACCGAAAGCGGCAGGCGGGGACTCTCCGAAGTGGACCGGCTGCTGAGCCTGACCACCGGCCTGCCCGAGGGACGCGTGGTCTTCACCCCCCGGATGGTCCGGGGCCTGGACTACTACACCGGCCCGATCTTCGAAGTCCTCGCCGAGGGTTACCCCGGATCGATCGCCTCCGGCGGACGCTACGACGGACTGGTCGCCAAGCTCGGCGGCCCCGACCTGCCCGCCTGCGGCGGCTCCATCGGCATCGAACGCATCCTCGCGACCCAGCAAACCAAGGCCACCACAACACGCGGACTGGATGTCGCCCTGACCGTCCTGGGAGCCGAAGACGACATCATGCGACTGGCAGCCCACATCCGCGAACACGGCCTGCGGACCGGCATCTACCTCGGCAGCTCCACCAAACTGGCCAAACAACTGAAATGGGCCCACGATCAGCACGCCCGCCACGTGCTGATCTACGGCCCCGACGAGCAGGCAACCGGCGAGGTCACCGTGCGCGACATGGACACCGGCGAGCAGACCCGCCTACCCCTCGCCGACACCGCGGCCTATCTTCGGGACAGGCACGCGACCAGATAGCACCCCGCCCTCGGGTCCGATTCAATCGATCCCGAGGGCAGCAAACGTCCCCAAGGTCTGGGGCGAAGGCTGCGCGTCATTGTTCTTTCTTGACGTATCTGCGCCGGGCCCCTAGTTCGTGCCCACCGGTCCGTATGGCATTGAGTTTCGTGCGATGGGCGGCGCAGGCGCTGGGGGGCCTGCGCCGCGGGTCAGCCTTGGTAGCCGGCTGGTCTGAAGCGGAAGACCTGGGCCCTGCCTTCTTTGCCCTGCCCCATCATCGCGACAATCCTCGGCTGGGACGCCATGCTGAGCGCCGCGCCGTCCACATCGGACTTTGTCCGGACGGTACCGTCGACGTAGGCGCGCGCTCCAGCGAGACGTCGTGGACGAACAATGTGGCGTGGAACGTGTCGGAGCGCAGCCTCGACGCTGGGGCTGTTCACGATGTTCTCCGCGCGAAGCTGGTCGATCAGGTCGGAGCGCAGTTGCTCGGCTAACGGTGCTGGGCGGCTGTCGCTGACGGTGGTCATCTGGTGGTTGCTTGGCGGGGTCCGGACGGGTGACGGGGTGCGCGGCGCACAACCGGGAGGACTGGCCGTGCGCCGCGCGATGTCGTGGATGCTCAGTGTTCGCGGCCGAGCAGGATGTGCGGGTAGCCGCGGTTGATCGGCTCGCCGAGTTCGATGTTCAGGGAGGCGATGAACTGCTCTAGTTGCTCGGTGGCGTCGTCGACGTTGGCGGCGTCGGCCTTGAACTCGAACTCGACGAAGTCACCGGCGTCGACGACGTGGTCGAATACGACCTCGATGTCGGGGAGCTTGTATTCCTCACGGGTCTTGTCGACGGTGACCAGTGGCCGGAAGTCGAGCGCTTCCAGCAGCCTGCGGATTGCCTCGACATCGTCGATCTTGGTCTCGTACTCGTCGGCGTGGGTTTTGATCAGGGCGTCGACGGGGTGCCAACGTTTGAAATTGATCGAGGAGCCGCGGTCCTCGGTGCGGATGCGCAGCCACTCGGAGATCGCTTCGGGGGCGAGGAAGTCGCGGTGCGGGGCGTTGTAGTAGGCGTCAACCTGGCGGGTCGGCTCGCTGGGCTTGGCACCGAGCTGTTCGAGCTTGGCCTTGAGCGCGGCAGGGTCGGGCAGCGCGAACTTCTTCTCAATCTCGATGTACTGCACGAGCAGGCGTCCTTTCGTCGGTGTTGCCGTCGGTGCGGGGGTGGAAAAGCTCGATGATCTGGTCGATCTCATCCTGGCCGAGCGGGTTGCCCAGGCAGGTGAGGGTGGTGGTGATCTGGTTGGCGTCACGGAAACCGGCCAGCACGGCCGCGTCAGGGGCGTGCTGCAGGACGTAGCGCAGCGCGATCCGGGCGAGTTCGGTCGGATCGGTGCCGAACCAGTCACGCAGGGCCGCGAGCATACGGTCCAGCGCGGCCAGAACTGTGGGCTGGAACCGGGGGTCGCGACAGCGGTGATCGGCCGGGCTGAACACCGGTGGTGGGCTGGCGGGGTCACGCAGCAGCAGCCCCTGGCCGAGGGCCTGTTTGATCAGCACGCCGACAAGGTGGCGGCGGGCGAAGGCGAAGATGTCGGTCTCCCGTGAGGTGTAGAGGGGGCTGAGCAGGTTGTACCGCACGGTCACGACATTCGGCCGGAT
The DNA here is from genome assembly GCF_014203395.1 of Saccharopolyspora phatthalungensis. NCBI lineage: Bacteria > Bacillati > Actinomycetota > Actinomycetes > Pseudonocardiales > Pseudonocardiaceae > Saccharopolyspora > Saccharopolyspora phatthalungensis. Next base: position 2,020,201 of record NZ_JACHIW010000002.1, read on the forward strand.
CTGGTCGAACAGGTGCGACCATCGGGTGGTCGTGGCCGCCCGCGCATCGTCGCCGGTGGCCCATTGCTCGGCGAAGGCGTGCGGACCGCGCGTCCCGATGGCGCGGATCAGGCCCTGCTCGCGCAGCTCGCCCATCACCTCGACCGCGCCGGCCAGGTACTGATCGTTCTCGCCGAAGTCGCTGCTGTGCAAGAAGTAGATGTCGAGGTGGTCGGTGCCGAGGTTGTCCAGGGTGGTGGCGAACTGGCGGCGCATCTGGTCAGGGGCGTAGGGGTGGCGCGCGGTGCCGGCGAAGTAGCCGACCTTGCTGGAGATCACCAGGCCGGTGCGGCCGGTCTCGCGCAGCAGGCGGCCGAGCAGCCGTTCGGACTGGACGCATCCGTAGACGTCGGCGGTGTCAAACAGAGTGACACCGAGCTCGCGGGCGCGGACGAGCCCGTCATACGCCTGCTCCGGGTCGACGTGGTCCCAGCCGATCGGAACGCCTCGGTTGGTGGCCGGGCCGCCGACGGTCCAACAGCCCGCACCGAGCAGGGACACTTCGGCGTCCAGGCCGCGCAGGAAGCGGCGCTGCATACCGGGCATCTGCGCATCCTTCTTTGGCGATGTGGTCAGGTTCCGCAGGGGTCGGTGGCGTTGATCAACCGCCAGGTCGTGGAGTCCGCCCACCGGTCATGTTCGCGCTGCAGTAGATCCCGGTGCCTGCCGGGCAGGCTGTCGCTCACCCGTGCCAGGGCGGTGTCGAGCTCGGCGCGCAGCTCGGCGAGGAGCCGCTCGGCCAGCGCCGCGCACCGGTTGTTCAGCTCGTCGGCCCGGTCCGGGAGGGTGTCGGTGTGGGTTGCGGCGTCGATCATGGCGCCGAGCAGCCGGTAGCCGACGGCCTTGATGGTGCGGCGCGCCTCGCGGACCAGGGCGTATGGTCGGCTGTCGAGGACCTTCTCCAGGCTTTTGAGGGTGTAGTCCAGGGCGAAGTTGCGGTCGATCCACAGCTGCGCCCAGTGCGAGGCCACGCCGATGCGCCAGTCGGCGAACCGGGCCTGGACCCGGCCCAACGCCGGGTCGACATCCCCGGTGAGGCCAGCGGCTTCGGCCTTGCGGGTGTAGGCGGCGCCGATCAAGCATTCCATCGACACGAGCATGTAGCTGATGCCGGTGTAGAACGGGCGGCCGGTGGTGCGCTCGGCCACCCAGTCCTCGTCCCGGACCCCGTCGACGATCTCCTCCACGCCCAGATCGCGCTGCGGGCGCAGCAGCAGATCGGTGCGGCCCTGGAAGGCGTAGGTCTGCTGGAGCTCGTCGAGGGTCATGAGCTGGTCGAAGGTGATGTAGGTGAACCGGGGCGGCACCCCGAGCGCGGTGAGGGTGCGGATGGCCAGCGCGTTCTGGGTGCCGGTGGTCTCCTTGTTGAACCGCTCCAGGATCGAGGTCACGCCGGATTCGACGCCGAACAGGCAACGCCGCAGCCCGCGCTCGACCAGGCCGCGCCACAGGTGGCCGCGTTCGATGTGCCAGGCCCGGTCGTGGTCCAGCCGCACGGCCTGGTCGACCCGGCAGGAGGTCTCCCACTGGAATCCGGCCTCGTGGAGGGTGTCGGCGACCGCGAGGGTGCGCGATACCGCGGCCGGGCCGCGGCCGATGAACTCCTCGTCCACCAGGTACAGGGTCCGGCTGACGTGCGGGTGCTGGTCGGCGATCGCGCCGATCTCGGTCAGAATCCACGGGAGAGCTTCCGGTGCCGTGCCTGCCCACTGTCCTTTGTGGTCACGGGGGCAGAACGAGCAGTAGTTGGTGCAGCCCCGGCTCGTTTCCAGTTGGGCGACTCCGTTGTGGACGAAGGTGCGGTCCAGCAGGTCCAGCTCGGGCCACATGTCGGTTTGCAGCCGGTTCGCCACGACGGCGCTGCGCCGCCGTGGCCCGATGGACAGCGTGCCCTCGCCGCGGGCTGCACCGGCGTAGCCCGCGCCGCGGATGTGCTGCACCGCGATGTCGTCGTGCCAGTGCGAGAGCACGTCGGCGATGGTGGGCTCCCCCGCACCGCGGCCGATGATCAGGTTCGGGTAGCGCTCCAGCAGGATGCGCTCGTTGCGGACGGTGAGGCTGCCGCCCGCCACCACCAGAGGCGGTCGCTCCGCACTGGTGATCTCGTCCAGCAGGCGGGTCATCAGGTCGTGCTGGCCGAAGGTCGCCGAGATCCCCACGATGTCGGTCTCGCCGGTTCCGATGCGGGCGAGGATGTCCTCCAGGGATACGCCGAGCTGCATGTCCATCAGCTCGACGTGGCCAAGCAGCGTGGCGCGGGCTGCCCGTGCGAGATCGGAGATAGCCAACGGAAAGCGCGGCAGCGGGAAGTTCTCCGGGTGGTACAGCGAGGCCAGCAGCAGCCGTGGCCGCAGCAGCCGATGTCGACCTTCTAGGGTGATCTCCGCAGCCGAGAGCCAGCTGTCCGGGTCGCTGATCGTGATGTAGTCGCCCACCCAGGTCGGCCATTCGCGGGTACGGTGCGGCTGCCCGGAAAGGTCGGCAACGGTCCAGCCGCCGGCCAAGCCGCCGCCAAACTCGTGTTCGATCAGCACCAGCCGCCGATCCAGGGTTCCGGTCACTACCACCATTCGCCCGTTCACACAGTCGCGGAGCGCGGCCTGGACGCGGTCCGATTGCGCCAGCGGCGCTGACCACAGGGGGCTGTCGACCGCGGGCATGGTGTCGGTGACGTGCGCGACGGCGTGGACGAGCCGATCACGTGGGGACAGGCGCAGATCGCGCATCGGATCCTCCGCTGATGTTGTTGCTGGGGACGGGCTAAGAGCTGATCAACTCCTGGGCGAGGCCGCCCTGCACCGGTCTCATGTCGGGCTGCGGGTAGTGCGCGCGAGTTCGTGGCGGGAGCTGCCGGGGTGGTGAGGCGCGTCGACGTGGGACGCGTGGAACAGGCCCGGACATGGCCAGCACTGAGCAGCTGCATTCCGATCAGGCTCACCCCACCAGGCACTGCTTCTGGCCGCCCGCTCCGGCGTTCGGAAGCGCAGGCTGGAGCATGCCGTGCCGACCGGTCGGGGCACGATCGGCACGGCAGGGGCTTGGACTCGTTCCGACATGGCCAGCGTGCGTGGCGCGCGCGGATGGTCCGGTCGCGCTTCTTGCGCGTCCGTGATCACGGTCATGGCCGCTCCCGTTCGCTGGCGGGCTGGAACGATCTCTCCGCGTCACAGCCGGGATCACGCGGAGTGGTCATTTCCGCACGTTAGGTGCGACCGATGTGGCGAACCGGGAGGAATTCTCTGGGGCCGTTGCCGTCGGAGCTGGGAGGTTAACCCCGTGCGAGGGATGACCGACGACATGACGATCGGTGAGCGCGTGGCGTTCTACCGGCAGCGGCGCGGTCTGACCCAGACCGTGCTGGCCGGACTGGTCGGCCGCAGCGAGGACTGGTTGCGCAAGGTCGAGCACGAGGTGCTCCCACTGGACCGGCTGTCCGTGCTGCGCAGATTGGCGTTCGCCTTGGACATCTCCCTCGGGGACCTGATCGGCGAGCCGGTGCTGATGGCCTGGGCCGACGAGTCCGGTCGCCGCACCGTGCCCGCGCTGCGGGTGGCGCTGATGGACCACCGCCAGTTCCTCTCCGGCCCGCAGCCAGGCGAACCGCCCCGTTTGGACGCGCTGGCGGCCGAGATCGCCGCGCAGTGGGGCGACTACCAGAACTCCCGCTACGCCCGCCTGACCCAGCGCCTCCCGCTGCTGATCACCGACGCTCAGGCCGCCTGCCAGCACCATGGGCGGGGCAGTGACGACGGGCTGCGCGCGCATGCGCTGGCCGCCAGCGCCCACCAGCTGGCCACCGCGTTCCTGACCAAGCTCGGCGAGGCTGACCTGGCGGCGATCTCGGCCAGCCGCGGCCTGGCCGCCGCCCACACCAGCGGCGACGACCTCATGATCGGGTCGCTGTACCGGTCGGTGGCGCATGCCCTGCTGTCGATCGGCGAGTTCGAGCAGGCGGTCGCGCTCGCCCGCGCCGCCGCCGACCATCTCGAACCTGGCCTCGGCGACGCGACTCCGGAGTACCTATCGGTGTACGGGATGCTGCACCTGGTCGGCGCGGTCGCCTCGTCCCGCCGCGAGGATCGCGCCGACACCACCACTTTCCTCACCGAAGCCGACAAGGCCGCGACCCGGCTCGGCCACGACGCCAACCACATGTGGACCGCATTCGGCCCCACCAACGTCAACGTCCACCGCGTCACCGCCGCGATGGAACTGGGCGACGTCCAGGTCGCCGTCGACCTCGGCCCCCGCATCGACACCCATGCTCTGCCTGTCGAGCGCCGGGTCCGCCACGCCATCGAGACCGCCCGCGCCTACGTCCGGTGGAACCGTGCCAACGACGCCCTCACGCTACTGCTCGACGCCGAGCAGTACGCCCCCGAACAGGTCCGCTACCACCGACTCTCCCGCATCCTCGTGCGGGAGATGATCAGACTCCCGCGGCCCGCGGGCCACGCCATCGAGCTCGCCTACCGCATGGGCGTGCACGGCACCGACCCGCGCCGACCGTAAAGTGCCTCGGCATGGAAACCAGCGAGCTTGCCCAGGACCTGCGCGCCGACGTCGAGACCCTGTGGGCCTACCACGACATGGGCCACCGGCCGCGCCGCTGCGACGTCGGCATTGGCCTCGGCTCCCACGACCTTGGCGTCGCGATCCACGCCGCCGAGCTGTACCAGCAGGGCATGTTTCCGCACATCGCGTTCACCGGCGCGAACGCACCGACCACGATCGAGCGGTTCCCCCGCGGCGAGGCCGTCCACTACCGCGAACACGCCATCAGCCTCGGCGTGCCCGCCGAGGCGATCCTGATCGAGACCGAGGCGACCAACACCAGCCAGAACCTCACCAACAGCCGTCAGGTCCTCGCCGACGCGGGTATCCAGCCCGCGTCGGTCATGCTGATCTCCCGGCCCTACCAACAGCGACGTGCCTACGCGACCTGCCGCAAGGTCTGGCCCGAGGTCGACGTCGTGTGCTCCGCCCGGCCGTTGTCGCTCGACGAGTACATCGCCAGCATCGGCGACGTCAACCGCGTGATCAACATGCTGGTTGGCGACACCCAGCGGATCACCGAGTACGCCCGCCGCGGCTTCGCCATCGAGCAAGACGTGCCCGAGCACGTCCATGCCGCCTACCAGCGCCTGGTCGACGCGGGCTTCACCAGCCGCCTGATCTAGTCACCGGTGACGAGGCGTCGCGGTGTACAAGGCGACCGCTTGCCCACTACCGAAGGCGGTCAGCCGTGCGACTCCTGCCGAACTTCCTTCCGGCTTTCCTGATCTCTGTTTCGAGGTGTTCGGCTTCGTTGACGCCTCAGGGTCGTCCAACAGCGCTCGCAAACGAGCCCCACCACTCTCCAGGGGAGACCTCCATCGCAGCTGAGGCGAGCGCCTTACCGGTAATCGTAGTCATCGCTTCCGCGCTGGAGCGCACCCACTCATCGAGCTGGGTGTAGCCCTCGCGCTGGTACTCACGTGCTTGAAGCAGACATTCCAGCTTGTCGGCGTCGCGGCTGCACTGAGCCTCAAGCGTGGCGTCGCCCGTCTTTGCCGACTCGTGTTCATCTATGGCGGCAATGATCCGATCCCGGAGGTTTTCGGGTAGCCCCGAAGTCTGCTCCGAGATGAGCTCGTGGGCAGAGGCAGTGGTCACGTACTTCTTGCCAACGCTCGGGATGTCACCGATTCGGGTCTCGGGCAGGTCGTGGAAGAGCCCAAGCGTGGCTGCCCGTTCCGCGTTCGCGCCCTCGCAAGCGGCGATGACGTAGGCGAGCACGCCGACGCGGTAGGAGTGCTCAGCCACGCTTTCCCCGTTGCGCACACCTCCCAGGAGCCAGCCGGTTCGGGGCGTGTGCTTCAGGTGGCCAGTTTCGTACGCGAACGCGATGATCTCGGCGAAACGCTGGTCAGGCATGGGGGCTCCTCAGTGCGTAGGAGAGCTGGTCAAGTTTACGAAGGGAACTGCGGGCGAACTCGTTCGAGGCAGTGGCCCGATCGACTGTGTCGAGCACGCGACGACGGAGATCTGGCCGGTCCAGCCCACGCCGGAAGGGAATTAGTGCGTTCAACGCGTGAGCGCAGAGGTCGCGGTATGGAGCGTGCTCCAGTCCGTCTAGGAGTGAGCCGAGAAGCAGCTCGCCGGACCAGGGCTGACCATTAGTCAGCATGGCGGCATCGCTGATCCACCGCTCCGGGATCTCGCCGACCCAGTAAGCCCAATACGCAAGGTTTGCCTTCACCGCGTCCTCGGTTCCAAGGCCCTGCTCTATGAACCGCGACAGCGGCTCCAAGTCGCCTGCAGCCGCGGCGCTGATGGCGCGCGATCTCGTGACTGCCCACTCAGGCGACCACTCGCGGATGTCTCGCGCTGCGCGCACGTCGGCTGCACGCATCTGTGAAACCCAGTCCGCCGACTTGGCATGCTCTGCGACAAGGTACTGAGCTTGCCGGCGGAGCATGGCGCCTTCAACGCCGCGTTTAGCCCGGTCGGCGACCGAGCGCAGGACCGCAGCGAGCTGATCTCGCTCGCCCTGGGCGACCTCCAACCGTGCCTTCGTATCGGCAAGCTGGCGCGGCGCAGGGTCGTTCTGGCGCGCCGCCGGGACGCCACGTCGGCGCTCGGCGGCCCGCCGCAGGTCCATGCCTACCGTGTGCCCGACGAGACTTCCTCGGCCACGACCCGGACCGTGGATGCCAGCGGGGATGCGCCCGGCGAAGTAAACCGAGTCTCAGGCAGCGGTGATCCGGTCGTGTGGGTCGCCGTGTGTGGCGACCGGATCACTCGGGATGACACGGAAATCGTCGGCCGGTTCACGGGTGCTCCGTGCATGACGTGCTTCATGAGCGCCGTACTCGCCAGCGACGTGCCGTCGAAGAGCCGCGCGGAGGCCGAAGGTATGCCTCCGGCACCGCAGTCGCTCGCGAAACCGGCGGCGCAGGACCTCGGGGTCACGGCGGCGCGACGATCGATCCGGTTCGCGCCTTCGTGGCGGGAGTGCGTCGTTCACCTCGCGTATTCCGATGCGACGCAAGCAGATTACGAGGGCAGAAAGGTCGTGCTCGGGTTCTGTGGCCAGATCGGTTGGGGACCCGACGAGCACCCGCCGGAAGGGTGGGAGTCGTGCGAGGAATGCCACGCGATCGCGAACACGAAGAAAGGGGAATCCTAGGCATGGCAGGCAGACACCGCCGCACCGGAATCATCGCCGCCGGAGTCTTGTGGACGGGCGAGATCTTTCCAAACAACCCGGCGACTGGTTCACGCCCGCCGTCGAGCCCGGCGCCCCGGCACGGCACAAGCGGGATGCCGGTCGCGCCGCCGCAAGCAGCGGCGGTGACCGAGACGCCGCTCACGACAGTCCCACACGTCACTCGGTGCACAGGTTGATCACGCGACTCAGCGGTTATTCGACCATGTTGCCGAAACTGGCGTCCTCGCGGCCGAGGAGGCCGCACTGGCGAGCTGCCGCGCGCGGGAAGACGATGGCTACAGCACCCACGGAGGTAAGCAATGCGTCAAACCAATCTCACCACGGAGTCCTCCGAGTACCACGAAGCTCGCGAAGATTTGCGTCAGGCCGAGATCGACCTAATGCGGCATCGCGAACGGGTTGCCGAACTGCGACGTGAGCTACCGTCCGGGCCCCTCCTTGAGGACTACACCTTCGAGGAGGGGCCCGCGGATCTCGATGCCGGTGACACTCCGACGCGGACGGTACGGCTGAGCGAACTGTTCACCGAGCCCGGCCGGGACCTCGTCATCTACCACTTCATGTACGGGAAACAACAAACCCAACCGTGCCCGATGTGCACCATGTGGATCGACGGGTTCAACGGAGTCGCCCCGCACCTCGCGCAGAACATCGACTTCGCCATCGTCGCCGCGGCCGACCTACCCACCCTGCGGCAACACGCCAGGAACCGGCGGTGGACGAACCTGCGGCTGCTCAGCGCGGCTTCGAACGCCTTCAAATACGACCTCGCCAGCGAGGACGCCGAAGGTAACCAGGATTCGACGGTGTCGGTCTTCCGGCGCGACGACAGCGGCTCGGTGCGCCACGTCTACACGACGCACCCGCGGATGGCCGACGACATCGGCGAACGCGGTATCGACCTGCTCAGCCCGGTCTGGCACGTCCTCGACCTGACCCCGATGGGCCGGAACGACTGGTACCCGTCACTCAGCTACCGGGGCGTGAGTAGCGGCGTCGGCCCTGGGCGGTGAAGTACCGCTAGAGACCTTGCGGTGTCACCGGCTGCTCGGATTCGGCGGGGCGGCAAGTGGTGTCGTCGTGGTCTCGTCGGGTCCGTTGGCGAGCGAGTTGCGGGAGGTTTCGTCGACCACCACGATGGTGATCGTGGCCGCAATCGCGGTGTACGCGACGGCTTGCCCGCTGCCGAAAGCGGTGAGCAGTGCGACGCCAATCAGCGGGGCGACGCTGCCGCCGACGACCCCGGCGAGCTGGTAGCCGATGGAGGAGCCGCTGTAGCGGACCGAGGTGGGAAAGAGCTCGGAGATGTAGGCGCCCATCGGCCCGAACATGGCCGCCTGGAACAGCAGGCCGACGGTCACCGCGGTGATGGCCAGGATCTCGGAACCGGTGTCGAGCAGCGGGAAGAAGGCGAAGCCCCAGACCGCCACGCCGATCGCGCCCGCAAGGTAGATCGGCCTGCGCCCGACCCGGTCCGACAGCGCGCCGAAGTACGGGATCGCCACCAGTTGCACGACCGACGCGACCATGACGCCGTTGAGCACCAAGGACTTGCTCAGGCCGAGCCGCTGGGTCACATACGTGATGGAGAAGAGAGCAAAGGTGTAGTAAGAGACGTCTGAGCCGATGCGAATCCCGATCTGATCAGCAGTGGACGACGGTGGTGCCGGAAGACCTCCCGCAGCGGCCGACGCTTGTCCTCCTGGCTCTCGGCCTGCTCGAACATCGGTGATTCGCTGACCGTCTTGCGGATTCAGATGCTTACCAGGATCAGCACGGCGCTGAACAAGAAGGGCAGGCGCCAACCCCAGGCGTTGAAGGCATCCTCGGGAAGCAGACCGCTGCTGACCGCGAGGGGCACCCACGGCGAGCAGGTTGCCTGCCGGCACGCCGATCTCGGGCCAGCTGGTGAAGAAGCCTCGGCGGCCGGCGCCGCCCGCTGCCTCGCCGTGCTCCGCGACCATCGCGACTGCCCCTCCCCACCCGCCGCCCAGACCGAGCCCCTGGCAGAACCGCAGCAGCACCAGCAGGACCGGAGCCAGGGTGCCGAACGTCTGATAGCCGGGCAGGACGCCCATCAGGAAGGTCGAATTCCCATGAGCAGCACGGTGGCGACCAATGTGGACTTGCGTCCGTACCGGTCGCCGAGATGTCCGAATAGGATTCCGCCGAGCGGGCGGGCGACGAAGGCGACGACGTAGGTCGCGAACGCGAGCAGCGTGCCAGTCAGGGGATCGGTGTTCGGGAAGAAGACTTTGTTGAACACCAAGGCGGCGGACCCGTAAAGGAAAAAGTCGTACCACTCGATCGACGTGCCGACTAAGCTACGCCGCGCGCTACCAAGGCTCGGGTCGATGTCGATACCGGCAGTCCACTATGGATCTCGCTGGCGATGAGCAGAACGTCGGTGACCCAGGCGGCGTCCGCCTCGGCGACCACGACGGGAAGCGGATCGTAGTTGTGGGCGCTGTGCTGGCGCTCCAAAGCGATGGCGTCGGTCATCGGCCAGCCCACCACGGTCAACTGGTGCGGCAGGTCGTGCAGGAGTTCGTGCCCACCGGTGGTCACCAGCACCAGGTCCTCGATCTTGATCGCGCCGGTGTCGGCCGAGTAGGCGGGTGTCTCCAAGGCCAGCACCATGCCGGGCACGAGCAGTCGTTCCTCGGTGGCCGAGAGGTACGGCGGCTCTTCGTGGAAGGTGTCGATGCCCACGGAGTGGCCGTAGTGACCACGATTGAACCGCGGGTAGCCGTGATTGCGAATGTGTTGCTGTGCGGCGGTGAAGATCTCGTGCACCGGCACGCCCGGCCGAACCGCGTCGCGGGCCAGTTCCTTCATGCGCTTCGGCCAGCACGTCGTAAAGCTTGCGCGCCGCGGGGCGGGCCGTGCGGTAGGCGAAGGTCCGGCCGCCGTCGCCGCGATATCCGCCGACCGTGACTCCGCAGTCGAATTTGATCAGATCGCCGTCGGTGAGACCGTGCCCCTGTTCGGAATCGACTCCGATCTTGGTTCCGGATCCGACTGCGGGCAGCACCCACTGGTCCGTGTAATCCGCGTAACGCGGCGAGGACATCGCCTTGTCGAGCACGCCTTGCACATACCGGTGCCGCATGTCCAAAGCGGTCATCCCGGGTACATACCCGGATACGGCGTGCAACGTACCCGCTTCGGAGAGTTCGGTTGCCCGGCGGAGCCGTTCCACTTCGAAGTCGTACTTGACGCTTCGAAGCTCGTACAGGTCATCGGTCATATCCGCCCAGGACAGGTCCGGTGCGAACGACGCGACCCTGCTGACGGTGTCGTGCAGCACGTACCGCAGGTCGGTGCCGATGCGGCCATCGAGAAGGCCGCGATCGCCAAGAATCGAGCGCAGCAACGTGTCCTGCTCCTGGCGGTCGTACTGGGAGGGCCGCGGGGCGTGCGCGCCGCGCTGGGCCGACTCGCGCAGATCTTCGGCGTCGCGCAGCTCCACCCACACCCGGTAGGAGCGCACATCGGCGAATCCGGACACCTGGAACACCAGGTCGGGTTCGCCCTGTTCGAACGGAACCGGCGCAAGGTGGCGCTGACCAAGGCCGGCCGCACCCTGCTCGCCGAAACCCGCCGGGCCATCGCGCAGCCGGACCGGGTTCGGCTGACGGCGGAACGAATCCGCTCCGGCGAGGCCGGGCACGTGCGGATCGCCTTCGTCGGCTCCCGCGTTGTACGGAGTGCTACCCGCGGTAGTCCGCCGGTTACGCGAACAAGCACCGCAGGTGCGGCTTTCGGTCCACGAGATGGAATCCAATGACCAGCTGCGCGCGCTCGACGAAGACGTCATCGATCTGGGATTCGTCCGTCCCCCGCTACGCCGCCGCGACCTCGCGGTCCAAGATCTCTGGCAGGCTCTCTCGCCAAAAGGTCAAGTTCGCGGCGGCGTTCGGGCGCTGTGTTAGCGTGTGCCCTCAGGTCTGCCGCCTGGTGCGTCAACGTAGACATCGCACTACTTGGAGGGCCGCCGCCGTGACGACGCCGCAACCCCGGTTAGAAGATTTCGGCGAGATCGGCCACTACGTGACCGACGCGATCCGAGCCGCCAACCCCGACTACGCGGATCTTGACGAAGCCGTGCTCGCCGACGTGGTGCAGACCAACGTGGCCAACGCGCGGATCTACGTGCACGCCGTAGTCCATCAGCGGCGTCCCAGCAGCGGGGACCTGGCATCGCTCGCCGACGCCGCGCGCCGACGGGTGCACCAGGGCATCGCGCTGGATGCCATGCTTCGGGCCTACCGGATCGGTGCACGCGCGATGTGGGAGAAGCTCAGCGAGAGCCGCCCCGACCTGGACCACCGAGTCCTCACCGACTGGACGCTGCGCTACATCGACTGGGTAAGCAGCGAAGCGGCGGAAGCGTATCTGGCCGAACGCGACAGCATGTTGAACTCTCACCTCGAAACGACGAAGCTACTGCTCGCCCGGGTCGTCGAAGGCGATTTCGCGACATCCGACGAGCGAGACGCGGCATTGCGCGCGCTGGGTATCGACCCCGCGATCCCCCACGTCGCCGCCGTCGTCGGGCCGACCGGCCGCGCGGAGTCCACACTCGACGGCCCGCTGCTCGAAATCGTGCAGGAGATCCGGCGCCTGATCCCCACCGCCACGGCGGGGCTGCTACGGCGCGGCGCGGTGATCCTCGTGCCGACTGCCGCGACCGGCGGCCTGGAGGCCCTGCTCTGCGGCGCGGTCGGCCGCTCCTTCGGCGACACCCGCGTCATCAGCGCGGGCGTTGGCCGGCCCACGCCATCGGCGGCCGGCCTCGCTGACGCGGTGCGGGAGGCGGAGCGGGCCCGTGCCCTCGGTGAAATCCTTTTCCCCCGCCAGCGGGTGCACTCCTACGAGTCGCTCGTTTTCTACGATCTGTTCCGGCAAGGCGAACCGGTCGACACGTTCATCGAAACCGTGCTCGGGGAGCACCTGGGCGCCGACCGCACGGGGCGGGTCGACCTGGTCCGCACGCTCTACGTCTATTTCACCCTCGGCATGAACCGGAAAGCCGCGGCGAACCGCCTCGGCATCCATCCGAACACGCTCGACTACCGGCTCCAGCAAGCGACGCGGGCCTCCGGCGTTTCGCTGACCTCGCCCGAGGAGTCGTTCCGCTTCCAGCTCGCCGTCCGCCTCCTCCCGATCTGCACGCAGACCAGCTGGCTCGGCGACAAGTCAGGTATCGCTGGGATCCTCGCGGACTGAGGCCAGGTTCCGCCGCTCCCGCAGCCTGAGTACTCAGGCCCGCACTTGCCACGTCGTCACAAGACAAGCCCGCCGCCATCGTGAATGTCCCCGAAGACGCTCGCCGGGAAGGCTGCGATCCTGGTTAACACGCTTTCACGGGCGCGAACGACGCCCGGAACGCAGTCAGTCACTCGCCTACCGCGAGGAGATAGCAATGTTGCTGGACCGGCAGAACACCCACTCCGGGGTCGACGCCGCCACGCTGCGGGCCGTAGCCGGAACCTTCGCCACCGGCATCACCATCATCACTTGCACCACCGAACACCGTCCCCAAGGCTGCGCCGCGAACGCGGTGCTCAGCGTCAGCCTCGACCCACCGCTGATGCTCGTCTCGCTGGCCGAGTCGTCCCGGACAAGGGCAGCGATCGAAAGCTCGGGCACCTTCGCCATCAACGTCCTTCCGGACAACCCCGAGGGCACGGCGCTGTGCGCCGAATTCGCCAGCCGTTCCGACGACAAGTTCGCGCAGGCCGCGCACCATCCCGGCACGTTGGGCGCTCCGGTGCTGCGGGACGCGTTGGGCTGGTTCGAATGCGCTGTCCACTCCGCCTTCCCCGCCGGTGATCACACGCTGTTCGTCGGCCGCGTGATCGCGGCAGGTCACGCCGAGGGCGAGCCGCTTGTGTTTTTCCGAGGCGAGAAGCGCCGCCTCACCCGTAAGCGCTGAAGTTAGGCGTGCACGTTCCGAAACAAGGAGGTCTCGGATGCACGACGACGACACCCGCTCCCCCACCGACGGCCCACGGCACTCCGATGTGTCCCAGGCGCGTAAGGCCGCGTTCGCATCGACGGTCGGCAGCGCCATCGAGTGGTACGACTTCTACGTTTACGGCTTGTCCGCCGCGCTGATCTTCAACAAGTTGTTCTTCCCCGGCAACAACCCCTACTCCGGGACGCTGCTCGCGCTGTCGACCTTTTTCGCCGGGTTCGCCGTGCGGCCGATCGGCGCGCTGATCTTCGGACACTTCGGCGACCGACTGGGCAGGCGCAAAGTGCTGATCGCGACCATGACTCTCATGGGCGCCGGCACGTTCTTCGTGGGGCTCACGCCCACGCACGCCGTGATCGGCATCTGGGGCGCGGTCATCCTCGTGGTTCTGCGGGTAGTCCAGGGCATCGGTGTTGGCGGCGACTGGGGTGGTTCCGTGCTGCTGGCCACGGAATGGAAGTCGGCCAAGGGCAAACGCGGATTCATGGGCAGCCTCCCGCAATTCGGCAGTCCACTGGGGCTGATCATCGCCACCATCGTCACCGAAGGAAGCAGCAGGTTTCTCTCCAACGACGCATTCGAGTCCTGGGGTTGGCGCCTGCCGTTCCTGGCCAGCCTCGTCCTCACCGCGATAGGGCTATACCTGCGGTTGCGGGTGGTGGAAACGGCTTCGTTCGAACAGGCGAAGAACAGCGGCGCCCTGCGGAAGGCACCGCTGGCTCATCTCCTTCGCTACCACTGGCGGACTGTGCTGGGCACGACGCTGATGCGAGCCGGGCAGCACGCGAGTTTCTATCTGTTCACCACGTTCGTGCTCAGCTTCGGGGTCACGAGCCTGCACCAGCCGCGTTCGACAATGCTTCTTTCGGTGATGCTGGCCGCCGCGATCTCGCTCGGAACCACGTTGTTCTGGGGCTCCGTTTCGGACCGAATCGGCCGTAAGCGCATGCTGCAGATCGGGCTCGTGGTGATGTTCTGTTTCGCGATCCCCTACTACGGCCTGCTCACGACCGGCAGTCTCCCGCTCATCGTCATCGCCATCGTCCTCTCGCTGGTGGTGCACGACATGCAATACGGCCCGCAGAGTTCCTTCATCGCGGAAAGTTTCCCCCCGGACGTGCGCTACAGCGGTTCCTCGCTCGGGTACCAGCTTTCGTCGGTGACGGCCGGCGGCCCCGCCGCGCTGGTCGCGACCGCCTTCATGGCCACCTTCAACTCCACCGTCCCCATTGCGATCTACCTCATGGTGATGTGCGCTGTCGCGTTCGTCGCGCTGCTGCTGCTGCCCAGCGTCGATGACCCCGGCAAGGTGGGCGCCGAATCCAAATCCGCCGCTGTTCCCGCGAAGAAATAGGCGGCCCCACGCGTAGGAAGGGATCGAAATGTCGGAAACTCTCGCACCGGACCAGGTGTCTCCGCTCGAAAAAGCCTTGCAGAACAAGCTGATTCTCGGGCTTTTCCTTCCGCTGCAAGAGGGGGCGTGGAGCCCGTCTTCGGCACCACGGGGGACTTCGTGGACCTACGACTACAACGCGCGGTGCGCCCTAGAGGCCGAGAAATACGGCTTTGACCTCGCGTTCGGTCTCGGCCAATGGCTCGGCAAGGGCGGCTACGGCGGAGAAACGAACTTCCGGGAGCACGAGCTCGACCCGCTGATCAGCTCGGCCGCCCTGGCGGCGCAAACCGAAAAGCTGCTGCTGATCAGCACCGTCCACGTGCTCTACGGGTGGCATCCGGTGCATCTGGCGAAATACGGCGCTTGCATCGATCACATCAGCGGCGGCCGGTGGGGGCTCAACGTCGTCACCGGCTACAAGCCCAGCGAATACCGGATGTTCGGGCTGGAGCCGATCGAGCACGATCTGCGCTACTCGATGGCCGCCGAATTCACCGAGATGATGCAGGTCTTGTGGGCGAGCGAGGAAAACGTGACCATGCACGGAAAGCATTGGTCGATGCGCGACGCCCACGTCCTGCCCAAGCCGGTGCGCGGCCGACCGGTGCTCGTCAACGCCGCGTCTTCGCCGGCCGGACTGGAGTACGCGGCCGCCTATTCCGACCTGATCTTCATCACCAGCCCCGGTGGCGCCGATCCCCACCAGGCGGTCGAGACGCTTCCGGCGCACAACAAGAAGATCAAGGACCTGGCCCGCGCACGCGGCCGCGAGGTCCGCACCGTCATCAATCCGCACGTGATCTGCCGGGAGAGCGAGAAGGAGGCTTGGGCCGCCTACCACCGCATCCTGGACAACGAAGACACCGTTGCCGCCGACAACTTCGTCGCCGGCTTTACCGGCGGAGACAACAAGTCTTGGCGGGGCCACAGCCGGGAGCAGTGGGTAGTGGGCGGCAACGTCCACCTCGTCGGCACCCCCGAGCAGATCGTCGAGTGGTTCGCGAAGCTGCACGATGCCGGCTGCGACGGCATGCAGGTCAACTTCTTCGACTACTTGCCCGACCTGCAACTCTTCGGCGAGCAGGTGGTGCCGCTGATGCACGAGGCCGGACTGCGGAAGGGGAACCGCTGATGGGTATGCGCGCCGACAGCTCGACCAGCGGCGCACCGCTGACCGGCCTGCGCGTCCTGGAATTCGGGCAGATCGCCGCCGGGCCGTTCGCCGGCTCGCTTCTCGCCGACCTCGGCGCCGACGTCGTCAAGGTCGAGCGCACGGGCGAGGGCGACGGCATGCGCCAGTGGCCGCCGCTGCTGGACGGGGTCGGCGAAGACCGCTACAGCGGTAACTTCGCCTCGGTCAACCGCGGCAAGCGCAGCATCGCCGTCGACCTGAAATCCCGCGAGGACAAGGAGATAGTGCTCGACCTCATCCGCAACGCGGACGTGCTGATCGAGAACTTCCGCCCGGGAACACTCGAACGGTTGGGCTTCGGCTATAGCGCGGTCAGCGAGCTCAATCCTCGCCTGGTCTATTGCTCGATCTCCGGTTACGGCCAGGTTGGACCCTATGCGACGCGAGGTGCCTTCGATGTGACCGTCCAGGCGGTCAGCGGGCTGATGAGCGTCACCGGAGACGAAGACCGTGAACCGGTCAAGTGCGGAGTCCCGGTAGGCGATTTCGTCGCCGGTCTTTATGCGGCCTACACGGTGACGGCCGCCGTGTACCGGGCGAAACACACCGGCCGGGGCGGTCGGATCGACTGCTCGATGCTGGGGACACTGCTGGGCATTTCCGCCCTCCAGACCAGCGAGTACTTCGGCACCGGGCGGGACCCGAAGCGTCTCGGCTCCGCGCACCCGCGCAACGCCCCGTATCGCGCCTTCCGGGCGGCGGACAAGAGCTTCGTGGTCGCCGCGGGCAACAACGAGCTCTGGCGTCGTTTCTGCGAAGTCGTCGGCCAATCGCACCTGACGGCCGATCCGCGCTTCCGAAGCCAAGAACTGCGTGCCCGAAACCAGCATGAACTCGCGGACTTACTCGGCCCCATTTTCGCCATGAAGGACGCGGGCGCGTGGCTGGCCGCGTTCGAGGCGGCCGGTGTGCCCTGCGCGCCGATCAACACCTTTTCCGAGATCCTCGCCGATCCGCACGTCGAGGCGATGGGTCTGGTGCGCCCGCTGAACCTGCCCAACGGCGCGACCACCCAAACGATCGCCTTCCCGGTTTCGATCAGCGGTCATGAAGTCGAAGTACGAACCTCGCCGCTCCTGGGCGAGCACAACGACGAGGTGCGAAAGGAGTGGCTGGCATGAGCGATGGTGTGACGGTCCTGGTCGACGCGACTGCCGACCTGGGTGTGCTCGTACTGCCGGCCGCCGCCTGCACGACACACAACGTCGCCTTCCTCATCGAGCACACCTCGGGGTTCATTTGCGCTGCGGCCCCCGCAGCGGTCTACGAACGGCTGCGGGTGCCGTCCCTGGCACCACCGGGACAGCCGCCCGCAGCCGATGACTACGGCGTCTCATTCGATGCCGCGACGGGCATCACTACGGGAATCTCCGCCGCTGATCGCGCTCGGGTGCTCCGCCTGCTCGCAAGCCCCGCCACCCGCCCTGATGACCTTGCCCGGCCTGGACATGTCGTCTCCGTACGCGCCAGGGAAGGTGGGGTCTTGGCCCGCGCGGCAATTCCCGAGGCGGCATGCGAGCTGGTGCGACGTACCGGGGCCACACCCGTCGCCGCGTATGCACACGTGGTCAGCCGCTGCGACCCGACAACACTCGCGTCCGCGTCGGAACTAGCCGACTTCGCCGCCGAACACGCCCTTCCCCTCACCGACGTCGCCACCATCAAATCCGGTGCGATTTCCATGGAAATCGCGTCGTGATAGGTCGTCCAGGTGACACACGCCCGTCGCGCCAAGCGCCCGGATGCGCCCGTGTCGGGTCGGTTAGGTGGAGGGCGGTTCCGCTCTCACATCGCCGCGCCGCAGTTGACGCAGCGCCATTCGCCCTTGTCATTCCGCTGGTAGTTGTGACCTTGTGCGCTAGCCGGACAGTCGCTCGCCGGACTCCCCATTCTCGTGCCTCGCTTCCGCTCGAATGGTTGTGCCGTTGCCGCTGATCTGAACGGTTTCACCGTGGGAAGCCACGATCTTGATTGCGGTACGCCGACCACCGGTCAGGGTTGGATCAGAAAGCAGTGACCGATCAAGGCCGTTCTTGATGGCCTGGGTCCGCATCCAAGTCAACACGTCAGCGGGGCTGTGGAGCACAGCGACCGGATCACCGTTGACGGTACAGTGCCACGCGGTCCCCAGCTCCGCCCAACGATCGCTCAGTGTCCGACTCATCGCCTTCTCCTTGGTGATCGAGTGGCTTCCTACCGTAGTCGAACGGATCACCTCCGTTCATCCCCGATCCGGGTTGCTAACCACCCCGGTTCCGGACGGCGACCGGGCGGCGTTCGGCGCCGTTGTCGTGGGTGAGGTCCACGATCACCCGATCATCGGCCTGTTGGGAGGTCAGCGCCGCCCGCACGTCAGTCGCGTCGAGCGGCGTCGAGTCGTCGAGTTCCATCGTGAACGTCATCGCTTCGCCTTCCCCCGGAATGTGCGCCGGTAGGGGCGCCCCTTGCGGTCGGTGCACGGACTCCGAATGGGGGTTCGTATCTAGATCGGGTCCGTGTACGCCGTGAATGGTTCTAGCCTGGCGAGCCAATTAGGGGATGAAACTGGGGGTTTGCATGGCCGATGACATTGTCAGTGGCCAGGGCTATCGGGTGGATTTGGACGCCTTGATGGACGCTGGTCTGGGAGTTGCCGAGATCGTTGATGAGGTGAGGACGGGCAAGATCGAGCGCGCCGACGGCCCGCCGGAGGTCTATGGCCATTCCGGTTTGGCGACCGAGATAGCCGATTTCTGTGATCGGGCGGCGCAGGCTGCGGGGTATCTGACCGAGGACGGGATGCTGCTGGCACGGCTTCTGATTGACTCTGCTGGCGAGTACGCGACCGCGGATGAGAACGGTGTAGCGCATCTGGGGGATGTGGCGGTTGAGGAAGCATCGCAAAGGGAGTAGCGCATGTCCGAGTTGGGTCAGACCAGGGACCCGCATGCACTGGTGCCGGGGGATTCGGGTGCGGTCGCAGGAACCGTCGAGCAGCTGCGCCGTTATGGCCAGGTCTTGGTCGAGGCTGGCGACGGTTTGCGTCGGATCGACGATGGCGGCTGGGTTGGCAAGGCCGCAGATGCCTTCCACGACTTTTTCGATGGTTATCCCGTGGAGTGGATTCGCACCGGCGATGCCTTCACCGCCGCCGCCGAAGCGCTGGATGTGCATCGGGAGGTGCTGGAGTGGGCACAGAAGAAGGCCGCCGAGGCGATCCGTGTGTGGGAGGAGGCTCAGGCCGCCACGGCGAAAGCCGCAGCCGAGTACGAGCGGAAGGCAACGGGCCGGGCGACGTCGGGCGGCTCCCCGTTGGAGCCGTTTGTTGATCCGGGCGCCGAGGGGCGGGAGCATGCGGAGTCGATGCTGCGTTTGGCCCGCGAGCAGTTGTACTCCGCGGGTGAGGATGCGCGGGTGAAGGTCGTTGATGCGAAGGCTGACTTGGTGGAGGCACGGAGTTGGCTGGGGCAGTTGTGGCATGGCGTGACCGACTTTGG
This sequence comes from Saccharopolyspora phatthalungensis, assembly GCF_014203395.1. NCBI lineage: Bacteria > Bacillati > Actinomycetota > Actinomycetes > Pseudonocardiales > Pseudonocardiaceae > Saccharopolyspora > Saccharopolyspora phatthalungensis. The sequence goes on from NZ_JACHIW010000002.1 coordinate 2,039,500, forward strand.
TGAGGGCGTCATCGATGAGTTCGCCGAGTTCGGGGACGTAGCGTGGAAGCTCGACCCTGCGCGGCTGTGGGCCGAACCCGGGGAAGTTCTCGATGATTTTCAGAATCTTCCTGCGGCTGTGGAGCAAGCGGCTGCGAACGCGTCCGAGGACGATCTGATCGATCTTCGCAATCCCGCTCGGGTGGCTGAAAAGTCGGCACTGCGGACGGCGGGATGGGTGACTTTGCCGTACCAACTGGTTTACGAGTTTCAGAAGATGCGCAAGGTGAAACCTCGGCATCACGTGGTGATCAGCCGTGAGCGCTACCCTAAGACCGCGGAACACGCTGAAGAAGCGCAGAACGGAAAAACCTGGCGTGGCGATCGGCTGGTACCCGGCAAACGCCACCAGCACCCAAGCGAGGTCACGATCGACCGGGAGAACGCCGAAAGCCGGCGACGTCAAGCGGTCAAGGTCGTCCCTGCCATTCCTCGTGCGCAAGGGATTGATCGCGACGAGTACCCACCAGCGGTATTTGAGGAAGGCGGTGCTGGTTCCAGTGTGAAATACATCCCGGCTTCCGACAATCAGGGGGCGGGATCGTCGATGCGACATCAGATGACAGAGCTGAGCAACGGGACCGAAGTGACGATCAATGTGAGGTGAGAAGAACACGTGGACGAGCACACTAAGACAGTGCTTGCCAGTCTGGAACACCGCGCGCAGCAGCGCGACGATCTAGAGGCCGCGTGGCAGGCCGCGACTGGTGCACTGGAAATTTTGCTGTGGTGTGATGAGTTCTCCCGTGCCGCAGCTCTGACTGAACAGCTTCTTCGCGACCTCGGGCAGGAAGGCACCGATCTCGATCTCCAGCTGATGCCGTTCACTACGGTTTTCCTAGCGGCAGAGGCCTATGCCGGGGAACCGGCTCTGCCCCGTTTGCAAGCGGCCAAGGCTTCCTTGCCGTCCCACACCGAACTAGGAGCTCACTTCGGGCAAGTGACTGATGAAATACGTGCGTCCTCTGTGCTGGAGCTTTTGTCGTGGCCCCGGCCCTGGAATGAGAGTGGACGTCCACCCGGCCGCCAGGACCGTAAATTGCTCGAACGAGATTGGACCACGCTTACGGGCCTTGACCGCGATGCGCTGTGGGACGTTGCCCAGCGAAGCAACGACTTCGGGCTGGCCGAGCGCATCGCCGAAACGCTGCAGGCAGCACCAACAAGGTGGCCCTGCGTGGTCTGGTTCGCGAAGTGGCTGGTCCATGACAATCAGGTCGACCGTGCCGCAGAAGTCCTTCGCGCAGGACCGCAAACCTACTTTTCCTATGCCTGGTGGTCGTTGCTGCCGACGGAGCCACCGACCGATCCCGACCTGCGTCGGGCATTGACGGACGAAGTCCGTGCTGTCTACCTAACCGGGATCAGGGACCCCTTCCGCGAGCCGGCGCTATGACGGGGCGGGCGCTCGGACGACTTCTCGAAACGGCTCGGGGCCCGCTGGGTCCTCCGGTTCGGGTCGATCTGGGCACCGAGATCGGACCGTTGCGAGAACTGGGGCAAATCTTGGCCGTCTGCAACGGGTTTTACCTGTTCAACGCGGGTCTCCAGGTCTTCCGTGCCGGCGACGAGGGGCTGGGGCCCGAACTGGCCAGATGGAACCATCCCGATACCTGGAAGGAAACTTACGGCAAGCAGGCGGAAGGGGTTTTCTGTTTCGCCCAGGACCTCTTCGGGGTGCAGTTCGCCATCATCGACAACAAGCAGGTCGTAGCCTTCGACCCCGAAACCGCACAGCGAACACCTCTGGGGGAGTCAATGGAGGAGTGGGCACAGTGGTTGCTCGACGACCCGCAGGTGCGCACCGCGGGACCTCTGGCCACCGCCTGGCAGGACATTCACGGCGCCCTCGACCACTCGAACCGACTCCTGCCGGTGCAACTATTCGTCCTCGGCGGGCCCTATGAGCTTGCCAACCTGCGCTCGGTCGATGCCGCCGAAGCCATGCGCATTCGCGGGCCGCTCGCCCGCCAGCTCCGCCTCGCCTCCGATGGCACCATCATCGACTTCCACATCGGGGGCAATCGTTAGCCAGCGTTGAGGGCGATCCCGGTGAGCACCGCTGCCCACACAACCGTTTCGGTAAGCAAGCCCACGTCGGAAAGGCTAGCGAGACGACGAACGGGCCTGCACGACACAGGCGGGGAGCGCACCCATATTCGCAAGATCACGTCGCGACGCCAATGGCGGGTATCGGGCGCGGATCATTCGGATGCGTCCGCTTTGGCTTCCCATTTCGGGCCTTCGGGGTCTTCCGGCGAGGTCTCATCTTCCGTCGACGTGTCGGTTGGTGCCTCGGGCACGTCGATCCAGATGTCGATCCGGGTGGGTCCGGTGGCGGGCAGGAACTGCGGGGTGGCGAGCAGTCCCACATCGCTGGGGGTGAAGCGGAAGCGCTCGGGGATGTGCCACTGGGCGATGCGGAGCTTGTCCTTGAGTTCGCCTGCGAGGTAGGAGAAGTCTCGTTTCGCCGGTGATTCCATCTTTCCGTCCGCGTCGAGATCACCCTGGACGACGTAGCGGACGCGGGGCTCGTAACCCTGCCGTTTGGCTTCGAGGACCTTACTCACCAGCGGGTAGAGGGCGTAGCGCGCACGCATCCTGGTTGGCGCGTCGTCGCTGATGGTGATGCTGGCGTCGGCGGGGCCGGCGGCGCATTCAGGTTCGGTGCGGGCGCGCGCGAGTTCTAGCTCGTAGGTCTGCTTGGCCTGCCACCAGGCCCGCTGCGCGGCCTGCTCCTGGGCAACCGCCGCGCGCCAGACCTGTTCCGCTTCCTGCTTCTGCGCGGCTGCCGCACGGCGCTCCTGTGCGGCTTGGGTGGCCTGGGTGAGGGTGGCGCGGGCGGCGCGTTCCTGGTCGAGCGCGGTGGTCCACTCGGTGTCGCGCTCGGCGAAGTCCTTCGTGGCGGTCACCAGCGCCGCGGGCAGCTCGGTGCCGCGGTCGTTGCGGCGGATGACGTAACCGGCGTCGAAGGCGGCGTCGACGACGGCCTTCTGCTTGCCGATGCTGAACTTGCCCGGGCTGGCGATGATGCGGAACTCCGCCTGGTGCATCCAGGTGCTGGTGACACCCTCGCGCGCGGTATCGGTGGTCGTGGCGCGAAGGGCTTTGCCGCCGCTCTCGTTTCCGGTGCCCTGCTCGATCTCGGATTCGCGCGCGCCCTGAGCGAACAGCGCAATGTTCCATCCACCGGCGGTGCCGAACTCGTTGCGCCCGGCCTGGTAGGTCTCCGAACCGGGCGGCTGGCCGACACCTTCGGAGACCACCGGCGCGGTGAAAACGGCATGCCCGCTACCCGAACCGAATTCCTCATGCTCGGTGCGCGGGTGTGCCGTCGACCCGTCGATAGTGATGCGCCCGCTGGCCGAGGTGAGCGAGCCCGGGTCGGGAAGCCGCAGGTGCACCGCCACATCCAGCCCCAGCCCGGGCGGCAGATCGACCAGCAACGCCCGCGCGTTCGGATCGGCCAGCCTGCCCAGCAACGCCTCCAACCGGTGCGGGGAGAACCACGCCCGCAACGCCCGCCGCGCTTCCGCGCTCACCGTGCCGCCGGCCGCCGTGATGGCGCGCTCAGACGCGGTGACCAGATCCTCAACCCTGCCGGAGAACTCGACCGCCCGGAAATTCCCGGGATCCGGCAGTGTTTCCGTGTCCTCGGACCGCCAGTACCGCACCTTTTCGTCCGCCGCCTCCGACACCGGGCGGTCGGTGATCGTGGCCGTGCGAGGTCGCTCGGCGACATCGGCCGGCAGCGTGTCTTCCACCGCCGTGCGCACCCCGATACTGCGCGCGTCGGGGGCCGCCGCGATCCGCTGCCCATGCCGCTCGATACGCACGTCGAACAACACCTCGGCACGATGAGCGGCCAATGCACCCGACACCTGCTCCGAGTTCGTGTGGTTCTCCGACGAAGCACGCGTCCGGGTACGGACCTGCTTCAACCACTCCGCGATATGCACGAGACCAACACCCGTGTGGCTGTAAGAAGAACCATGGCGCGGCGCCGACTCACCGTCCGAGGGCGCCGTGGGCTTTGGACCGAGCACATAGAGCGTGGGGATCAGCACGCTGAAGGCTTCCATGAAGACCCGGCTGGCCTGACGCATCGTGCTGGCCACCACGGACGCCGAACTCGCCGTGGCCACCTCGCCATGCGTGACCCCCTCGGCCACCGGCTCCCCCAGCAGCTCCGCCCCCACGTGAAGCTCGTAGGTATGGCCGCTGAGCCTGTCCTCCAGCCGCAGCGGCGTGCTGACCCCGCCATTGCCGGCGTCGCCGAGTTTGGCCTGCACCGAGGACAGGAAACGCTCCGCCTCACGGTAATTCTCATGCGCGGTTTCCCCCGCCGAAAGCGGCAGCAACCGGTCGGCCTGCTCGGCGCCCAGCCGCTGCGAAAGCTGTTGGTGCAGCATGGGAATCCGGTCGGTCAGATCCACCGTCTCGGTCACCCCACCGCGCCAGGACGGCACCCCCAGCTTATGCCCGGCCGGGACCGGCACCACGTCCCCGTCCTGGCTGGGCGATGTGCGCGCGGCCTCCGACGACGATTCCCCGTTCTGCGGCGACGTGTGCTCGTCGGATTTCTCCGCCTCGCGGGCACGCTGGGCGTCGACCTCGGCCTGTTTGGTCCTGATCTCTTGTAGCTGCTCGTCGGTGACCAGGACCGTTCCGGCCCGAGGCAGCGTGAACCGCTCCGCCGAGCGAGTGGCGGGTTTCGACCCGAACATCCCGAACCGGTCGAGGTTGCCCACCGTGCGGACCTCGGCGGCGACCGTGGCCTCCACGTCCACCTCCACCAGATGCAACTGGCGCGGCGCACCCGTGACCGACCGCGTCTGGCTGCTACTGACCGTGTGGCCCTGCTTGCGCGAGGAACTACCCGCCCACACCGTCAGTTCCTCCAGGGCCAACCCACCCAATTTGATGGTGTGCTCACCCTGGTGCGTGGCGAAGTCGCTGGTGAGGATCATCGCCGGTTCGATGGCGTTGCCGAAGGTCACGGTGCTGGAGGTGCCGCTGTAGGTGCTGGCACCCCCGGTCGCCGACCGGGTCGGCTGCTGCCACACCTTGACCGGGTTCCCATCGGCACCGAGCACCGGCTCCGGATCACGCAGCATCAACGAGTACTCCACCGCGCCATGCTGGTCCCGGCGACGCCGCGGCGAGAACAACCCATCCAACCGGAACTTGCGGCTCAGACTCCGCGGATTACCCCGCAGCGCACCCAACGACATACCCCGCTCCACCATGCGGCCGTTATCGCCCAACTCCCAACTGGAATGCCCCGAAAGCGCCTTAAGCTGGGCGAACGCCGAATCCCGCAGATGCTTCAACCCATGCAACGACACCACCGGCACCCCATCCAGCGCCCGCGACAACCCCGCCCGCAACGACCCATCGGTCGCCGGAACCTGCGAGCGCCCAACCGGCTCCACCGCCGAATTCTTCAGCAGCTCCAACTCGGTCTTGAGCTGATCGGCCTGCCACGCGGGCAACTCCACCACCACATCGGTCTCCACCACACCGGGCCGGCGACCCTCGGCCTCGGCCGTGGCATCCACGATCGGCAGATCCCGCACCGCCGGGGTATGCACCCCCGGCTTGCCGACAGTCACCCCCTTGACCAAGGTGTTCCACTCCTGCCAATGCGACCCCGACGCGGTATAGCGCACTCGGAAGGCCAGCCGCTTATGCGGCTCCTGCCCCACCGCACCCCCATCGGTCAACTCGGTGCTGCGAGCCCCACCGAAGGACACCTCGGTGTTCTCACCCGTGGCCGAGGACTTGGTCCGGGTGAACCCAAGCTTGTGATAACTGGTGCACAGCGACGTCTTGCCCGCCAGCACCGAATACACCCGGGCCACGAACCCTGTCCCGGCCGTCCAGGTCACCGCCCGGCTGTGCTGCACACTGTCGGACTCGGTGCTGGTCTGCGTAGCCGCCACCGACGCGGCCGGCCCCAGATCCTCGACCTCCAACACCTGCGCGGCCACCTTCAGCGAGGCGTGATAATCATGCCCCCGCCCATGCTCGACCAACTCCACCATCGTGGCCTGATCAGTGAACATCTCCTCGGCCACCCGCGGCGAAGACAACCGGTCATCCGAAGTCGCCGCGTCGATCCGCTCGCCCCGCGCCAACTGCCGCCCCGCGCTACCCGAGATGCCGCCGGCCAGCTTCGGATCACCGAAATCGGTCACCAGCGCGGCATCCCGCCACGCCCACCGATGATGCCCCGGAATCGTCCGCGCCGAATCCCGCAAAATCCGCGCCAGCTTCGCCCCCGCACCACTGGAGGCCAACGCCGCCCCCGTGATCCCGGCAGCCCGATCCGAATGCGGCTGGCTATCGCCATCGACCAGACCAGCCCTGCCCGCCAACTCCGCCGGCGTCCAATGAGCGGCATCGATGGCCTCGGGGAACGTGATCGGCGACCGGCCGGGCGCCCGGACCTGCAGATCGTAAACGGTGCGGTACCGCACCACCGTGGCGTTGCCCGCCGCGGCCTCGTGGTGCCCCGAGGCGTGGGTGAACTGCTGGTCATGGCTACTCCCGCCGCCGCCGGCGACATATGGGCCGGCGGCGACGGTCAGCATGCCCACATCCACACCCGGGCCCGCCGACACCGAGCCACTGACGTGCCGGGACGCACCGAAATGACTCGTCACCGTCGTGCCCTCCGTACCGGCGGACACCACCGACGCACCCTCGATCGTCTCCAGATACGCCACTTCCCGCGCCACCGCGCGCATCTGCACGCGGCGGATACGGGTCGGCAGCAACCGGGTCAGCGGAGTACCCAACGGCAACAACGCCTCCGAGGACACCCAACCCCGGCCCGCCGCCGCCTCCTGCGGGCTCACCGCCATCCTCGGCACATGGTGCTCAATGCCCCGCTGGCTCAGGAAACTCCGCAGACCGGCGCGCGCATGGCCGCCCAGCGAACCGAACTGCGCGATCACCTGGTCATAGATGCTCGGCAACCGGCCCGGCCTCATCTTCATCCGGACGGGCTTGCCCTGGTAGTGACCGCGCACCGTCTCGCGGACACGCGCCCCCTCCAGCACCGACGAAGGCAACTCCGACGGCACCGGCACCGCACGACCATGCTTCACCGGCCGCAACCCGGTGGGCACACTCAACTCGACGCCGACCGGGCCGGCGCCGGGATGATCATGCCCACCCACAATGGCAGTGCGACCGACGGCGTCTCCGTTATTGTCCACTAGGGACATGTGGAACGTCACCCGCACCTGCACCACGGTCGCACCGGCGTACTCGCTATCACCGCCGGGAGCCGGCTTCGCCGGCAACGCGATATTCACCGACTCCCGCAGCGTCTCGGCACGATCCGTGCCCCGGCTCACCGCCGTCCCCGTCGGCACATCCACCATCCCCAAACCGAAAAGACCCGGCACCGCAGGGACGAAAAACACCTGCTGGTAATGCGGTTTGAAGCTCGAAGCAGTCCCCTCCCCCGACGCGAAGTCACGACCCGCGGCAGCCGAGGGCGCACCACCCTGCCCCCGCACGACAGCCCGCCCCACCCAGTCGAACTCCGCCCGCACCCGGATCACCGCATGCCCCACCCGGAACTCCCGGCCGTCCCCCAGCAAAGAACCGACCTCGTTGCGCACCGCATGCTCCACCGCGTCCATGCCCTCGCCCGCCGGCACCAGGTCCTTGGCCGCCGCCACCACACGGTCCGCGCCCACCGTCGCGCTGACTTGCCGCGCCGGACCCAACGACGCACCCCGCCGCAAATATCCCGGCAACCGCAACCGAGGCCGAGCAACGTCGCGGGGTTCACCGCCGCCAGCCTTGCCCCCAACCGCTCCGGCCAACGCATCGCCACGACCGTCGCCGACGTCGCGGTCGGGAATATCCGATGGCTCCGACCACCGCTCCGGCTCGGACCGTCCGGCCGGCTCAGACCACGCGGCCGACTCCTCGGACTGGGCCGAGTCGGACGAGTCGGCCTGATTTTCCGTGCCGCCAGGCCAGAACAGGCGGCGTTGTGTGCCGCCCCCGCCAGTGGGCGTGCGCGCATCCTCCGCCGAACCGTCCTCCGGAGTCTGTTCCAACCTGGATGGTGCGGTCTTGCGCCGAGCACCAGGGCTTGACCGGTCGTCATTACGCGAGCTAGCCAACCGGTACAACCGCGCCAGCAAATCACGTCGCTCGCGCTCCATCGCATCATCAGCTTCGAAACTGGCCGCCTCCCGCACCGGGTCCACGACCGACAACTCATCACTGGGTCGCGGAAGGAACCCACCACCACCGCCACCCGCGTCGGCACCCGCACTCACGTTCGCGCTCGCAGCCCCCAACGCCCGCAAGTGTTGCCGCATTGCCTCCGCAGCCGCCCGATCACCCGGAGCACGCAACACCTGATGCGCCATCACCAACCGCACCGGCTCCGGTGCCGGACCACCCAACGCCGCATCGGCAGCAGCGAACAACCCCGCCACCGCGCCGGCACCCTGCCGATTCGTCAACTCCCGCAACGCCAAATCAGCCGCCTCGATCAACCCGTGCATCTCCCGCACCGCTGCGTCATGCCGCACCTGCCGCACCCTCGCGATAGCAGCCGCCGCAGCCTGCGCCTCGTTCCGCAACGCCCGCACATCCACCTCACCCGACATCCCCTGCCGCGCGATGTCCGACCACCACTCCGCCCGCGCACGCAACTCGGGGTCATAAGACGCCGAAGCATCAACCAGCAGCCGCCGCAGAGAGCCCACCGATGCCGTCAACTCAGAAACCAACCGCTGCCGCTCACCCGCACCCACCGTCGGCACACCGCCACCCGAACGCGATGGCCCGGCAACCGTCGGCACACCGCCACCCGAACGCGATGGCCCGGCAGCCGGACCACGAGGCTCGCGGTTGACCTCCGCCACCCGCGCCTGGCCCCATTTCTTGCCCTTCCCGAACATCTCCGCCAACGACTCACCGCTGAGGCGCTCACCGGCGTCGCGGGCACGACGCACCTCCGCACGCGCCGCCTCCCGCTCCTGCTCGCCCTGATCCTGCCGGACCGTCGTACCACCCTCGCGCCTGACCTCCGCCAGCCGAGTCCAACCCCATTTCTTGCCCTTCCCGAACATCTCCGCCAACGACTCACCGGTGTGGTCCCTACCGGCCTCGCGGGCACGACGCACCTCCGCACGCGCCGCCTCCCGCTCCTGCTCGTCCAGATCGTGCCGGGTCGGCGCACCACCCTCGTCCTCGATCTCCGCCAGCCGCGCCCGACCCCAGTCCCCCGTTCTTCCGAACCGCTCCCCCAAGACCGCACCGGTGTAGGGCCGACCCGCTTCGCTGGCACGACGCGCCTCCGCACGCGCTTCGGCCCGCACCTGCTCGTCCAGATCCTGCCGCGCAGTCGAACCATCCTCGCCGATCTCCGCCAGCCGATCCCGACCCCAAAACCGGCTCTTCCCGAACTTCTTCCCCAAGTCCGTAGCGGTATAGGGCCGACCCGCCTCACGGGCACGAAGCGCCTCCGCACGCCCCGCCTCCCGCAACCGGTCGTCCAACTCTTGCCAGGTCGCCGCGCCACCATCGCCCGCGATCTCCGCCAGCCGATCCCGACCCCAGTCCCGGCCCTTCCCGAACTTCTTCCCCAAGTCCGTACCGGTATAGGGCCGACCCGCATCTCGGGCACGACGCGCCTCCGCACGCCCCGCCTCCCGCAACTGCTCGCGCGGATTCGCCTGTCCCCGATCCTCACCCCTACCGCGCTCGGTTCCCGGCGCCGCTGCTGCGTAGGGCCTGCCCTCGGCAAGAGGACGACGCGCCTCCGCACGCACCGTCGCCCGCTCCTGCTCGGCACCTTCACCGACCGAATCGCCTTCTCCCGCACCATCATCAGACATGCCCCCAGCAAAATCCGACAGCGCCGCTTGTTCCGGATCCGAATACCCGGCATCGTCTGACTCCACGGCCGCGCCCGGGTCCTGCCTATACGCCCTCGAAACGGCAAGCTCCGGCCCACCGACCGAGCGCACACCATCCCCAAAACCCGATGGCTCGGCTACTGCAACATCAGCCTCGTTCTCAATCTCCGTCAGCCGGTTCAGGCCCCAGGTGCGGCTCTTGCCGAACTTCCTCCCCAACTCCATACCCGTATAGGGCATGCCCTCGTCACGGGCACGACGCGCCTCCGCACGCGCATCCGCACGCAACCGGTCGTCGAGACCCTGCCAGGTCGCCGCACCGCCCTCGCCCTCGATCTCCGCCAGCCGCGCCCGACCCCAGTTCCGGCTCTTCCCGAACCTCTTGCCCAAGTCCGTAGCGGTATAAGGCCGACCCGCGTCACCGGCACGACGCGCCTCCGCACGCGCGGCCTCCCGCTCCTGCTCATCCAGATCCTGCCGGGTCGTCGCACCACGCTCGCCGATCTCCGTCAGCCGCGCCCGACCCCAGTTCCGGCTCTTCCCGAACCTCTTGCCCAAGTCCGTAGCGGTATAAGGCCGACCCGCGTCACCGGCACGACGCGCCTCCGCACGCGCCTGCGCGGACAACCGGTCGTCCAGATGCTTCCGGGTCGTCGCACCACCCTCGCCCTCGATCTCCGCCAGCCGCATCCGACCCCAGCTCCGGCCCTTCCCGAACTTCTTCCCCAAGTCCGTAGCGGTATAGGGCCGACCCGCCTCACGGGCACGAAGCGCCTCAGCACGCGCATCCGCCCACTCCCGAAATGGCATTCCCGGCCCTGCGTCATCAAGCCCGCCGGGCCCAGCAAACGTCTGCGACGGCCCCTCACTGACCGAATCACCGTCTCCCGCACCATCGTCAGACGACTCTTCCTCAACATCCGACAACCCCCTATCACCAAATCGTTCCGCGCCGCCGCCAAGCCCCGCAAACCTCTGCGACGGGCCCTCACCAACCGAATCACTCTCTCCCGCACCATCATCAGACGACGAGTCCTCAGACGACTCATCATCCGACGAACCCGACTCCTCATCCGACGATGCCGACTCATCATCCGACGATGCCGAATCCTCATCCGAGGACCCCGAATCCTCATCCGAAACCGAATGCCCGGCATCCGCTCGCGGCTCGACGTCGGAGTCGTCCGCCTGCACACCCACGTCAGGAACACGCTCACGCGGCCCCGAAACATCAACCACCCCGTCGCGGCGCAGCCGCTCCACCAGCGCCCTGGCGTCACTCACCCGCTTCCGCAATGCGGGCACATCCACACCATCGAGCCCGTGCCGACCCAACGTCGCCCACCAGTACTCAACCCGCTCTCGCAACCCAGGCAGGTAACCGTCCGGTGCACCAACCAAAGACCGTCGCAACGATGCGACCGACTCCCACAACTCGGCAACCAACCGTGTCCGCTCGCCCCCATCGACACCCCTCGCCGCGACGCCCTCCGAGGACCCAACGCCCGGCGAATCAGCAGCACCCAACGACGATCCCGCTCCAGCCTGGACAACCGTTCCCACGGCGCGCGTATGCTCCTCCCGCTCCGCACCCGATTCCGGCCGGGCCGCAGCACTCTCGTTCCTGATTTCCCCAAGGCGTTCCAAACCCCAGCTCTGGCCTTTTCCGAACTTCTTCCCCAACTCCACGCCGCTGTAAGGCCTGCCCTCGTCCCGTGCACGACGCGCCTCCGCACGCGCCTCCTCCCGCTCCCGCTCCCGCAACGCCGAAAAAGAAGCACCCTCGTCCTGGATCTCCCTAAGACGCTTCGCGGCCCAGTCCTTGCTCTTTCCGAACTCCTTCCCCAGTCGCGCAGAGGAGTAAGGCCTGCCCTCGTCCCGTGCACGACGCGCCTCCGCACGCGCCTCCTCCTGCACCCGCTTTTGCAACGCCGAAACAGTCACACCCTCTTCCCTGATCTCCCGAAGCCGCGCCGAACCCCACTTTTCACTCCTCCCGAACTTCTCCCCCAACGCCTTGCCGTTGTAGGGCTCACCCGCATCCCAAGCACGACGCGCCTCCGCACGCGCCTCCTCCCGCTCCCGCTCCCGCTCCTGTTCCAGCAACGCCGAGCGGCTCAAGCTGCCCTCGTCCCTGATCTCCCGAAGCCGCGCCGAACCCCACTGTTCGCCCCTCCCGAACTTCTCCCCCAACGCCTTGCCGTCGTAGGGTTCACCCGCATCCCAAGCACGACGCGCCTCCGCACGCGCCTCCTCCCGCTGCATCTCCAGCAACGCCGGGCGGCTCAAGAAGCCGTCCTCGTCCCTGGTCTCCCCACGCGCCTCCTCCCGCGGCTCCTGGTCACGCGACGTCGCACGAGTCGCGCCGATTTGTTCATTGAGCTCCGCAAGCCGGTCTTTACCCCACGTCGAGCTCTTTCCGAACTTCCATCCCAAGATCTCACCCGTGTACGGCCGACCCGCATCCTGCGCACGACGCGCCTCCGCACGCGCCTCCGCACGCAGCAGCTCCTTGTCCCGCCAAGCCGACCGGGTCACCTCACGGTCTCCGCGGACTTCGGCAAGCCGGTGTCTACCCCACGTCGAACCCTTTCCGAACTTCCTCCCCAACGTCTCACCCGTGTAGGGCTCATCCACGTCATCAGCGCGACGCGCCTCCGCACGCGCCTCCTCCCGCAACCGATCTACATCCGCAAGCCTCGTGGCCGTGCTACGGCGCCTCGCCGGCCTACGTTCGGTGTCGTCATCTGGCGAATCGGCAACACGCCCCCGCTTGCGGCCACTGCTTTCACCGATCGGAGCCGTCTCGGCGACATCTCGATCACTGTCCTCATCGGACGACACGGCCTGGTCATTGTCCTCCTCGGAAAAATCCCGATTACTGTCCTCATCGGACACCTCCACCACCGCGGCATCCCGGCCCGAGCTGTCGACGCCACTGGACTCGGAGGCATCGGAGACCTGGAACGCCGCTGGGGCAGTCGACGCCATTACCACGTCGGCAGCGTTGCCTGCCGGGGCCGCATCCCATACAGGACTCATCGGATTAAACGACCACGTCGCGATGTCATCCGCCAGAATGGCGGCCGGATCAAGCGACGCCGAATCAATCGTCCAATTCGACCAATCCGCCGCGTACTCGGCTTCGCCCGGGTCAAGCCCCCACGTCATCGGAATATCTGGCGTTTCGGCAGCCGCGCTGGCGGCCTGACCGCTGTCCGCACCGTCATCGAAGCCGGGAAGATCCGCCAACGGATCCGGCCCCGCCCCGGCCTGGACGGCCAGCCCCGTGCCTCCCGTACCAAGGCGGGCCGCCAACTCCCGGGAAAACCGCACCGGATCCTCATGGCCAACCCCACCGGCCTTCGCCGCCACCAAAGCCACCACATCGTTCAATGACACGCCCGCATCGCCACGCGCCAGCGCCACGACATCATGCGTACCCTGCACAATCCGCATCGCCACGGCATGCGGCGCACCCACCGACCGAGCCCGCTCAATCTCCCGACGCAGATCCGACTCCGTCCACCCCGTCACACCGACGGACGCACCGTCTGCACTGCCCCGCACCCCCGCCTCGGCCGGGGGCACGAATTGAGAGCCCACCTCGCCGCGCACCCGCTCGACCAACGCCCGAGCACCGTCCACCCGCTTGCGCAAATCCCCCAACGCCGCACCATCAAACCCACCTCGCCTCAACGTCTCCGTCCACAACTCAACCCGCCCGCGCAACTGAGGCATATACCCCTGCGGCGCACCAGACAACATCCCGCGCAGGGCATCCACCGATTCCGCCAAGTCGGAAACCAACCGCGACCGCTCAGCCGTCGCCGCACCCCCAGACACATCCACCGTCAGGTCGCCCGCCGCCGTAGAACCGCTGCCAGAACCCGCCGCATCACCGACATTCCCGATCTCCGCAAGCCGTGTCGCGCCCCATTTCCAGCCCCTTTGGAACCTCTCCCCCAATGCTCGGGCGTTGTAGGGATCACCGGCATCCCGTGCGCGACGCGCCTCCGCACGCGCCTCCTCCCGATCCCGCGCGTCCAATTCCTTCCGACTCGACTCACCTTCATCCTTGATCTCCGCCAACCGCGCCCAACCCCACGAATCGCTCCTCCCGAACTTCTCCCCCAACGCCCCGCTGCTGTAGGGCTTGCCCGCATCCCGCGCACGACGCGCCTCCGCACGCGCCTCCTCCCGTTCCTGCTCGTCCAAGTCCTGCCGGCTCACAACGCCGTCATCCTTGATCTCCGCAAGCCGTGCCTGACCCCACCCGTGGCTCTTGCCGAACTTCACCCCCAACGTCGCTCCGCTGTAGGGCTCACCGGCATCCCGGGCACGACGCGCCTCCGCCCGCGCCGCCTCGCGCTCCTGCTCGCGCGAATACTGCCGAGTCGCACCACTGTCATCCTTGATCTCCGCAAGCCGCGCCTGCCCCCACCGTTCGCTCATCCCGAACTTCTGCCCCAACGCCTTGCCGGTGTAGCGCTCACCCGCATCCAGCGCACGACGAGCCTCCACCCGCGCCGCCTCGCGCTCCTGCTCGCCCGCTGCCGGTTGAGCACCGTCGACGTCCTTGACCTCCGCAAGCCGCGCCTTGCCCCACTTCACTCCCCTTTGGTACTTCTCCCCCAAAGTCGTGGCGGTGTAGGGCTGCCCCGCGTCCCGAGCACGACGCGCCTCCGCACGCGCCTCCTCCTTTTCCTGCTCGTCCACATCCTGCCGGTTCAGACCATCCGCATCCCTGATCTCGGTAAGCCGCGTATGACCCCACCTTTCGCTCATCCCGAACTGCTCGGCCAACTCCAGTCCAGTGTGGGGCTTGCCCGCATCCCGAGCACGACGCGCCTCCTGCCGCGCCGCTTCGATAACCCCCTGCCGGTTCGCCGCATCGTCATCCCTGATCTCCGCAAGCCGCGCCCAACCCCACGCCTGGCTCCTCCCGAACTTCTGCGCCAACGTCGTGCTGCTGTAGGGCGTACCCGCCTCTTGGGCACGACGCGCCTCTACGCGCGCCTGTGACCGCAGCTGCGTCGGGGCCTGCGACTTCGGCTCACCCACACGGCCCTCGCTCCTGACCTCCCGAAGCCGCGCCTCAGCCCATTTCACGCTCTTGTCGAACCTGTTGGCCAACTGCGGGCCGGTGACGGGCTCGCCCGCGTCCCAAGCACGACGCGCCTCCGCACGCGCCGCCTCTCGTTCCTGCTCGTCCAAGTCCTGCCGGCTCGCACCGCCCTCATCCCTGATCTCCCGAAGCCGATCCAAACCCCACGCGCCGCTCTTCCCGAACTTCGCTCCCAACGTCGCGCCGCTGTCGGGGTTACCCGCATCCCGAGCGCGACGCGCTTCCTGGCGCGCCGCCTCCCGTTCCCGTTCCCGCGCGTCCCATACCGGCCCGGTCGCCTCACCCTCCTCCGTGATCTCCGAAAGCCGCATCCAACCCCACGATTGGCTCTTTCCGAACTTCTCCCCCAATGCCTTGCTGTGGTAGGGCTCGCCCGCATCCCGAGCGCGACGCGCCTCCACCCGCGCCGCCTCCCGCAACTGCTCCTCCAAATCCTGCCGGTCCGCACCGCCCTCCTCCTTGATCTCCCGAAGCCGCGCAAAGGCCCACGTTTCGGACTTCCCGAACTTCTTCGCCAACTCCTTACCGCTGTAGGGCTTGCCCGCATCCCGGGCACGACGGGCCTCCTCGCGGGCCTCCTCCTGCACCCGCTGCGCCTCGGACTGCTCGCCCGTGCCACCAGGCCCGGCCGACCTGTGTGCGGCGCCTTCATCGACAGAATCATTGGCACGCCGCCGCTTGCGGCCACTGCTCCCGCCAACCAGAGCCGTCTCGCCCACACCACCGTCACTGTCCTGGTGCGGAAGGCGGTGCGGCTCCAACTCGCGGCTCACCCGCTCGACCAACGCCCGCGCATCGTT
Source organism: Saccharopolyspora phatthalungensis (assembly GCF_014203395.1). NCBI lineage: Bacteria > Bacillati > Actinomycetota > Actinomycetes > Pseudonocardiales > Pseudonocardiaceae > Saccharopolyspora > Saccharopolyspora phatthalungensis. The sequence goes on from NZ_JACHIW010000002.1 coordinate 2,055,366, forward strand.
TACCCGCTTCCGCAGATCCTCCACCGCAGCACCATCAAACCCGCTCCGCCCCAACGTCCCCGACCACACCTCAATCCGCCCACGCAACCCAGGCATCAAGCCATCCGGCGCCCCGGCCAAAAGCTCCCGCAATGTATCCACCGATACCGTCAACTCAGAAACCAACTGCGACCGCTCGGCGGCATCCACATCCGCAGACGACGCAGCCGGGTCAGCCGCATCGGCCCTCGACTCACCCACGTCCGACCCAAAATTCCACTCCGGCAAAACCATCGGCTCAATCGACCACGTCCCCAGATCCATCGCCAGCTCGTCAGCGTCCGGATCAAAGCCCCACGTCATGGGAATATCCGCAAAATCGGCCGATTCGGCGGTCATACCGGCGGTCTGGCCGCCGTCAGCAACTTCCGCAGAGCCAGGAAGATCCGCCAACGGGTCCGGCCCCGCCCCAGCACTGACACCGAGCCCGGTCCCCCCGGAACCAAGACGCGCTGCCAACTCCCGAGAGAACCGCACCGCCTCATCGCGACCGAACTCACCAACCCGCGCCGCCACCAAAGCCACCACATCATCCAACGACACACCCAAATCACCACGCGCCAACGCCACCACATCATGCGTGCCCTGCACAATCCGCGCCCCCACATCATGCGGCCCACCGACCGCATGAGCGTGCTCCATCGCATTACGCAGATCCGACCCAGACCACGCCGCCACACCCGACAAGCCCGAAACCGGCAGCTCGCCCCCGGTCACCGCCGCCGGCACACCACCCGGCGCCGGGCCCTCCAGCACCTGCTGACTCGCACCAGCATCGTTCTTGATCTCCGCAAGCCGGTCCTTACCCCAGCTATGGCCCTTTCCGAACTTCTTCCCCAGCTCCTTGCCGCTGTAGGACTGACCCGCGTCCCGAGCTCGGCGCGCCTCCGCCCGCGCCGCCTCCCGCACCTGCTCGCGCTCATCCCGCCAGGTCAGAGCGTCCTCATCCCTGATCTCGGCAAGCCGCGACGCACCCCACTTCACGCCCCTTCCGAATTTCTCCCCCAATGCCAAGCCTGTGTAGGGCTCCCTCGCGTCCCGAGCTCGACGCGCCTCCGCCCGCGCCTGCTCGCGCAGTTCCTGCCAGTCCGGAGCGTCCTCATCATTGATCTCCGCAAGCCGGGACGTCGCAGAGTCGGGACCGGAGCCCTGGAAAACCTCCGGAACGCGGTAAGAACCCACCTCGCCGCGCACCCGCTCGACCAATGCCCGAGCGTCGTCCATCCGCTTGCGCAAATCCCCCAATGCCACAGCGTTGAGCTCACCCCGCGCCAATGTCCCCGACCACATCTCAACCCGCTCCCGTAACCCGGGCAGGTAGCCCGTCGGCGCACCTGGCAAGAGCCTCCCCAATTCATCCACCGACAGCGCCAACTCAGAAACCAACCGCTCCCGCTCGGCCGCATCCACATCCGCAGACTCCACAGCAGCGTCAGCCGCATCCTCCTCCACACCCGAGCTAGAACCCCGCTCTCGCGCCACATCCGCCGGATCGAACGACCCCGTCGACAACCCTTCCTCCGCAAGCTCGACGGCCGTGGGGTCGAAGCCCCACGTCATCGGAATATCCGCCAGCTCATCGGTCGCATCGCCGAGCTCACCGCGGTCCGCGATCTCCGCGACCTCCGCAAACTCCGGAAGACCTGCCAATGGATCCGGATCGGCAGGAACCTCGGACACAGGCATGACCTGGGACGGCAACTCACCGCGTACCCGCTCCACCAACGCCCGAGCATCATTCACGCGCTTGCGCAAATCCTCCAATGCCACATGGTCGAACCCACCCCGCGGCACCATCTCCGACCACACGTCAACCCGTTCCCGCAACCCAGGCATGTACCCCTCCGGCGCACCCGCCAAAAGCCCCCGCAACGCCTCCACCGACACCGCCAACTCGGAAACCAACCGCGACCGCTCAGCCGCAACCACATTTATCGCAGACATGGCCTCCGATGCCACCGCGCCTGCCCCATCACCTTGCTGCGACCCCGACGCATCGCCGACTCCCCTGATCTCCGCCAGCCGAAGGCGTCCCCACCTCTCGCTCTTCCCGAATTTCGCACCCAACTCGACACCGCTGTAAGGCTCACGCCGCACACGTGCACGGCGCGCCTCCTCCCGCGCCGCCTCCCGCAACTGCTCTTCCAAGTCCTTCCGGCTCGCCCCGCCCTCAACCTTGATTTCATCAAGCCGCGCACGACCCCACGATTCGTGCCTGCCGTACTTGCTCGCCAACACCAAGGCGGTATAAGGCTTTCCCTCATCGCGCGCACGACGCGCCTCCACGCGCGCCGCCTCCCGCTCCTGCTCCTTCGAATCCGGCGAGCGCACATCGCCCTCATCCCTGATCTCCGCAAGCCGCTTATTGCCCCACCGCAAACCCCGTCCGAACTTGTTCGCCAATGTCTCGGCGGTGTTCGGCATCCCCGTATCACGAGCACGACGCACCTCCACCCGCGCCGCCTCGCGCAACTGCTCGGAGTCCGCTACCTCCCGCTGACTCTCAGCGTCCTCTTCCCTGATCTCCCTAAGCCGCGACAAACCCCACCATTCGCCCTTCCCAAATTTGGCCCCCAACGCACCGCCGGTGTACGGCTCACCCGCATCACGAGCACGACGCGCCTCCACCCGCGCCGCCGCACGCATCTGCTCCACGTCATCCGGCTCCGCCACGCTCGCGCCGGGCTCGTTCCTGATCTCCCGGAGCCTTGTAGAACCCCACCGTTCGTTCCTCCCGAACTTCCTCCCCAACGCACCGCCGGTGTACGGCTCACCCGCATCACGAGCACGACGCGCCTCCGCCCGCGCCGACTCCCGCAGCAACTGCCCCGGGGCCTCCGGCTCCGCCACGCTCGCGCCGGGCTCATTCCTGATCTCCCGGAGCCTTGTCGAACCCCACTTTTCGCTCTTCCCGAATTTGGCCCCCAACGTGCCGCCGCTGTAAGGCTCACCCGCGTCCCGCGCACGACGCGCCTCAACCCGCGCCGACTCCCGCAGCTGCTCGTCCAAATCTTGTCGGCTCGCACCACCCTCAGCCCGGATCTCCGCTAGCCGCCTCCGGCCCCACACTCCGCTCTTCCCGAACTTCGTCCCCAACTCCTCGCCGGTGTAAGGCATCCCCGCATCACGAGCACGACGCGCCTCCTCCCGCGCCGCTTCCAGTTCGTGCTCGTCCAATGCCTGCTGGAGCACATCGCTCTCATCCTTGATCTCCGCTAGCCGCGACCAACCCCACCTTTCACTCTTCCCGAACTTCTCCCCCAAAGTCTTACCGTTGTACGGCTCACCCGCATCACGAGCACGACGCGCCTCCGCCCGTCCCGACTCTCGCTGTTCCGCAGGGCCAACCAGCGTGCGCCTGCCACCGGGCTTCGCAGGCCGACGCGCGGCACCTTCATCGACCGCATCGTCCTCGACATGTCCCCGCTTACGGGAATCACCAACCGCAGCCGTTTCGCCCACACCACGGTCACTGTCCGCACCAAACTCCAACAACCCCGCCGCATCCCAGCCGGCGGCCTGCGACTGCTCAATGCTCGCCGGATCGGTCGACCACAGCGGGCGGCCACCCCCCCATTCAACGGCCCCCGGATCAAGCCCCCACGTCATCGGAACATCCGCCGACTCCGCGGCCATTCCACCGGTCTGGCTACCGTCCGCACCTTCCGCAAAACCCGGAAGATCCGCCAACGGATCCGGACCCGCCCCAGCACTGACACCGAACCCGGTCCCCCCGGAACCAAGACGCGCTGCCAACTCCCGAGAGAACCGCACCGCCTCATCGCGACCGAACTCACCAACCCGCGCCGCCACCAAAGCCACCACATCATCCAACGACACACCCAAATCACCACGCGCCAACGCCACCACATCATGCGTGCCCTGCACAATCCGCGCCCCCACATCACGCGGCCCACCCACCGCATGAGCCAACCCCACCGCCCTACGCAGATCCGACCCAGTCCACCCCGCCACACCCGACGAGTCCGAAACCGGCAACGCGCCCCCGGTCACCGCCGCCGGCACACCACCCGGCGCCGCGCCCCGCAGTGCCTGCTGACTCGCACCAGCATCCTTCTTGATCTCCGCAAGCCGGTCCTTACCCCAGGTACGGCTCCTTCCGAACTTTTTCCCCAGCTCCGTTCCGCTGTAGGGCTGACCCGCTTCCCGAGCACGACGCGCCTCCGCCCGCGCCTGCTCCCGTACCTGCGCCAGTTCCTGCTCGACCAGATCCCGCCGACTCGCACTATCCTCGCTCCCGATCTCCGTAAGCCGCGACGAACCCCACTTCACGCCCCTTCCGAACTTCTTCCCCAGCTGCTCGGCGGAGTAGGGCCTCCCCGCGCCCAGTGCGCGCTGTGCCTCCGCCCGCGCCGCCTCCTGCACCTCCTGCTCAACCGAATCGTGCTGGCGCAAAGCGCCCTCGCTCCTGATCTCCACAAGCCGCGACGCACCCCACTTCACGCCCCTTCCGAACGTCTCCCCCAATTCCTTGGCGGAGTAGGGCGTACCCGCTTCCAGTGCACGACGCGCCACAGCCCGCGCCTCTGCCTTTTCTTGCTGGTCAGCAACCTTTCGGCGCACATCCTCCGCATCCCTGATCTCCGCAAGCCGCGCCAAGCCCCAGTCCGCGCTCTTCCCGAACTTCCCTCCCAATGCCTTGCCCGTGTAAGGCTCCTGCGCATCACGACCACGACGCGCCTCCACGCGCGCCGCCTCCCGCACCCGCTGCGCATCAGACGACTCAGCCGTGCCATCGGGCCCCGCCGGCCTACGTTCAGCACCTTCATCGACCGATTCATCGGCACGCCCCCGCTTACGGCCCGCACTCCCACCAATCGGAGCCGTTTCACCAACTCCATTACCACTGTCACTGTCACTGTCCTCATCAGACAGCGCCAATCCCACCGCATCCGAGTCGGAATGTTCTCCGTCGCTCGTCACAGAGTCGAGGCCGCCGCCCTGGAACTGCCCGCCAACACGATAAGACCCCGCCTCACCGCGCACCCGCTCCACCAACGCCCGGGCATCGGCCACCCGCTTGCCCAAATCCCCCAACTCCACATCGTCAAACCCGCGCCGCTCCAAAGTCGCCGACCACACCTCAACCCGATTCCGCAACCCAGGCATGAAACTCTCCGGCGCACCCACCAAAAGCCCCTGCAACGCATCCACCGACGCCGCCAGCTCAGCGACCAACCGCGACCGCTCAGACGCATCCGCCGCCGACTCACCCACCGAGCCCACAACCGCTTCCGCGGCATCCATGCTCGGCCCGGAACCCCACTCCCGCTCAAAAGCGCCCGTATCAAACGACCACGTCTCCAGCCCTTCCATCAATTCGGCAGCATCCGGATCAAATCCCCACGTCATCTGAATATCCGCCGAGTTAGCGGTCATACCACCGAACTCACCGCTGTCCGCGACCGCCGCACCGGCCGATGCGGACTCACCCTCATCACCGCCCCGCACTCCCGCCTCGGGCACAGGCACGTCTGCCGCTGGCACGAACAGAGACCGCACCCCATCGCTCACGCGCTCGACCAGCGCCTGAGCATCCGCCACCCGTTTGCGGAAATCCTCTACCGCAGCACCATCAAACCCACCCCACCGCAACGTCCCCGACCACACATCGACCCGCTCCCGCAACCCAGGCATGAAACTCTCCGGCGCACCCGCCAAAAGCCCCTGCAACGCATCCACCGACACCGTCAACTCGGAAACCAACCGCGACCGCTCAGCCGTGATCACATCCGCAGACGACGCGGCCTCCGGCGCCACCACGCCCGCCACATGGCCGCCCCGAGAACCCGACGCGTGGCCGGATGCGGAGGGCTCACCCGCATCAACAGCACGATGCGGCTCGGGCAATTCCCGCTGGCGCACATCATTCTCATTCGCGATCTCGGCAAGCCGCGCGCGTCCCCACCTTTCGCCCTTCCCAAACTTCGCCCCCAACTCCCTGGTCTTGTAGGGCTTACCCGCATCGCGCGCACGACGCGCCTCGGCCCGCCCTGCCTCCCGCAGCTGCTCATCCAATTCCTGCCGACTCGCACCGTCCTCATTCTTGATATCCGCAAGCCGCGCGCGTCCCCACGTTTCGCTCTTCCCGAAATTCTCCCCCAATTTCACGGCGGTGTAAGGCTTTCCCGCATCGCGCGCACGACGCGCCTCCGCCCGGCCCGCCTCCCGCAACTGCTCCTCCAAATCCTGCCGACTCACACCGTCCTCGGCCCTGATCTCCGCAAGCCGCGCCTTGCCCCATTTCACTCCCCGTCCGAACTTTTTCGCCAATGTCTCGGCCGTGTAGGGCTTACCCGCGTCGTGCGCACGACGGAACTCCTCGCGCCCTGCCTCCCGCACCTGCTCATCCAAATCCTGCCGACTCGCGCCGGCCTCATCCTTGATCTCCCCGAGCCGGGTATGGCCCCACCATTCGCCCTTCCCGAACTTCGCCCCCAGCGCCGCGCCGGTGTACGGCTCACCCGCATCACGAGCACGACGCGCCTCCTCCCGCGCCTCCTCCCGCAACTCATCCGGATCCGCCGCGACGCTCTCGCCTTCGTTACCCTTGATCTCCCGAAGCCGCTCCAGACCCCACCAATCGCTCTTCCCGAACTTCGCCCCCAGCGCCGCGCCGGTGTACGGCTCACCCGCATCACGAGCACGACGCGCCTCCTCCCGCGCCTCCTCCCGCACCACCTCCGAAGCCTTTAACCGCTTCCCGCTCGCATCACGCTCGTTCGTGATCTCCTGAAGCCTTCTCAAACCCCAGGTTTGGCTCTTCCCGAACTTCTTTCCCAACTCCTTGCCGGTGTACGGCTTCTCCGCATCACGAGCACGGCGCGCCTCCGCTCGCGCCGCCTCCTGCAGCTGCGCCGCATCATCGGGCCTATCGGGCGTGCCATCGCGCCCTGCGGACTGGCGCGCGGCATCTTCATCGACCGAATCGTCATCAACATGTCCCGGCTCGCGGCCAGCATCAGCGGAAAGCGTTTCGCCAGCACCGCCGTCACCGTCCGCACCAGACACCGATGGGTCCGACCCACCCACACCCCACTCCCGCTCCAAAGCCACCGGATCAAACGACCACGTCCCCAGATCACCCGCGAGCTCGGAAGCGCCCGGATCAAGCCCCCATGCCATCGGAATATCCGTCGCCTCAGCGCTCATACCACCGAACTGACCGCTTTCCGGGACTTCCCCAAACCCCGGAATCTCCGCCAATGGATCCGGGCCCGCTCCGGCGCGAACGCCCAGGCCCCTGCCCTCCGTACCTAGACGGGCCGCGGACTCGTCGGCATTACCGCCCCGCACCCCCGCCTCAGACACAGCCACGAACTGTTGCGCCGCGCTCTGCACCCGCTCGACCAACGCCCGGGCATCTCCCGCCCGCTTGCGCAAATCCTCCACCGCAGCACCATCAAACCCACCCCTCCCCAACATCCCCGACCACACCGCAACCCGCTCCCGCAACCCAGGCATAAAGCTCTCCGGCGCACCCACCAAAAGCCCCCGCAACGCATCCACCGACGCCGCCAACTCAGAAACCAACCGCGACCGCTCAGCCGCAATCACATCTACAGGTGACACGGCCTCCGACAACGCCACATCCGCCACATCACCGTCCGGAGCATCCGACGGATCGTCGGCTCTCCCGATTTCCGCACGCCCCGCCGCGCCCGATGTCCAGCCCTCGTTGACCGTCTCGCCCTCGTCCCTGATCTCCGCAAGTCGCTGCCGACCCCACCTTTCGTTCTTCTCAAACTGCTGGGCCAACGCGATACCGGACTCGTAGGGCTCACCCGCATCACGTGCACGACGCGCCTCCGCACGCCCCGCCTCCCGCAACTGCTCCTCCAATTCCCGACGGCTCGCACCGCCCTCATCACTGATCTCCGCAAGACGCTGCCGACCCCACCATTCGCCCTTCCCGAACTTCTCCCCCAACGCCCTGCCGGTGTACGGCTTGCCCGCATCACGAGCACGACGCGCCGCCTCCCGCCCCGTCTCCCGCAACTGCTCGCCCAATTCCTGACGGGTCGGACCGCTCCCATCCCCGATCTCCGCCAGGCGCGTCAAGGCCCACGTTTGGCTCTTCCCGAACTCCTGCGCCAACGCCCCAACGGAGTAGGGCTCTCCCGCGTCGCGAGCACGACGCGCCTCCGCACGCCCCGCCTCCCTCAACTGCTCGTGGGCGTCAATCCCGCCACTCTCGTCCCTGATCTCCCGAAGCCGCTGCAACCCCCAGCTTTCGCTCTTCCCGAACGCCTCTCCAAGTTTCGCGCCGGTGTAAGGCTCTCCCGCCTCGTGAGCACGACGCGCCTCCGCCCACGCCGCCTCGTATTGCTGCCTGGGCTCGTTCGATGCCTGGCCGCTCGCAGCATCGTCAGCCGTCACCTCCGCAAGCCGGTCCCTAGCCCAACTTCCGCCCTTCCCGAACTTCGCCGCCAACTCCGTGGTGCTGTAGGGCTCACCCGCATCGCGAGCACGGCGCACCTCCACTCGCGCCGCCTCCCGCGCCTGCTCCAGATCACCCGCGCCGACCTCATCGTTGATCTGACGGCTCGCACCGTCTTCCTTTCTGACCTCCGCAAGCCGGTCCCTAGCCCAACTTCCGCTCTTCCCGAACTTCGCCGCCAACTCCGTGCTGCTGTAGGGCTCACCCGCATCACGAGCACGACGCGCCTCCACTCGCGCCGCCTCCCGCACCTGCACCGGGTCTTCCACCGGCCGCTGACTAGCACCGCCCTCCTTGATCTCCGCCAGCCGCCCTCGACCCCACCTTTCACTCATCCCGAACTTTCGTCCCAAAGCCTTGCCGTTGTAGGGCCGACCCTCATCCCGAGCACGACGCGCCTCGACCCGGGCAGCCTCTCTCAACTGCTCCGCTTCGTGGGACTCCTCGGCCGTGCCATCGCGCCCCGCAGGCTGGCGCGCGGCACCTTCATCGACCGCACCGTCATCATCACGCCGCCGCTTACGGCCACCACCCGAAACCGTTTCGCCAACACCACGGCCGCTGTCCGCAGCAGACACCGACAGCCCCGCCATTCCTACGTCCAACCCGGCACCGTGCGATTGCTCAATGGCCGACGGGTCAAACCACCACGCCCCGTCATCCGCCCAGTTAGCGACGCCCGGATCAAGCCCCCACGTCATCGATTCATCCGCAGCCTCACCGCTCATGCCACCGAACTGACCGCCGTCCGAAAATTCCCCAAACCCGGGAATACCCGCAAACGGATCTGGTCCTGCTCCGGCGTGAATGCCGAACCCTGTTCCCCCGCTACCGAGGCGGGTCGCCAATTCCCGGGCGAACCGCACGGCATCGGCAACGCTGACGTCGCCGGCCCTGGCCGCGACCAAAGCCACCACGTCGTCCAGCGACACATCCGCATCGCCCCGCGCCAGAGCCACTACATCATGCGTGCCCTGCACGATCCGCTCCGCCACATCACGCGGCCCGCCGACCGACTGAGCCCGCTCGACCTCCCGACGCAGATCCGCGTCCGTCCACTCCGCCACGCCGGTCGAAGTCGGTTGTTCCTCGACCTGCGCGCCGTCCGGAACAGCAGCCGACGAACTCGCCAAAGCATCCAGCCCGGCCGGCGCCTCAATCCGGCCCGGCCCGCCGACCGGGCGGGGACGAGACCCATCGGCAGCGAACCGCATCCACCGCGGACCACGCCGGCCACGCCCCGGCATCAACACAACAACATCACGACCCAATTCCCGCGCCACCTCCGACGCCTGGCCCGACGACATCACACCGGGACTCGAACCGTCCCCCGACTCCAACACCACCGGACCCGCGCCAGCATCGCCAACACGACCACGCACGAATTCCACAACCCCACCGCCGGAGGCCACATCCACCGGCACCGACACCCGCACCGCACCCGCACCCGCACCCGCACCCGCACCCGCACCCGACACCGCACCACCCGACGCCACAGCCCCAGACGACTCCGGCAACACCGACGAGCCCGGCGAGACCGTCGACTGCGGCCCACCATCACCCACACGAGCCGAATCCGCATTCCCCGCCACCGAACCCGCACCAGAACCCGGCCCCGCAGACGCAGCCGGAACGGCGGTTCCACCCCACACAGACCCATGCCCCGGCAACGTGGCCCCGCTGTCCGAACTCGGGGCCGCACCAGGCGCCGTGGACGTCGTCCCCGACATCACGGCATCCGAAGACGCACCAGGCACATCAGTGGCGCCCGTCGACGGCTTGTCCACCACCGAGCCAGGCACCTGAGTGGCGGGCCCCGCCGCCTGCGCACCCTCCAGCGGGGCATTCGGGTTGTCCACACCAGAGGGACCAGTGCCCGTGTGGTCGTTCGGCGAGTCGACACGGGAATCGCCAACCGTCACACCACCAGCAGAGCCCACCGCACCACCCGGACCCGACGAACCCGACCCCACCGCCGGATTCCCGGTCGCCGCAGCCGCACCATCCGCACCCGACGAGCCAACACCCGCGTGATCACTGCCAACAGCTCCGCCATACGCCGGCGATTCACCCACCCGAGAGCCCTCGGCCGTCACACCACCATCAGAAACCGACGAACCATCCCGATAGCCGCCAGGACTGTCCATAGACGACGAGCCGCGAGTGGCCAGCTCGCCACGCTGCGTCGAATCGCCTTGGGAATGACCTGCCGTCACACCATCGTCAGCGACCGGCGAACCATCCCGGCCGGGCGAACCCGTCCCCGGCACCGGCGCCGAATGCCCCACCGAATCGGACGAATGCCCGACCGCATCGCCACGACTGTCCACACCAGACGATTCTGGAACGCCGTGGTGGGTATCGGCATTCGGGCTGAAGGCCGGTGGCGGCGAGGCGGCGTGGGAGCCGCCCACCCCGGCCGCATCCTCCAAGCCCGGCGAATGGCTGCTGACCAGGTCGTGCCCCTGGGGTGGGCTGTAGGGTGGCGGCGGCGTGCCCGGCCTGCCCTGACCCGCCAGCGCACCGGGCACCGCTCCATCAGCCTCGCGCCACGACGCCACCCCGCTCGGCGTCTCAAATACACCGGCATTGGCGTCCTGCCCCAATGCGGCACCGGCATCCGCATCCCTGGGCCCACCACCCGGCGTGGCCACGCCGCCAGCGGGCGAAGCAATACCGGTATGCGGTACCGAGTTATGAGCTGAGCGGCTCGGCGTCGCAGCACCCGAGGACGGAGACATGCCGGCGGCATTTTCCTTGGCCACCGCACCATCTCCGCGTTCCGGTGCACCAGACGCGTCGCCAAGCGGCGCCTTTTCGGTGCCGGAGCCAGCAGGCGGGAGAGTCGACGGCACCGTAACGCCCGACCCCGCCGAACCCGGTGCTTGGCCGGTGGCGATTGCGCCGGCACCAGGCGCACGCACCCCGGATTCCACATCGGGCAGGCCATTCGGGGAGCCGGGCTTTTCGCTGTGGGTATACGAGAAGCCTGGCTTCTCGCTCGTCTGCGATCCCTCGCCCTTCTCCGACCCGGAATCGGTCGTCAACTCCTCCGACGTGTCGGTGCCGGTGTCGGTGCTGCCGGAATTCTTTTCCTCGTTGGCGGCCTCCCGGGCGCGGCCCGCCGGGGTCAGCTCGCCCCGCACCGCCAGGCCCGCCAGGTTCCCGACGCCTGAACCCACCGCTTCGGACAGCCCGGCGGTGAAGGAGAACGGGTTCCACTGCGCTCCCTGGCCGCTGATCGCGCCGTACCCGGCCTCGCCGAGCATTTCGGTCAGGCCCTCTTCCAGGGATTCGCCCAGGCCATGGCCGAAGCGGGCCACCCACATCGCCCGCACCGACATACCCGTGTAATCCTCTAGGTTCTTGGAGACCACATCGGCGAATTTCGCCATCGAGGCCACCGGGTACTGCTCCGCATGCTCCTCGGCCACCTGCCGCGCCGCCGTCTCCAGCAGCTTGGCATCGACCTCATCACCCAGACCCCGCACCAAAACCTTGGTGATCGCGTTGCCGACCACATTGCCCAGCGCCGACAAGGGCGCCGCCAGCAGCCCGCTGAACGAGCCGACCCCCACCGCCATTTCCGACATCGCGGCATCCCACTTATCGCGCGTTCCCAGCGCGAACTGCAAACCCTGTGCCCCAGCATCCATGACCACTTGCAGCCCGACGCCCACGATCTGACCCATCGCCAAATGCATGAACAACTGACCCCACCACCGCGACAACAAAAACCGCATTACCGCAAACCGCGCCGCCAGCCACGCCATACTCGCCCCAGCAGTAGGGCCCGCCATCGCCACCGCCCAAGCGATCTCCGCCAAAAGCAGCAGCAGGCCCCCCACTGTCACAAACTTCAAATACTGCACCTGCAACGCCAGATTCCGCACAAACTGCGCCAATTCCCGCAACCCCGCGCCACCGGATTCCAGCATTGGACCAAACGCCTCCAACCGCTGCGCGAACCGGTCCGCCGCCTTCCCCGAAAACTCACCCCGCACCCGCCCCACCACATCCCCCACCACCGGACCCAACGTCTCCACCGTCGCCGCATCCGACTCCAACCGCTCCGCCACCGCGAACAACGCATCCTCATCCGCATCCGTCATGTCCTCGCCGGTCAATACCTGAAAAAGCCGCCTCACCTCCTCCGGCACCAGTAAGGACACGAAAAAACACCCAATCAGATCACGCTTCGGACTTGGCCTAAACGGCCATCGTGCAGGTATTATGAGGCAGCCGAGCCCGTGCACCGAACCGTTCACCCCGCCCCGACAGCGATCATGCGCGTTCAGCCGCCAAAAGCGGGAAATTCGGGCAACACACGGACCTCTCGCTCCCCGAGACCGAACGCACCCAGGACGCCGACCTCAGGGCGGACGCGACCCCGATTTTCCCAGGTCGCCGAAAACTCGCGCCCGGCAACGTATTCGGTCCGAGTTCATTCCGACACGTCCCGTCACCCCGCGCGCCGTCATCCGCCGCCTGACCATCCGATTGACCCGAGAACATCCACATTGCGGCTTTCGCCGTCTGCCCGTCGCCACCGTCCACAACAGAGCCTCGACCACCCGCCGGCACGACCGTGCACCGAGTTTTGGCACCGTACGGGCCTACTTGGCGCTGCACCGGGTGTTCGCCGCGCGTCCGCCTCCTTGGCACTTGCACTAAAGGGCCAGCTTCGATGCTCGAACTGACTACCTTCCATGGCTCTCGCGATGACGCTCCTACGCTGCGCCCATGCGGATGGATTCATTGCTGCTTTCAGCCCCGCTGGGGATCACCTTGAGACCGCCCCCTGCCCATTGTCCGCCACACCTGCCTCTCGCGGCGTGACGGCCCGGACCGAAATTGAATCTTGTCTATCGTGCCGGTCGGTAATCCTCGTCAATTGCTCGGGTAATCGGCGCCTTGTTTTCGCAGGCGTTGATCGGCTGCGGCATCCGCAGCATTCCGTGAACCAACGAACCCAAAGGCCCGCTGGAGGACGAAAGTAGCAGGTCTCCCCCTCGATGCTTCCGACATCTGCTGACCGGTACCTCCGCCGCCGTCGCGTCGGGCAGGCTCGCCTACTTCTACGGTTCGGAAGGCCCGGCGATCACGGTCGACACGGCCCAGTCATCCTCATTGGTGGCACTGCATCTGGCCTGCCGGTCGTTGCGAGCACGCGAATGCACGGTGGCGTTGGCCGGGGGTGTCTCGGTGCTGTCCACCCCCGGTGTGTTCGTGGAATTCAGCAGGCAGCGGGCGCCGGCGCCGGATGGGCGCTGCAAGGCGTTCTCCGCGACCGCAGACGGGACAGCCTGGGCCGAGGGCGCCGGTGTCCTCGTTTGGAGCGGCTCTCCGATGCGGTGCGCGGTGGGCACCGCGTCATGGCCGTGATTCGTTCCTCGGCGGTCAATCAGGACGGCGCGAGCAACGGACTTACCGTGCCCAATGGTTCGGCGCGGGAACGCATGTTCCGCCAAGCGCTTTCGGCAGCTCGGCTGGGCCGGCGGACGTGGACATGGTCGAGGCCCACGGCACCGGCACCCGGGTCGGCGACCTCGTCGAGGCGCCGAGCGGCTGGAGCGGGCGAGGATGGCGCCGACCGGAATCGTCCTGCTCGACACCTACCTGCCCACCAGCGACGAGATCGCGGCGATCCTGCCCGAGCTCATCGGGGACATGTTCGAGCCGCCAGACGGAATCGCCCACCTCGAACAGCTCCGGCTCACCGCGATGGGACGGTATTTCCGGATGTTCGGCGACTGGAACCCGAATCCGGTTTCCGCGCCGAAGCTGTTCGTGCGGCCGGGCGACCCGCTTCGCGAACACCATCGAGAAGTCGCCTGGCGGGCCGGGTGGCCGCTGCCCCACCATTCGGCGGATGTTGGCGGGAACCACTTCACGATGATGAGCGAGGGGGCCGCGACGACGGCCGAGGCGATTTCGCGATGGATCGACGCGCTCCGGCATTGAAACGTCCTAATGTCCGCTGGGCGGAATGGGAATTTCGGTCCGATCGGTGCAACAGCCCCCGCTGTCTGCTTTATTCGCGATGCTCTATTCGCGCGGCGTGGGACGACTGCGGCGTGCGGCGACTTCCGTTATCGGTGAGGTGATTTCAGATTCTCGGTTTTCCGGCGACGCTTCTGGGGAAATGCCGATTTCGCCACTTTTGAAACGATTCTTTAGGCGTCGAGAAGTCCGCGCGTCAGGCGCGGGCGGAGGGCACGGGGCGCCGAAGCAGCCCCTCGTTGATGGCACGGGAGGCGGCCTCGGCCCGCGTCGTGCAGCAGAGCTTGGCAAGCAGGTGCTCGACGTGCTTGGCGACGGTCTTGGTCGAGAGGAACAACGTGGCAGCGATCTGCGGGTTCGAGCACCCGGCCGTCACGAGCGTGAGCACGTCAAGCTCGCGAGGCGTCAGCTCGTGCGGGAGGCGGCTCGCAGCCACGGTGACCACGGCGCCCTCCGGGATGGGTGCTAGCCGCACCTCGTGCCAATGTCCGGCGTCGTCCTGCCACAGGAAACGGGTGACCACCTGCCCGGAGCACAGCGTCTGGGCCACGGCGCGGGGCAGCGCGCCGTCGGAGATGAGGTGGGGCCCGGGAGCGGGGCCCGCGAGCGTGACCACCCTCGCCTCAGGGGTCACGATGGCCCCTCCTTCCTCGGTGCCGAGCGAGGAAGCCAGCCACGTGGGCGGGCGAAGGATGTCGGTCACGCCGGCCAGCATCTGCTGCATGATGACCAGCGCATGCGCCGCGGAGTCCGAGGGGTGGCGCCGCGAGTCGGTGCTGACGTGCATGCTGCCGGTGTAGCGGCCGTCCGGCGTGTAAAGGCAGGTCGTCACGCCTTCGTCGAAGCCCGCCGGCATGAACACCTCGCGCGCGGAGTACAGCCGGCGGTAGTCGAACGGCATGTCGCGCCAGCGCAGCGGCTCCGGGTCGACGTTGCGCATGAGTTCGTAGACCTCGTCGTGGTGCACGAACCAGGTGTCGAGGTGCCGCACCACCTCGGGCGGGTAGGACGCGTTGGCGATCGTTTCGTGTCGATCGGTAATTGGATTCCACGCGCTGATGCTGGCCGCCGCGTACGGCACGATCGACCGGAAACGGTCCAGGATCTCGGCGGCGCCGGCCCTCAGGTCGGTGGTAGCCGCGGCGATTTGTCCGATATCGAGCAAACACTCAATGTCGCGCGGCGCGATGTGCTGGCCGTGGGTGCGAAGAACCCCGGCAGGACTCCGGTGAGTGCTACGGCGACCCGGACCTCGCCCTTGACCTATGCCAACCATTATGTCCAGCAATTGTGGGCGAGGTCCGGGGAGCGGGCAAGAGCGGTGCCGGCGAAAAATGCGCAAGTTGACTTATCGAACCGGCGTCGGCAGCGGGCTACGTTGAATAGCGCGGGTGTTCCGGAGTCCCGGAGTTCCGATGGTTCGGCCGGCAAAGGAGGTTGATCAGGGATGGCAGTGGAGCTTCCCTCTCAGGAAGAGCAGTTCGCGCGCGAGCACGCCGCGTATCTCCAGGTCGAGCAGCACATCCTGGAAACCGAGGTCAAACCGCGCATTACCCAGGCGATCATCGACGAGCACCGCACGCGACCGATCGGCAAGCACAGTGACGAGCTGGAGCGGGTGCTCATCTACCTGCGAAAGCATCACCTGAAAATGCCGGGCAAGTACATCCTCGTGTGCACGAAACCGCACGAGGAATGGCGCATTGCGACGATCATCGGCACGCCCGGGCGCCCGCCCGAGCTCCTGCCCGACAGCTTTCCCGACCGATACGAGGCCGAGCACGGCCTCTTCCTGAAGCGGCTCGCGGACGCCGACCTGTTGCCGGCGTACTGAGGAGGTCAGGATCATGAAGGTCATCGGCTACAGCGACGAGCTGAGCGTGTTCCCCGGCGAGCTCGTGAACTTCTTCGTCAGCTGTGACGCGGAGAGCTATCACGCCGACATCGTGAAGCTTATTCACGGCGACACGAACCCCGACGGCCCGGGCTTCAAGGTCGAACCGGTCCGCACCGACATCGACACCGACTACGAGGGCCGGGTGCAGCGCGTCTACTCCGGTTCCCATGTGATCGTCGACGATCATCCGCGCCTGCGTCTCCCCGTTTTCACGCTGCAGGTGCTGATCTGCCCGACGATGCCGACGAAGACCGAGGGCTACTGGCGGCCGGGCCCGCAAGGGCTGCTGACGAAGTGGGACGCTTCCAGGGAAGCGGGGTACGGCCTGTTCATCGGGGAGGACGGGTGCCTCGAAGCCTGGCTGGGCGATGGGCCGGGAAACGTCCACCGCATTTCCTCCGGAAAACCGTTGCTGGCCGGATGTTGGTACCTCGCCTCGATGTCCGTGGAAAATGGCACCGTCACGCTCAACCAGGAGCCGATCGTCACGCCGACGAACGGGCGCTTCGCGCTGGCGAGCTCCTTGCAGTCGACTACCGCGCTCGTGATGGAGCACAGCACCGTGCGCGTGCCGAACGACGTCGACGTGCCGTTGGTGATGGCCGGTTATGTCGAGCAGTTGACCGACGAGCCGATCGGAGTGGCGGTAGCCGGTGGCTACAACGGCAAGCTCGACCGGCCGCGGGTGCATGCGGCGGCGCTGCCGCGCGAGCAAATCGTTTCACAGATCGACAATCCGCACGGTCCGGCGCTGGTCGCCGCGTGGAACTTCCAGGAGGAGATCACCCG
This sequence comes from Saccharopolyspora phatthalungensis, assembly GCF_014203395.1. Classification (NCBI taxonomy): domain Bacteria; kingdom Bacillati; phylum Actinomycetota; class Actinomycetes; order Pseudonocardiales; family Pseudonocardiaceae; genus Saccharopolyspora; species Saccharopolyspora phatthalungensis. Next base: position 2,072,555 of record NZ_JACHIW010000002.1, read on the forward strand.
GCAGGGCATCCGCGAGACCCGCCGGATCACCGATGTGTCGGCGAACCAGCTGCACGGCCGCACGGTCAACGTGCCGACCCGGGCGGTGACCGGCTACAACTGGCGGGCCAAGGAGCAGAACTTCATCCATGCCACGGACCAGTACGGCGCGATCCACTTTCATGATGACGATCTCGACGACGCGCGCTGGGCGGTCGACTTCACGCTGAAGGTCCCCGACGATCTCCCCTCCGGTCTGTATGCCGCGCGGCTGCGCGCCGACGCCGACACCGACTACGTGCCGTTCTACGTTCGCCCGCTCCCCGGGCGGGAAAAACGCATCTGCTTCCTCGTGCCGACCGCCAGCTACCTGGCCTACGCCAATGATCATGTGACGTTGACGGCGCCGCTGGCACAACTTTTCGTGGCGCGGGCACCGGCGCTGCAAGAAGGCAACATCGTCCTGTCCGAGCATCGCGAGTTCGGCCTTTCCACCTATGACGTGCACAGCGACGGATCCGGGGTGGCGTACTCCTCGCGGCTGCGGCCGATTCTGAACATGCGCCCGGGCTTCCGGCACTGGCTGTCGCCGTCGCTGTGGCAGTTCAACGCCGACCTCCACCTGATCGATTGGCTCACGACCCTGGGCTACGAGTTCGACGTGATCACCGACCAGGACCTGCACCACGAGGGCGTCGACGTGCTGCGGCCGTACCGCGTGGTGCTCACCGGCTCGCACCCCGAGTACTACTCCGAGCAGATGCTCGACCACCTGCACGCCTACACCGAAGGCGGCGGGCGGCTCATGTACCTGGGCGCCAACGGTTTCTACTGGGTCATCAACTTCGACCCGGAGAACAAGAACGTCATTGAGGTGCGCAAGGGCCACGGCTCCAACGCATGGCGCTGCCGCCCCGGTGAATTCCACCTCTCCTTCACCGGGGAATACGGCACACTTTGGCGCCATCGCGGCCGCGCGCCGCAACGGCTGGCAGGGGTCGGCTTCGGTGCCGAAGGCTTTGACGTCTCGTCCTACTACCGCCGCACCGAAGATGGCCGCAGCGACCAACTGAACTGGATGTTCGACGGGATCGCACCCGACGAAAAGTTAGGAGACTTCGGCCTCGTCGGCGACGGCGCGGCAGGACTCGAACTCGACATCTATGACGCGGCGCTCGGATCACCGCCGGAGGCGCTGATCGCGGCGAACTCGGAAGGTCACACCGACATCTACCTCGAAGTGCTCGAAGAGCTCTTCTTCAACGTCCCCGGCTCGGGCGGAACGCAGAACGGTCGCGTTCGCGGCGACATCGTCTACTTCCCCACCGCCAACGGCGGCGCGGTGTGGTCGGCGAGCTCGATCGCCTACTGCGGTTCGCTCTCCCACAACAACTACGACAACAACATCTCCAAGCTCACCAAGAACGTGCTCGACCGCTTCGCCTCCGACGGGCCGCCGCCCCCGGGCGCGCAGCGACAAGCCACCACCGCAGCCAACACGGAAGACACAGTCGAACCTCTCCTCGACGGAGTCGGCTGAGAAGCCACGTTGGCTGAGGAGCCCAGCCCCGACAACCCCCGACCTGGGCTCTGCACGCCAGTGGCGTCGGCCCCCCGAATGCCGACGCCACTGGCGAAAACCTCATAAGCCGTACCCCGCGCTCCCCCACTCCGACCACCCGGCCGCCCGGCTGGGGCATGCGGTCGCGAACGGGATAAGCCCTTCCAAGGCAGTTTCCGTTCGCGACCGGCGCCCCGAGAAGCGCCGGTGATCAACCAGGTAGCCATCTACTTTTCTCCCTTTCCGCATGGCTTTCCGTACCCCCCACTGAAACAGCCCGGAGCAACGAAAAGAGCGCCGAAGATGGTCACCCTTATCCAGGGACGAAAAGGACCACCATCACCACGGGAGAGGCAGCGTCTATCTGATGTTCTTGTGGCGAGCTTCCAGCACCGGGATTCTCGCGATCTTCTCGGGCGGCAGGTCGTCCCACAGAAGTCCCTGCGGTCGCCTCGGATCCGGGCAGCGGATGACGAAGTCGGGCGTCACGATCACATCCACGCTGAAGTCGTGGTCGGTCTCGGGAAGCTCGTCCTCAATGACCTGAAGGGGGTGCACAGTAGTCACGATCGTCGTCTCCGGCCCGATCAGCCCCGCCTCCTGAAGCAAGGCCACCTCGATGTCCGAGTAACCCGCGCCTTTGCCCAGCCGGACCCCGCGCCGGTTAACGGCCACGCTGCCGCAGACAATCAGGTCGACCGGTTTCATCTCGTCCACATCCACTTTACGGCCGATCTTCGCAGCGACGTTCTTACTGGCGGCCTCGTCGGCGGGCACTGACAGCTCAGCCGGGGCGAGCAGCGAGAAAGGTTTCGGCTCGGCCAGCTTCGGCACCGCCATGTATACGAGCTTGCCCTCTCGGAGAGCACGGGCACGGACGGGTTGCTGGGCCTTGTCCGGTACGGCCTTCACCACCTTGGCGGCCTGCCACTCGGGCAGTTCGGCCAGCCGCTCGGCGGCTCGATCGGCTCCGAAGAACGACGGGATGCGGCCGTGGACGCCAGCGGGGGCGGCCAGACCAGACTCCAGCAGCGCCCACACCCGCTCACGAATTGCCTGCTTCGCCTGATCGACGTTCACCAGCTCACCCCTACACGGTCATCAGGGCCCGGGCTGCTCGATTCCGACGCGGTCGAACTGGTCGCCATCTGCGACGAGGACGCCGAGGCCTTGCGCGAACAGCAGTACAAGCTGAAGGTTGCGGGCTACGCCAACGCGGACGCAAATCGGTTCGCCTCAATCGTTGCGGAACGCTACGGCCTCGGGCCGGGGGCCGTAGCGGCGTGATGAGATCAGCGCACGTTCGGTTCGCGTTCCTGGTTTTCGGTGCTGTTCCAGTTCGCCAGCAGGCGCATCGAGGTGTCCGAGGGCGAACCGGGTTCCGTGGTGTAGACGAACAAGATCTGGTCGGGATCCCCGGCCGGATGCAATGCCTGGTACTGCACGGTCAGGTCGCCGACGAGGGGATGGTGGTAGCCCTTCGACCCGGTGGTGCGCCGGTGCACCTTGTGGTCGGACCACCACTTCCGGAACTCCGCCGAGTGGATGAACAGGTCGCCGATCAGCGCCGACAGCTGCGGATCGTCCGGGTAGCGGCCGGCGTCGAGTCGCAGCATCGCCACCGTGTCGGCGGCGACCGCCGCCCAGTCCTGGTAGAGCTCGCGAGCATGCGGATCGAAGAACACGAACCGCGCCTGGTTTCGCTCGGCCGCCGGCAGCGCCCGGAACTCGGTGATCAGCGCACCGGCGAGCCGGTTGTGCGCCAAGACATCGAGCCGCCGTCCGAGGACGAACGCCGGGGAGTGCAGCTCGTCGAGCATTTCGATCAGTCGCAGGGTCGCGGGTTCCACGCGCTGGGGGCGTGCGCGGCGCTTGCGCCGGGCCGGCTCCGGCCGACCCAGGTCCATCAGGTGCTGGCGCTCGGCCTCGTTGAGCCTCAGAGCGGTGGCCAGCGCGTCCAGCACGTCGGCCGAGGCGCTGCGGCTGCGGCCCTGTTCCAGCCGCGTGTAGTAGTCCACGCTCACCCCAGCGAGCTGCGCGAGCTCTTCGCGCCTCAGTCCGGGGACCCGACGGCGGGAGGATTCGCGGCCCAGCGCCAGCTCCTCCGGACTCACCCGGGCCCGGCAGGTTCGCAGGAACTTCGCCAGCTCAGTGCTCTCCACGGCGCTCATAACGCCGATTTTGCCCGTTCAACGCGCGGTGGAACCGCGTCAACGTGGCCCAACTTGTCCCCCTCGCATGGCGATTTCTGGCCTGAAGCGGCAGTGGCCGACGCCCGGAGCTCCGGCGGCTGGCAATCTGATCATGTGCTTGACGTTGCCGACAAACTGGCCTCCGTCGCCTCCGCGGTCTTCGGGCTGGCGGCGCTGATCCTGACCGGCTACAGCGTGGGACTCCACCGGCATCCCTTGCTGCGTCGGCTTCTGCGGCGAGGATTCCCGCCCTCGGTGGTCGGTCGGCGGCGGGCCCGCGCGACCCAAACCCTGGCCTGGGCGCTGGCGGTGGCGGCCTTCATGTCCCTGGCGTACCTCACCCTTGTTCGGCTGTTGCAGGACAGGGGCTAGGTCGTCCTACCGGAACTGTCGTTTGCCGTGGTCGGCCAGGTTGCGGTTGGACAATGTCTACTCCGGTGTGATCCGGCCGAAGCGAGGCGCGGGGGCGGGTTCCACCCGGCCCTTGTTGACCCGCAGGGTGCCGCGTGTCACCACGTGTGGGTCGGCCGCCGCCTCGGCCATGCTCAGCACCGGCGTGACGCAGGCGTCGAGTGGCTCGAAGACGGCGGTCCACTCGGCCCGGGTGCGGGTGGCGAAGACCTCGGCGAACAGTTTCTTGGTGGCCGGCCAGGAAGCCCGGTCCCATTGCTCGGGCAGTTGCGCGGGATCCAGCCCGAGGGCACCTACCAGCCGGTCGTAGAACTGGGGCTCCATGCTGCCCACGGCCAGGTACCCGCCGTCGGCGGTCTGGTAGACGTCGTAGAACGGGGCCCCGGTGTCGATGTCGTTGGTTCCCGGCTCAGGTTGCCAGCGCCCTGCCGCGACCCGGTTCCAGATTCCCGACATCAGCAGGCTGATCCCATCGACCATCGCGGCATCGACGACCTGGCCCCGTCCGTTGATGTGGCGGTCGTGCAAGGCGGCCAGGACACCGAAGGCGAGCAGCATCCCACCGCCGCCGTAGTCGCCGACCAGGTTCAGCGGCGGCACCGGCGCTTCGCCCCTCCGGGCGATGGAACGCAGCGCGCCGGTAAGGGCGAGGTAGTTGATGTCGTGCCCGGCCTTGGCGGACATCGGCCCGGTCTGTCCCCAACCCGTCATGCGCCCGTAGATCAGTCGCGGATTGATCTCCAGGCATGCGTCGGGCCCCAGCCCGAGCCGCTCCATGACCCCCGGACGGAAGCCTTCGAGCAGCACGTCGGCCGCCGCAATGAGCTCGTGCGCGCGGGCGCGCCCGGACTCCGACTTGAGATCGAGGCGGGTGGTGGGGCGTCCGCGTTCGAGGATGCCGCCGTCGGATTCGGACCCGGGCCGGTCGATCCGCACGATGTCGGCGCCGCAGTCGGCGAGCATCATCGCGGCGAACGGGGCCGGGCCGAGTCCGGCGAACTCCACGACGCGCAGTCCATGCAAGGGACCCATGATCTTCTGTCCTCTCACGCCGGGGGCCGGTAGGGATCGCCGATGCTGCGGCCGCCGCAGACCACGAGCACCTGGCCGGTGACGTAGGAAGCGCCGCTGAGATAGGCCACCGCGTCCGCGACGTCGCTGGGCCGCCCGGCGCGGCCGACCGGGATGGCGTCGAGGGTGCGCTGCCGGATGCGCTCCGGCAGGCCTTCGGTCATCCGCGTCGCCACGAATCCCGGCGCCACGCAATTGACGGTGATGCCCTGGCGCGCGACTTCGAGGGCAAGCGACCGGGTGGCGCCGACAAGCCCGCCCTTGGCGGTCGAGTAGGCGGTGGAACCGAAGGTGCCCAGCCACGCGCGCGAGGCGACGTTGATCACCGCTCCCCCATTGCGCTGCGCCATCGGCCCGAGCAGCAGCCGGGTGAGGGCGAGCGGCCCGAGCAGATTGATCGCGAGCAGGCGGCGGAACAGGGCGGGGTCGAGGGTGCCAACGCGGGCGTCTTCCAGCACGCCGGCGCAATTCACCAGGACGTCGATCGCCCCGAACTCCTCGACGCAGGCCGCCGCGACGGCCTCGCGTGAGGCCGGCGAGGTGACGTCGAGAACCATCGGCCGGGCCTTGGGCCCGAGGCCGGCCGCCGCCGCATGGGGATCGAGGTCGGCGACGACCACGACGTCCACGTCCCGGGCCAGCCGCTCGCAGACGCCATGCCCGATGCCCCCGGCTCCGCCGGTGACGAGTGCGGTTCTCATGGCCGCAACCTCCCCAGACCGCTGCCCGCGGTGACATAGATCTCCTGACCGGTGATGGCCGCCGATTCGGGCGCTACCAGCGCCGCGACCTGCCGGGCGACGGCGGGCTCGCTGCCGTCGGCGTAGAGCAGCGTGTTGACCGTCACGCCGTCGCGGCCAAGCTCGATCGCCAAGGTTCTGGACATGGACAGCACCCCGCCGGCGACCGCACTCGCCGCCGTGCTGTGCGGTCTCCCCAGCGCGACATCGTGCGGCAGTAGGAAAACCAGACGTCCTCCCCGGCTGCTCAACTCGGGCAGCACCTGTTGCACCTCGGCCAGCACGTCCCCGAGCACGTCGCCGATCTCGGCGTCGAGCAGTTCGTCGGAGAGCGCTTCGAGGTCCCGGTCACCGGGCAGGTCCGGGATCAGACAGGCCGCCGGCACGCCGCTATCCACTTTGGACAGAGCGTCCACGAGTGCGGTTCGGCCGCCCCAGACGGTCAGTCCGGCGCTCACCCCGGCGGTCATTTCGACATCACCAGCGTCGTCACCGAACCTCCGTCCGTTCCGTTGACCGTGCCGCCCTTGCAGTAGCTCAGCCCGACGCGAGCGCCCTCGACCTGACGGCCGCCGGCAGTGCCTCGCAGCTGCCAGGTCAGCTCACAGGCTTGGGCGACTCCGGTGGCACCGACCGGATGCCCGCGAGAGAGCAGACCGCCACTGGGGTTGACCGGCAGGCGCCCGCCGAGCGAGGTTTCGCCCGCCGCGGTCCAGGCCGCCCCGGCACCGCGCGGGATCAGGCCGAGCCCTTCCATCCGCACGATTTCGGCGATGGTGAAGCAGTCGTGCATCTCCACCAGGTCGATGTCCTCCGGGCCGATCCCGGTGAGTTTCCACGCTTCCTCGGCGGCCCGCCGGGAAACGTCCTCTTCGTTGACGTCGCCGGTGCCGGGCCGCACGCTGCCGCTGACCAGGGCGCAGCCCAGCATCCGGGGCCCCGGCGCGACGAGGCCGAGACGCCGCAGACCGGCCGGGGTGCACAGCACCATCGCGGCGGCTCCGTCGGAGATCGGGCTGCAGTCCAGCAGGCCCAGCGGTTCGGCGATCGGGCGCGCGTTGAGGACTTCCTCGATGCTGACCGGCCGCTGGTACTGCGCGAAGGGGTTGTGGACCGAGTGGGCGTGGTTCTTCACCGCGACCGCCGCGATCTGTTCGCGCGTCGCACCGTGATCGGCCATGTAGCGCCGGGCGCTGAGGCCATGGCCGGCGGCCATGACGTAGCCGACCGCCGCGTCCAGATCGCCCGGGTCGGGCCGGACGCCACCGGCGACCCGGTCGGTCATTTTCTCCACGCCCACGATCAGCACGACATCGTGCAGTCCGGCGGCTAGCGCCACCCAGGCTTCGCGCAGCGCGGTCGCGCCGCTGGCGCAGTAGTTTTCGTGGTTGGACACCGGCAGCCCGTCAAGTCCGAGCTGCGCGGCGATTCGTTGCCCGGCAACGGGTCCGCCGAATACATGGCCGACGTAGCACGCGTCGATCTGGGTGAGATCGGCGCCGGCGTCGAGGAGTGCCGCACGGGCGGCGCCGACCGCCATCCGTTCGAGCGTGACGTCGGCCGGGTACTTGCCGAAGCGGATCATCCCGGCGCCGGCCACGTGAGCAGGAGCGAGTGTCATGCCGTCACCTCGCTCGCGGCGCGGAACCGGTAGCCGACGAGCTCCGTGCCGTCCCCGTCCCGGCCGAAGGCCGTTGGTTCGAGTCGCACGCCCACTCCGATGGTGACGGCTTCGGGAGCCACCCCGACGACCTGACCCAGCACGCGGACCCCCTCCGGGAGGTCGATATAGGCCAGCACGTAGGGCACCTCGATCCCGGGCGGTGCCTGCCGGACGACCGTGAAGCTGTACACGGTGCCTTCGGGCGACAGCTCGGTCTCGGTGATCGGCTCGACGGCTCGGCAACCCGGGCAGAATTCCCGGGGCGGGAAGGTGACCGTGGCGCAGCGGCCACAGCGAGAACCGAGCAGACGCGGTGGCGTCAGCTTCAACAGCCCCTCCCGGAACGGGCGGGCCGCGGCAACGGCGGGCATCAGAACCTCCGGCGGTCTTCGGTGGACATCAGGACCGTACGAGTTTGATATATGATCACGCAACCCTCCTCTTTCCAAAAACCGGGTCCTTGCCAGCTATTTCGCCGACTTGCGGGCCCATCCTGGGCATCCCGGCCAGGCCGACTTAGCCTTCGACAGGCCTTATTTGTATCAAATATCGAAGAGGATGGGGTAGTGATGTTCAGAAATTCGACAGCTATCTGTGCAGTTAACTGTATAAATGCTAGCCTCGGGGCGTGAGCGACCAGCGATCCGAGTCACCGGTGGACACCTCCCTGCTGGCGGGCGAAATCCGAGTCGTCCTCGGCCAGCTCGTGCGCAGGCTCCGCGAGCAGGCGGAGGGCAGCGACCTGACCAAATCGCAGTCGTCGGTCCTGCTTCGCCTGGAACGCGACGGGGCGGCCACGGCCACGGCCCTGGCTCGCGCCGAGGGTGTGCGGCCACAGTCGATGGCCAAGATCATCCAGGTTCTCCAGGACGCGGGCTTGGTCACCGGATCGCCCGACCCGAACGATGGACGCAAGACGCTGCTGAGTCTCACCGAAGCCGCTCGCGAGCAGTTCCGCACCGGGCGGCGCGCCAAGGAGGACTGGCTGGCCAGGGCCCTCGAAGCCGGTTTCTCCGCCGCGGAGATCCGGCAACTGTCCGCTTGCACGGATTTGTTGCGGCGCCTGGGCCAGTTCCCCTGAACCGCCGATCGTCCCTGCGCAGCCCCGCGCGACCGATCTGGCGCTCGATGTCCGAATGTTCGAAGTTCCGGCTCGCGGTGCGAGCCGTTCGTCCCCGTCACATCCTGAGTGCGGGCAATGTCGGGGAGGCCGCCATGAGCAACCAACGCCAATACGCGACCGCAGTCGTCATCTTCCGCGACGACCTCCGATGACCGCCTGGCAATTCGGCTTCCACGACTTCGACCCGGACGACGAAGGCCGCCGGGAAGCCTTGTGCACGCTGGGCAACGGCTACTTCGCCACGCGCGGAGCGGCACCGGAGTCCCGCGCCGACGGCGTGCACTACCCCGGCACCTACGTCGCCGGCTGCTACAACCGGCTCACCACGACGGTGGCCGACCACGAGGTGGAAACCGAATCGCTGGTCAACATGCCGAACTGGCTGCTGCTGACCTTCCGCCTCAACGACGGCCCCTGGTTCGACCTGACGCAGGTCGACCTGCTCGACCACGAGCAAGAACTGGACCTCGAACGCGGCATTCTGGTCCGCCGGCTGCGTTTCCGCGACCGGCAAGCCCGCACCACCAGGGTCGTGCAGCACCGCTTCGTGCACATGGCCTCACCGCACCTCGCCGGGCTGGAAACCACGCTCGTCGCGGAGGACTGGTCGGGCACGCTGACGTTGCGCTGCGGAATCGACGGGAACGTGGCCAACACCGGGGTCGCCCGCTATCGCGCGCTGGGCGACCGGCACCTCGTCGATTACCACACCGCCGAAATCTCCCCGAATATCGTTGTGCTACAGGCACGAACATCCCAGTCGCACATCCGCATAGCCGAGGCCGAGCGCGCCCGAATCTACCTGGGTGACGAGCCGATCGACGCGAAGCGGTCACTCCTGCGGCACGCGAACGTCATCGCCCACGATCTCACCGTCGAGGTCCAACGGGGCACCGAGGTGCGGGTGGAGAAGATCGTCTCCCTGCACACCTCGCGGGACTTCGCCACCACCGAACCCGTTGCGGAGTCCGTGGAACAGGTGCGCGACGCCGCCGGCTTCGACGGCCTGTGCCGATCGCACAGCCTCGCCTGGGCACGCCTGCACAGAACGTTCCACTATGGACTGTCAATGAGCGAGGCCGCTCGGCAAGCGGTGCACCTGCACCTGTTCCACCTGCTGCAGACCATTTCGCCCAACAGCACCGATCTCGACGTCGGCCTACCCGCCCGTGGCCTGCACGGCGAGGCATATCGCGGCCACGTGTTCTGGGACGAGCTGTTCATCCTGCCCACCCTCAGCCTGCGCATGCCGCAGTTGGCCCGCCTGCTGCTGCACTACCGCTACCGCCGGCTGCGGCAAGCGCGCAACGCCGCCCGCGATGCCGGATTCGCCGGGGCGATGTTCCCGTGGCAGAGCGGCAGTAACGGCCGGGAGGAAAGCCAGCTGCTGCACCTCAACCCCCGCTCCGGCCGCTGGCTGCCCGATCACACGCACCTGCAACGGCACATCGGCATCGCCGTGGCCCACAACATTTGGCACTACTACCAGGCCACCGGGGACGACGAGTTCCTCAGCGACTACGGCGCGGAAATGATCCTCGACATCGCGCGGTTCTTCTCCTCGCTCGCCCAGTACGACCACAGCCGCGACCGCTACGTCATCCGCGGCGTCGTCGGCCCGGATGAGTATCACACCGCCTACCCCGGCCGAGACCGACCGGGAATCGACAACAACGCCTACACCAACATCATGACCGCCTGGCTGTGCCGCACCGCGGTGCGCCTCCTGCACGAACTGCCCGCCGAGCGCCGCGATGAGCTCACCGATGCCCTCGACATCCGCCATCACGAAACCGACCGGTGGAACCGCATCGCACAACGGATGTTCGTGCCGTTCCACGCCGACGGCATCATCAGCCAGTTCGAAGGCTACGACCGGCTCGCCGAACTCGACTGGGACGCCTACCGCGGCCGTTACGGGGACATCCAACGCCTGGACCGCATCCTGGAAGCCGAAAACGACGACCCGAACCGCTACCAGGCATCCAAGCAAGCCGACGTGCTGATGCTGTTCTACCTGCTGTCGGCCGAAGAACTGGAGGACATCCTCACCAGGCTCGGCTACCCCATGCCCGCCGAGACGATCCCCGACAACATCGACTACTACCTCAGGCGCACCAGCCACGGATCCACCCTCAGCGCGGTGGTGCACGCCTGGGTTCTCGCCCGCGGCCACCGGCACCGGGCGCTGGAGTTCTTCGACGAAGTGCTGGCCAGCGACATTCACGACACCCAGCACGGCACCACCAACGAAGGCATCCACCTCGCCGCCATGACCGGCGGCGTCGACCTACTGCAACGCTGCTTCGCCGGCATCGAAGTCCGCGACGGCATGCTGCGGTTCAACCCGCTGTGGCCGACCGAGCTCGGCCCGCTGGAGCTATCCCTGCGCTACCGCGGCCTGCCGCTCACCATCAAGGTCACCGGACGCACCATCACCGTGCGAAGCGCACTCGGACCGGCCCACCGCCGGGTGACCTGCGCCTGCGGCCCCCGAACCGTCCACCTCGGGCCGGGCGAGACCGCACGGTTCTCGCTGGAACACCCACCCCGGGGCGGCGATCCCACGGCCTTTCCACCTTGAGCACGACGACACGGGTTCGCCCTCGTCACAGCGAAGCAGCGTGGTCGGGCACGTAGGTGTAGTTTTCCCGAGGCGGCCGCTCGTAGTCGCCGGGCGGTGGCCGAACCGGCAGCTCCGCCCTGGGGACCGGCACCTCGTAGTACGGGACGCTGGACAGCAGGTGCGCGATCATGTTGATCCGTCCCCGGCGCTTGTCCTCGCATTCCACGAGATACCAAGGCGCCGCCGCGGTGTCGGTCGCGGCAAGCATCTCATCGCGGGCCCGCGAGTACTGCTGCCAATGGGACACCGATTCCAGATCGACGGCGGAGAGCTTCCAGCGACGCATCGGATCATCGACGCGCTTGCGCAGGCGCCGCTCCTGCTCCGCCTGGCTGATCGAGAACCAGTACTTCCGCAGCAGCAAGCCGTCCTCGACGAGCAGGCGCTCAAAAACCGGGCACTGCCGCAGGAACCGCCGGTGCTCCTGCTCGGTGCAGAACCCCATCACCCACTCGACTCCCGCGCGGTTGTACCAGCTGCGGTCGAAAAGCACGATCTCGCCCGCCGTCGGCAACTGCTCGACGTAGCGCTGAAAGTACCATTGCGAACGCTCCCGCTCCGACGGCGCCGGGAGAGCCGCGATCCGCGCCTGCCTGGGGTTGAGGTACTCGGCCACCCGCTTGATCGTGCTGCCCTTCCCGGCCGCATCGCGCCCCTCGAACACCACTACGAGGCGGGCACCCGCGACCCGAACCCACTCCTGGAGCTTGACCAACTCCCCCTGCAGCCGGAACAGCTCACGTTCGTAAACCGGACGCGGCAGCCGCTTCCGCAGCCCGACCCCGTCGCCCTCCCCGCCACCGGACATGCCCGCTCACCTCCAGCCTCGACGTACGCACATTCGTCGAAATCCCCAGCAATTCCAACAGTATCCCCACCGGTAAGGGTACGACGACAAGTTCACCACAGTGGACTCCGCGGGCTCACCATGCGGCGACGAATGCGCGTTGCAGACGCCATGAAGCGTAGTCGCGACAGTTCCAGTCCGGCGCGGCTACCCGCATCGAGGTGTGCCAGCAGGACATGGCCTGCCCCGGTGTTCGCGGCGGGCTCGTCGCACATCACTGTGGCTATCTCCAGACGCGCCACTCATAGATCCGGTGCAGTTGCTCGGCGTGCTGAAGGACGCCCGCCAACGCCAGGTTCACGGCGATGACCTTGTCCCGAGCCTCATTCACCGACTCACCTCCCGACTTTCCAATCGGCGGGGCCGGTGAGCTGCGGCGGGCGAATGGTGACCGGTTGGCCGAGATCAGCGGGCAGGAAGCACAGCAGGTCGGGTTTCAGCACCGCGATCGGCGCTTGCGCATGCCCTGGGGGCGGCAGTGCGAGCGCCGCCCGGAGGGTCCATACCGCCGATGAGTGGTACTGCCACGACACCAGATCGGGTACGAACACGTCCGAGCCCAGCATGGTCGGCGTACGGTAGGCCGTCGCATCGTCCTCGCCGCGAAGGATCACCACGTCTGCGCACGTCTGCCATCTGTGCACCGCAGCTACGACGTCGGGGCCATGCTTCGGGCCGAACACCCAGAGTCCCCACACAGTGCGGCGCAGCTCGGTCAGCAAGAGGTCAATCTCGGATGAACACATGATCCGCCGCCTCCCGCAACTCGTCTTCTGTGTCGTCCTGGTCGGCGTTGCGGCGCGCTTGCTCGCCGCAACCACATCTCATCGACGAAGATGGCTAACCCGCTGATCACAGCCGAACCGAAGGCAAAGACGGCCATCACGACGAGCACCGTGGTAAATCCGCTCATCGTCACCCCTCCTGCGGTTCCAGTCGCCGTAGCGAAACCGTCGCTCTACGTATCCACCACGTAACCGTGTGGAACTGACGTGGGGGATAATGTGGGCGAAACTCCCACACCTAGCTGGCCTTGTCCTCCTGTTCGTGCAGCTAGCTACGCCCATGCACGTACCGGACATGTGCTGCGGACACGACTGGAGACGTTCATGGCCCGTGCTCCTGAAGCGATCACAGAACTTCGTCGTGCCCTGGGAGCCGCGCTCCGCAGATACCGGGAGGCTTCACCGCTTGACCAAACCGCCATCGGGAAGATCACCGCCTACTCGCGAACGTCGATCTCCCACATCGAGGCCGGCCGCCAGTTCCCAGGCCGTGTCTTCTGGCAAACCGCCGATCAGGCGCTAGAAGCCAACGGCGAGCTTCTCGCCCACTTCGACCGTGTCGTCGCGGAAGCGAAGCGGGTCAAGATTGCCGAACTGCAAGGCGCCCGGGTAGGAAGGAATGGCCCAGCAACACAACCGCGGTTCCCCGGCGCGCCGCACGACGACGATTGGCAACGTGACGACGTGAATCGCCGTGAACTACTCCGCTTGGTAACGGTCACGGGCAGTCTGCTCGCGATCCCCGCTCTTGACATCGACCGGATCCGGCACGCCGCCGAGCACCCCCGCCGCCTCGCCCCCGTGACCGTGGACACCTACGAGCGTCTGAACGCTGAGCTGTGGACGAAGTTCGCCCAGTCGCGATCCAAGCGCGATGTCCTTCCGGCCGCACGGGAGCAGCTCGCCACCCTCCACGCCAGCCTGCACGAGCCCCAGGGGGCAGACGTGCGACGCAGGCTTTGCGCACTGACCGGTGACCTTTTCCAGCTCTGCGGGGAAATTTTCTTCGACGGCGACAGCTACGAGGATGCCGCGCGCTGCTACGCGGAAGCCGCACACGTCAGCAAGGAAGCGCGCGAGTTCGATCTCTGGGCGTGCGCGATGACCCGGCACTCGTTCATCGGCATCTACGAACGGCAGTACAAACAAGCCTCCTCGCTGCTCGACGGGGCTACGCAGCTCGCGGTGCGCGGCAACCCCAGTCGGACTACTCGATTTTGGGTTGCCGCCGTCCAGGCACAGACCCAGGCGGGATTCGGGAACCTCTCCGCCTGCCAACGGGCCTTGGACAAGGCCGAGCAAGTCGCCGACCTCGACGCGAAAGCGCCCGCGACCGGCTGGCTTCGATTCGAAGGCTCACGGCTGGATGAGGAACGCGGCGCGTGCTACGTGACGCTGCGCCGCCCGGACCTGGCCGAGCCCGCGCTGAACAAGGCATTGCTGCAAGCCACTTCCGCCCGCCGCCGAGGGAGCGTGCTCACCGACCTCGCCACCGTCGGCGCGCAGCGCGGCGATGTCGACCAGCTGCTTATGAACGGCGCCGCAGCAATGGACAGCGCCCGGCAGACGGCGTCGGTAGGTTACCTTGGGCGCAAGCTTGGGGATCTGCGAGAACACCTGGTGCCGTACCTCGGCGACCGGCACGTGCGCTACCTGGACTCACAGATCAGAGACGTTGTGACGACATCCGCCCCGAGGCAGTGAGGAGAGTTCCAGTGTCGGACGAGCAAGGACGGATTTTCCGCGAGGCGTGGATCGCCGGGGTGAACAAGTACTACCCGGGCGAGCCGAAGCCCGGCTACATCGCCCCGTGGGAAGACACACCCGATTGGGAGCGCGCCAGCGCGACAGCCGTATACCGGCAGGTACACGACTTCATCGTGGCGACCGAGGGCAGCACGGCCAAGCTCACCCGCGAGCAGAAGGGACGTTTCGTCGCGCTGTGCTGGATCGGCCAGATCTTCCGGCACTTCGAGGACCCCAAACCCGCATACGTGGCCGACTGGGAAGCCATGCCCGAATGGCAGCGCAACACGGACTCCGACATCTTCGAGCGCATCGAGGAGAACGTGACTTCCCGTACGTCCTGACAGCATCCACCGACCACATCAGCGCCCGCCCGGAAAACACCGGGCGGGCGCTGCTTCACGTCCGGACTGCCGCCTTTCCGCATGGTGAATGGGACCGAGGTCCCCTAGCGCCGGTCGGCCATCGTTCGCGACCCTTGCTGTTGCGGGCGCGACTCGCGACCACTGACGCCGGTAATGCGCATGCTCTGGGCACGCATCGACCGCAGGAGGTGCCGAATGCGCCAGGAGAAGACCCGCCGACACACCCGTCATGAGGAAGAACTGGCCGAACCTGCTCCATCGGGGGCGGATCGCCGTGACGAGCTCGACGACACCACCGAGGCCATTCTGGACGAGATCGACGACGTGCTGGAGGAAAACGCCGCCGAGTTCGTGCGCTCGTACATCCAAAAGGGCGGTGAATGAACCGCGCTACGGCACAACACCATCGCCTTGGGCGTCCGGCAAAGTCAGTTCGGCGCTCGGGCCATACCGCATAAGTTCCCGCTGAACGCCCTCGGGGTGCTCAACCCTGCCGGGTCCACTTTGGTTCGATGATTTCCCATTCCCGGTGCCACGCGCGTTCCGCACACCCGTTCGCGATCGCCAGGACGCCTGCGATCAGCACTACGCACAGCGCCTCACCCGCGAGAATGGCCCCGAAAGCGACGCCGAAGGCCGATCCGCGCGCCTGGCTCTCGCCCGGCGGTGCCGCCACAATTCGCTCACTGGTGTCGACCCACAACGGCATCTTGCTCCCCACCACACTGCCCGGCGGAACCTCGACCGTTTCCACCCTCGGGGCCCCGTCGGCACCGGTCCACCGCACCTCGGCCCGATGGCTGGTGACCTGGGCATCCGGGCTGACCGCCAGCACTTGGGTGGTGGGTTGACCGGTCACGACGGCATCCACGGTGTGCCGCGTGGCGGCGGCAACCGCGGCCGCGCGCTGGCCCGCTTGATATGCGGCGTTGCCCCATGCGATCGCCACCAAAGGGACCGCGGTCAACGCCATGATGAGCACGCCTAGCACCGCCGCCGCCGCGACCCGATCAAGCCGCCGCCGCAACGGATTCGCCGTCAGCCCCAACGCGTGAATGAGCCAGCCTGCGCCGGCTGGGACACAACCGCGGTTCATCACCTGCTCCTGGGCGCGTTGTCACTTCCAGGCTGGGCGATGCCCCGGGGGGACATTAGGGCATTTCGTCATGGCCTGCGGAGGCGATTGGCGATACCGCCGGAAACTCACGCGTCGCTTCTGACTCGTCCGCCACAAGCGCCCCGATGAGCGCGCAATGAGCGCCCAAAGTCTCTACCCCACCTGGTATCCAGTGCGAATCCTGAAGCCACGATCGGCAGGGATTCACCTGCGTTGCCGTTAGGCGTGGTGACCGTGCGTATTTGCTTTTCCGTGAGCATGCGCGACTCGGCGCGTGGCCGTCGGCTCGGCCCACCGCTTCCGCGGAGCCCGGCATGAGCGCGGTTGACATCGTCGTCGTGGTCGTCGCCTGCGTGGCCATCGCCATGCTGGGCTGGTTCTTCTTCGGGCCGCGCCGGGCCAGCACCGCTCGCCTCGTCGACGGGGTGCAGCGAGTGCAGGTGATCGTGCGCGGCGGGTACCGGCCAGATGTCATCCGGGTACGTCGGGGCGTGCCGGTGGAGATGGTGTTCGACCGCCGGGAGTCGGGAGACTGCACCGCCCGGGTGGTGTTTCCCGATCTGCGGCTCAGCGCGGAACTGCCCTCGTACCGGCGGACCACGCTCCGGCTGATGCCCGCCGAGCCCGGCTCGTTCGGGTTCGCGTGCGGGATGAACATGGTCCACGGCACGCTGGTGGTCGATGCCGGGGTGGTCGATGCCGGGGTGGTCGATCCCGGGGTGGTCGACCCAGGGGTGGTCGACCCAGGGGTGGTCGACCCAGGGGATGGTGCCGCGCCCGGTGATGTGACCTCGCAGACCGCTCCGGTGGCGAGCGGCCAAGCCGAGCCGACCGCCCCCGAACCGGCAAGCGGCGATGTGGAAACCGAAGAGCGCCGTGCCGAGATCGTCGATCTGACCCGTCGCGTGCTGGTGGGAGTGGTGCTCACCGCGCCGGTGCTGTTCGCGGTGATGGCTCAGCCGTTGTTCGGCGTGGCCTGGATACCGGCCGTGCTGCTCAACCACTGGGTGCAGTTAGCCCTGATCACGCCCGTGATGTGCTACACGGGCTGGCCGATCCACCGCACCGGCTGGATGACGCTGGTCCACCGCAGCGCCGACATGAACAGCCTCATCACCCTGGGCACGTCCGCCGCCTACGGCTACAGCGTGCTGGTCACGGTATTCCCGAGCGCGTTGCCCGAAGAGGTGCGGGAGGTCTACTTCGAGGCCGTCGGGGTGATTCTCACGCTGATCATGCTCGGCCGGCTATTCGAGGCACGCGCGAAAGCCGGTACCGGTGAGGCGATCCAGGCCTTGCTCGGCCTGCAGGCGCGCGCCGCGCGCGTCGTTCGCGATGGCGTCGAGACCGAAATCCCCGTCGAGGACGTCGTCGTGGGTGATGAGGTGGTGATTCGTCCCGGGGAGAAGATCCCCGTCGACGCGACCGTGCTGGCCGGATCCTCGGCCGTGGACGAATCGATGGTCACCGGCGAGCCGATGCCGGTGACCAAACGGGCCGGCGACACCGTGATCGGAGCGACGATCAACGGCACCGGCGCGCTGCGGGTCCGCGCGGCCAAGGTCGGCGCGGACACGATGCTCGCCCAGATCATTCGGCTGGTGCGGCAGGCGCAAGCATCCAAGGCCCCGATCCAACGCCTGGCCGACGCCACTTCCGCCTATTTCGTGCCGGCCGTGATCGCCGTCGCCATCATCACGTTCGCAGTGTGGTTCGTGGCCGGACCGCCGCCCGCGCTGACCCTCGCGCTGGTGTCCTCGGTCGCGGTGCTGATCATCGCGTGTCCCTGCGCGCTCGGCCTCGCCACGCCACTGTCCATCATGGTCGGTACCGGAAAGGGCGCCAAGGCCGGCATCCTCATCCGCTCCGCGGAAGCGTTGGAGACCGCACACAAGCTCGACATGATCGTGCTGGACAAGACCGGCACCATCACCGAGGGCAAGCCCGTGCTCACCGACGTCGTGGTGGCCGGAGCTGTCTGCGAGGCCGAGTTGCTGACCCTGGTCGCCGCGACCGAGGCCGACAGCGAGCATCCCTTGGCGGCGGCGATCGTGGCTGGGGCCCGGGATCGCGGCCTCGTCCTATCGAAAGCGAGCGACTTCGATTCCATCACGGGGAAAGGCGTACACGCTACTGTGGACGGTCATGCGGTGGTTGTCGGTACCGGTTCGCTGCTCGCCAGCTCCGGGATCGACACGCGCCCGCTCGACCCGATCAGCGAGCGACTTTCCGCCGATGGCAAAACCCCGGTCCTGGTTGCCGTGGACGACAAAGCCGCCGGAGTGCTGGCAGTCGCCGACACCGTCAAGGACGACTCCACCGCGGCGATCGCCGCGCTGCGCCGGCTGGGCACCGAGGTCGTGATGATCACTGGCGACAACGCCCGCACCGCCGCCGCCATCGCCAGGCAGGTTGGCGTGCATGTGGTGCGCGCCGAGGTGCTACCCGAGCACAAGGCCGGTGAAATCCGTCGCCTGCAGGACGCGGGCCGCCGGGTCGGCATGGTCGGCGACGGCATCAACGACGCCCCCGCCCTGGCGCAGGCCGATGTCGGCCTGGCCATCGGCACCGGCACCGACGTGGCCATCGAATCCGCCGACATCACCCTGATCTCCGGTTCGCTGACCGGTGTGGTCACCGCGATCCGGCTTTCCCGCGCCACCATGCGCAACATCCGGCAGAACCTGTTCTTCGCACTGATCTACAACGCCATCGGCATCCCCGTCGCCGCCGGAGCGCTCTACCCGCTGCTGGGCATCCGGCTGTCCCCGATGATCGCCGCCGTCGCGATGGCCCTGTCCTCGCTGTCAGTCGTGGGCAACGCCAACCGACTGCGCCGCCACAAATCGCCGAACTAGGGCGCTTGCCTCGGCCCGCTGCGCCCGGGTGGAGGACGCCCATTCCGTCGTGGAGGGCCGCATGAACGAGCAGCAGAGATACGCGATCATCGTCGGGATCGACGGCTCGCCTTCCTCCCAGGACGCCCTGCGCTGGGCCGTCGGCCAAGCCCGGCGCACAGACGGCGAAATCACCGCGGTGATGGTCTGGGATACACCCGCTCTTTACGACTGGCCCTTGCAGACCGCGGAACAACTCGACCGCGTCACCGACGAAACGCTTCGGAAGGTCGTCCGGGAGAGCGTCGACGAAGACGACCTCGCCAGAATCCACACGCAGGTCGCCCGCGGCCACCCCGCCAAGGCCCTGCTGCGCGCCGCCGAATCCGCCGATCTCCTGGTCGTCGGTCGCCGTGGTCAAGGCGGTTTCTCGCCCGCCCTGCTGGGCTCTATCAGCCAGTACTGCGTGAGCCACGCGCCATGCCCGGTGGTCGTCGTGCGTGACCAGCGGCCACGAAGCCGCGACGGGTCTCAAGGAGGCTGAACGGCCCCCGGCAGATCGTCGACGACCACCCGAGCCGGCTGTGGTGACCCCTTCGATGATCTTTCGCCCCGTCCGGGTTATCTTGGTTCACAGGTGGAGCGTCTCGTCGTACCCGCCCGCCAGGAGCTGCCCGTGAACGACACCCTGCCGCCCCAGCTGCCCTACCGCGGCCGCCCCAACTCGATCAAGATCAAGGCGACGTTGCTGGGACAACAAAGTCAGGCGTGTCCGGCCCGGTCCAACATGGAAGCCCGCCCCGGCATCGCCCCACCCACCGGATGGTCCTTGCGCCGCGACCCGTGGCCGTTCCTGCTGGGTGCCGTCATCCAGGCCGTCACCGCGGTCCATCGCGGCGCCGACGAGACCGATGCCATCCGCAAGGCCAACGCCACGGTGTCGCGGCAGGGAATCTCCTTGCACCCCCTCGCCCGGGAATACCTCGCCTCCGCCGTGTGGAACTACCTGGAGGCGCACGAGGACCGGCAAGCCGATCTCGGCCCGTTGGGGTTGAGCAATGAACGCCTCATCCAGCACCCAGGCAAGGAATTGGCCGCCTGGGGGATGTACTACCAAAGCCCCGACGGTGCCATTCGCGAAGTGCGCCGGCTCCGGCTCGGCCAAGTCCGCGGTGCACACGAAGACGACCTCGCCTGGGCGGCGGTCGCCGCGAAACTCGCCGCCGACGGTACCCGTGACGGCGGCACGAACGGGGACCAAGAACCCGACCGGGTCGTCATCACCGAGATCGGACTCGCCGACGCCGGCAGCACCGTCCTCGCCGACCTCAACGCCGCCGGAGCCCGGGACCTCTACGCGAACGCGGCGCTGCCCCGAATCCGCCGTCTCATCGCCGGAACAGACCTGCGACCATGCTGGGACTGCGGGCAATGCCGTTGGTTGTCGATCTGTCCCAGTGTCCCCGACACACCGGGCCTGCTCGGGCTGTCCGAAACCGGCACGCACACCCGCACGGTTAGCGCCTCGGACCTCGATCGCTACGCGGTCTGCCCCGCCCAGTACTTCGCGACCCGCGTCCTCCACCTCCCCGGCGAGAACGACCAAACCAGCGCCCAAACCCGCGGTCTCGCGGTCCATTCCTGGTTGGCCGCGGCACACAGCAGGCCGGCTCACCCGGCCTGCACCCCCGCGGACCTTCCCGAACCCGGCACAGCCCCACCCGCCTGCGCGGACGTGCTCACCGAGGACGAATACCGGGAAGCATGGCCGTTCCTCCGCCAGCACCTCCACCATTGCCCACTGCACCAAGCGGATCGGGACCGGCGAGTCCAGGTCGAACCGTCGTACTACGCCCACGACTCCGCCTGCGACGTCCTGCTGGCCACTACTCCCGACCTCACCTACGGTCACCGCCAAGCACCGATCTGGCGCGAAACCAAAACGACACAGCGGCCCCTGCCGACAAGCGAGGACGACGCGCTCTCGCGGTTCCTTCCAGCGGCGGTCCATATTGTGCTTCTCGCCGCCCTCGCCGCACGACACTCGATCACAGCTCCTGCGAATCCCTCGGTCGAACTGGAAGTTCTCGGCCACGACGACAGCCGCACCTACAGCTACGACGTCACCGACCCGCACTTGGTCGACCACGCGCGTGCCCTGGTGGCCCAAGCCGCAAGCGAATGGAGCCGCGACACGGCCTTCACCACCCGCCCTTCGACCGCGTGCCACTCGTGCTCCGTGAGCCGCTGGTGCGCCGATCGCATGAACTGACCCCGCATTGCTTCTCGCTGCATCTGGCGCCCTGCGGCGCACCAGTAAAGCCGCAGCATCGGGGCGCACAGAGCGTGCTCGGTGGACAATGCGGCGGGTTCGCACACGTCCGTGGAGCTGCTGCAACAGGTGATGGACACGCCGGCCCCAATGACGACCGAGCGGAGGATTCCCGTCTCACTGGTGCCGCGCGGCACGCACGGCCCATGCCCAGTATGACGAGCGCGCCGGTCAGCTGACTGCCGCTTCGGGACGCGCGCAGCACGTTTCGCCCGCCGGGTCCCGCTGCGAGGGGATGAGGTCCCGGAGGTGTTCGCGATGCCGGGCAGGCAACGCCTTGCCGCCTGGTCGCGGTCTTCGGTCGATGTCCACTGTGGGTGGTGGGATGAAGACGGGTCTCCCGTCGCGCATCTCGATTTCCCACCGCTGACTGTGCACGGCGCGATGGTGGTGGCCACACAACATCGTCATGTTGGCCAGTTCGGTGGGGCCACCATCGATCCAGCTCACGAGATGATGCGCGTCGGGGGTTCCCGGCGGCCGGTCGCAGCCGGGGAACGAACAGACGCCGTCGCGCTGGAGTAGCGCGGCACGGATGTGCGCCGGGGCGGTCCGCTTGGCCCGGCCGACGTCCAGGGGCAGGCTCTCGCCGTCGAGGACCATGGGCAGTACCTCGCTGTCGCAGGCGATCCGCCGCGCGTTCTCGGCGGTGATGGCACGCCCGGTGTTCAGCGTGCCGGGCATGCCCTGCTCATCGAGCAAGCCCAGCCCGCGCTTGAGATCTTCGAAGTCGATGGTGATCGTCAGGTGCGGCCGTTGCCCACCGGCACGCGGTACCCCGTCGGAGTCGATGGCCAGATCGAGCAACGCGGCGAAGCCGTCGGCATTGCGCTGCCCGACGCTGCGAGGATCCTTCTCCCCGCCGGTTTCCGGACGAGGCGCGGCCAGCGGCTCGATGAGCGCAACGAATGTCGCCCCGGTCTCACGGTCCAGCCGGGCCTTGATGACCGTCATCCCGTCCCGAGCGGTCCCGTAGTGCAGCTCCCGAGCCTCGTGCTGGTCGGCTTCGTCCTGGTAGGCCCCGTCCTGGTCGAGCAGGTACCTGATCCGTTCGGCGATTGTCTCCAGTTCACGCGGCGGCACCTGGCGGGCGTAGCCGGCCAGGGTCGCCTCGACCTCACCCACCCGGTGACAACGGGCGTACTCCGGCAGCCGGCGCACGCCCGCCACGATCACCCGCCCATGCTCAACACTGATCGCGCCTTCCGACAAGGCGGCGGCGGTCTGGGGAAGCTCGGCGGGCATCGTCTCGCCATACAGCGAAGCCCGGTCCTCGACGTTGCGGGCGACCGTCACCCGCGTTGTGGCGTCGCGGTGGTCGATGTTGAGCAACTCCCGCAACCACACCTGCATCGACCTCGCACCACGCTCGGCATGCAGCCCCCGCCGGTCGGCCTCGGCGATAACCTGCAACTGCTCCATCATCACCACCCGCATGCTCTGCTCAAGGCGCTGAATCCGGGCGATGAGCTCGGCATCGGAGCACGACACCGCCGAGCGCGAAGACATCATCTCCACGCTCGCATCCGGGGTGTCCATCAACGGTGCCATACCCTAATTCTCCCAGATTCGAACACTCATTCGCACGCATTCAAGCATCGCTTGATCAGGTGACCCCCCCGTTATGTTCTTCGTGGTCCTGCAACAGGGCCGCTGGCCTGCGGGCCCGGTATGACTGTTTCCCCCTGTCGTATGCATGACCTGGGGGGTGGTGTCGCCGGGCCCGGGGGTGCCGTTGGAGACGCTGATGAGAGGTCCGGCCACCGCCCAGACCAGGCGCAATGCCCGGCCGATTTGCGGGCGGCAGGTCTGCATAACGTGGATGCGCGCACACGGCACCGAACCGGGCCGGCACCGACGAGAGCCCCATTCGGGAGGGCCGGTTGTACGACATCGACGACGTGGGCGTTTTCCTCGGCCTGGACGTCGGAAAGACCGCCCATCACGGGCACGGGCTGACCCCGGCAGGAAAGAAGGTGTTCGACAAGCCGCTGCCCAACAGCGAGCCGAAACTGCGGGCCGTTTTCGACAAGTTGCGCGCGAAGTTCGGGACCGTGCTGGTGATCGTGGATCAGCCGGCTTCCATCGGCGCGCTGCCGCTGACCGTGGCCCGTGACACCGGCTGCAAGGTCGCCTACCTGCCCGGGCTCGCGATGCGCCGGATCGCCGATCTCTACCCAGGCGAGGCCAAGACCGACGCCAAAGACGCCGCGGTGATCGCCGATGCCGCCCGCACTATGCCGCATACCCTGCGCTCGCTGGATCTCACCGACGAGATCACCGCTGAACTGAGCGTACTCGTCGGCTTCGACCAGGACCTCGCTGCTGAGGCCACCCGCACCAGCAACCGGATACGCGGCCTGCTCACCCAGTTTCACCCCAGCCTGGAGCGCGTCCTCGGGCCCCGCCTGGACCATCGGGCCGTCACCTGGCTTCTGGAACGCCACGGTTCCCCTGCCGCTCTGCGGAAAGCCGGACGCAGCAAGCTTGTTGAGGCGATCCGGTCCAGGGCCCCGCGCATGGCCCAGCGCCTGATCGACGACATCTTCGCCGCACTCGATGAACAGACCGTCGTCGTCCCCGGCACCGGCACCCTCGACATCGTCATTCCCTCCCTGGCCCGCTCGCTGGCGGCCGTCCACGAACAGCGCAGGGCCCTGGAAGCACAGATCGAGACCCTGCTGGAGCAGCACCCTCTTTCCCCGGTCCTGACCTCGATGCCGGGGGTCGCGGTCAGGACCGCCGCAGTGCTGCTGGTCACCGTCGGCGACGGCACAAGCTTCCCCACCGCCGCAAACCTCGCCTCCTACGCCGGACTCGCCCCGACAACCAAGTCGTCGGGGACCTCCATCCACGGCGAACACGCGCCCCGCAGCGGAAACCGGCAGCTCAAACGCGCGATGTTCCTCTCCGCCTTCGCCGCCCTGCACGATCCCGCCTCCCGCGCTTACTACGACAAATGCCGGGCCCGCGGAAAGACGCATACCCAAGCCCTCCTCCGCCTCGCCCGCCACCGCATCAGCGTCCTGTTCGCCATGCTCCGCGACGGCGCCTACTACCAACCCAGAGCCCCACGCGCCGCTTGACAAAAGACATAGAGGCACCCCCCCCCAAAAAAAACCACGAAACCCCCACCCCGCAACAAAAACCCCCACCACACGCCGAAGGCGCCCCTCATCACGACCGATCAAAACCCCTTACGAAACAACCACAAGCCGATCTGCATCAGTCCCAGCCACGGCCGAATCCGCCGCCCCGCAACGCGACCTGCCCGATGTGCCAGCCCACTCCGGGGCCATCCCCGCGATACAAAGCCAAACCGGGGCTGTGCCGATCGCGGGGATGGCCCATCCAACACGGAACCTCCCACAGCCCCAACCCGCTCAAAAGGCGCGCGAAAAGTCCCTCACGCCGCGGACTCCACATCTACCGGGTTCTGGGGCCAGCAGGCAGATGAACGGGACACGCGCAGGGGCACTGACGTGCGTGTTAGTCAGCGTGCCTGCGAGGTTGGGTGCCCGAGTGATGGGATCAGGGTCGAGAACCAGATCCCTTCGGTATGCCGGTGCCCGCAAACGGCTTACGCCGCTTACAAAACAGGTCCGGGGGCGGCGGTCAGGTTCCGGTGGCTGGCAGCGTCATCCTCTCCGCCGCGCCCTGGGCCTGGAGCACCAGCCGGGTCGTGCAGCAGGTCCTCGACGGAGATCGGCGTGACTTCGAAACCGACCTGCGGTTGGGCGCGGACCAGGCCCTGCCTGCGGTCGTTGTGGGGGGCTCCGACCAGACCCACCGAGTCCCGACGAACAACAAAGACGTTCCCTTCTATACGCCTGTGGTAGGGGTGTTTATGCCGGGTAGTTCCGGCCCCGGTTGTCCGGTGAGTTCTGGCCCCGGCTGAGTTCGTCCGGTGGGTTTTGGCCCCACCGTGTCCGATGTGGACACGCCCACGATGGTGTGAAGGACCGGTCTTCCCCCGTTGGTACGGGCAACGATGTGCGCCTTGAATCCAAGCGGTCGTGTCGGAGGCCGGAGTTGTCGTTGTCGCGCGTTGAGTTGTTCGCACGCATACGCCGTGATCGGCGGTTGGAGCCGGACCTGTCGGTCCGGGCGTTGGCCGAGCGGTATGGGGTGCACCGCCGGACGGTGCGGGAAGCGCTGGAGTCTGCGGTGCCCAAGGAACGGAAGAAGCCGCCGCCGCGCCGCTCGGTGCTGGAGCCGGCTTATGGGTTGATCGACGAGATGCTGCGCGCGGATCTGTCGGCGCCGCGCAAGCAGAAGCACACGACCGCGCGGATCTACCAGCGGCTGATCACAGAGCATGGGTTCACCGCAGCGGGCCGGACCGTGGTCTACGAGTACGTCGCCCGGCGGCGGCCGGAGCTGGTGGCCGAGCTGCGCGAGGAACAGCGGCACCTGCAGGGCATGGTGCCCCAGCAGCATCAGCCCGGCGAGGAAGCCGAGGTCGACTTCGCCGACGTGTGGGTCCGCGTCGCGGGCACGGTGCTGAAGTGTCACCTGTTCACGCTGCGGCTCAGTTTCAGCGGTCGCGCGGTGCACCGCGTGTTCCTGTCCGAAGGGCAGGAGGCGTTCATGGAAGGCCACGTCGAGGCGTTCCGGGCGCTGGGCGGGATCCCGACCCGCCACATCCGCTACGACAACCTGCGACCCGCGGTCCAGCGGGTCTGCTTCGGCCGCTCTCGCGTCGAGTCCCAGAACTGGGTCAAATTCCGTTCACACTTCGGTTTCGATGCCTTCTACTGCATCCCGGGCAAAGACGGCGCGCACGAAAAAGGCGGCGTCGAGCAGGAAGGCGGCCGGTTCCGCCGCACGCATCTGGTCCCGGTCCCGGAGGTCGCCAGCCTGACCGAGCTGAATGAGAAGATCGCCGCGATCGACCTGGCCGAGGACGAGCGGATCCTGCACGGACAACGGGTCAGCATCGGGTTCAACTTCGCCCACGAGGCCGAGCTGCTCGCGCCGGTCCCGTTCGAGGAGTTCGACACCGGCAGCACGCTGACCCCGAAGGTCGGCCGGGATTCGCGGATCACCGTGCGGCAGTCGCAGTACTCGGTGCCGGCGCGGTTCATCGGCCGGAAAGTGCGAGTCTCGTTGCGCGCCAACGAGGTGCTGGTGTTCGACCGCACCACGATCATCGCCCGGCACGTCCGGCTCACCCGCCGCGGCGAGTCGCATGACGAGCTGGATCACTACCTGGAGATCCTGCTCGGCAAGCCCGGCGCGCTGGCGGGGTCCACCGCGCTGGCCACCGCCCGCGCCGAGGGCACCTTCACCTCGGCGCACGAGGCGTTCTGGTCGGCCGCTCGCGCCGCGCACGGCAACGGCGACGGGACCCGTGCGCTGATCGAGGTCCTGCTGCTGCACCGCCGCCTGCCCGCCGAGGCGGTGATCACCGGCATCACCACCGCGCTGGACGCCGGGTCGACCAGCCCGGAGCTGGTCGCGATCGAAGCCCGCAAGGCCGCCGCCAGCACCGCCCGCGACCAGCCGCTGCTCGACGATGCCGACCTGTCCGACCTCGGCATCGACACCACGGTGATCCCGAAGATCATCGACGACACCCCTGATCCCCGCGAGCACGCCCCACCCACGCCGGTGAGCACCGCTGCACCGGTGATCTCCCTGCGTTCGCGCCGGGAACTGCCCGCGACCTCGACCCCGCTGCCCTCGGTGGCGATCTACGACCAGCTGCTTCGCCGCACGAAAGGCACCTCCGCATGACCGCCACCCTGCCCGCGCCCACCACCTCTGCCACCGCGGCGACCGTTCCGGCCGTCGCGCCCGGCGTCGACAGCATGGACGCCCTGATCGACCAGGCCTGCCGCACGCTGCGGTTGCCCACCATCGGCTCCCGGTTCGAGGAACTCGCCGCCGCGGCATTGCGGGAACAGGCGTCCTACAAGGCGTTCCTGCTCACCCTGCTCGACGCCGAATGCGAGCACCGCGACGAACGCCGCAAGATCCGCCGCGTCCGCGAGGCGAACTTCCCCCGCTCGAAGCGGCTCGACGACTTCGACTTCGCCGCCAACCCGAACGTCGTTCCCGAGGTCATCAACACCCTCACCACCCCAGGCTGGGTCAACGCCGGGCAGCCGCTCTGCCTGATCGGCCAGTCCGGCACCGGCAAGTCGCATCTGCTGATCGGCATCGGCACCGCGATCGCCGAATCCGGGCTGAAAGTCCGCTACACCACGACAGCGAACCTGGTCAACGAGCTCGCCGAGGCCGCCGACGACCGGCAGCTGACCCGCGTGCTCAACCGCTACAGCAAGGTCGACCTGCTCTGCTTGGACGAATTCGGCTACCTCGACCTGGACAAGGCCGGCGCGAAGCTGCTGTTCCAGGTCTTCACCGACCGAGAGGAACGCAGCGCGATCGCCATCGCCTCCAACGCCCCGTTCTCCGAATGGGACCAGACCTTCACCGACAAACGGCTCTGCTCCGCGATCGTCGATCGGCTCACCTTCAACGGCAACATCATCGAGACCGGCGCCGAGTCCTACCGGCTGCGCGCCACCCAGCAACGCCCGCGCGGCTGACCCGCTGATGCCGCAACTCTGGATCGGCGACGAACCACCCGACGACCTGTCCGTCGCTGACCCGGCCGAGGGGCCGAGCCGGTCGCACCTGCTCGAGCTCCTCGGCGTCTGCGCGGACTTCCTCGGCACCGCCAGCCCCGCGGTGCACCACGAGCTGCGCGTGTTCCTCATCGCCCGCGGAGATCACGCCATCGCCGGGCTGCCCGCGTTCCTCGACCAGCTGGCCCTCACCGCCGCCGCTCAGCCAAGGCCCTAAACGAAAAAGGGCCGACTGCTCACGGATCCAGCCTTGTCGGAGGCGGAGCCATGAACACCCGGCGAGCAGAACGCTAGCTCTCCACCCCGTTCACCGGAGCGCACACCACTCGGCACCCGCGAAGTTTCACCCATCCAGGGGCGGGGCCAAAACTCGCCGGACACCGTCAGCCCCCGGCGGCCCAGCCCGCCGGACACACCCGGCACCGGAGCCTGAACAACCCGGACCAACGGGTCCAGAAAACACCGGCAAAAACAGTAGGGGCTCCGCCGATTCTCGGAACGGGCTGGTACGACGGTTTTTCTCAGGGGCAGATCGTGACACCGGGTGGCGGAGGAAACATGAACTCCCAAAGAAGCCTGCGAGTGTTTATTTCAACGCCCTGAAGAGCGTCACTCGGAGCGGATCGAGGTGGTTGTCATGTCGCTGGACCCCTCTTGGCGACCAGCCTTTGAGACCATTGTCTGGGCTGCCGGGCATATCAATGAGGAAGCGGTAGCCACCGCGATCCGGGAAGATGTCGCACGGCGAGGACAAGACCTCTCCGGCGACTCGGACGATTACTGGCGTTTGATCGGCGAAGCGGCCGTAGAAGCAGTGGTATTCGACTTGGTCGAGGAAGCAAAGCGCTGGGGTACCGAGTTTCCTTCCTCGGGCGGCCCGGACTCGCCAGGGCAATAACCGACACAAGGAGCTGCGGCGCTTCCCCAAGACACCGCGAGGTGGGGGAGCGCCGCACCGTAGGAACTGCACGGCAATCCGCGACACCAAGAAGGCGCTCATCGCCAAGATCAGCGAAGGCCAGCTGCGCTACGCATCCCTTGAGCACCGCCCGGCATCCATTCACGTCAACGGCGCAACCGCCGTCGTCGTCGGCGAGATGAGCGCGCTGGTAAC
This sequence comes from Saccharopolyspora phatthalungensis, assembly GCF_014203395.1. Taxonomy (NCBI): domain Bacteria; kingdom Bacillati; phylum Actinomycetota; class Actinomycetes; order Pseudonocardiales; family Pseudonocardiaceae; genus Saccharopolyspora; species Saccharopolyspora phatthalungensis. The sequence goes on from NZ_JACHIW010000002.1 coordinate 2,101,660, forward strand.
CGTGTCGGGCAACACCATTCGGCTGAATACGCAGACACTCGAAGCGCACGTCCTCGAAGCAGGCTCGTGGCGCCTCCTCGCGTTCCAATCAACAAGCCCGAACAGCGGTAGGAAGTGTGGTGACCAGGTGCGCCACACCCCAAGCGTCCAGGAACGTTGGGGTTATCGCAGTGGCCCTTCACGCGGGACCAGCCACCCGATAGCCGTGATCAAAATTAACGCCGGATCCGTCTGTACGGACAATAACCGCTTAGCGGCCGGTGCGAGGACGGGTGTTGATGCGACGATGCCCCGCACCATAGGTGCGGAGCATCGGTCGTGATCGGGTTGGCTCAGTCGTCGGTGTCGGTGTTCACCAGGTCTTCTACCTTGTCGTCACCCTGCGACCAGTGATCGACGTCCCGATCGAACTCGTCCTTAGGCTTGCCGTGTGGCAGTCGTGTCGCCCGCATCAACCCACTTCTCCTTCTTCCGCTCAGCGGCGCTGAAGGTGGCTTGAATGTCCGGCAGGTGGTTCCTCACCAGGTGCACCAGATGCAATGACCGCTTCAAGGCGTCTCCGAACACCGTAGGCTGCTGCTTCGACGTCCAACGCTCTTCAGCTCCGCACAGGTTGCAGGTCTGCTTGTCGTCCTTCGCAACGCTGTACTCAAGCTGGATCGGGTGCACGCGGACTTGCGCCATATCGGTTTACTCCTCGGGTCGGCACGGCAGTTGAACACCTCCCCTCACCTTACGTGATTGCCAGGGCTGAAACCTGCACCCTGGCCGATCTAGAGGCTTCCGAGAGCCGCATGTCTGATCAATCGGCCATGTGAGGGGTGTTGCGATGGATTGCGGCCGGTTGGCGTGGCGAGGAGGAAGGACGCCAACCGGCCGCGAACGGGCCGATGCCGGGTCGGGGGGCACCAGTAACTGAGTGCCCGGCACCGGCCCGCGTCTAGATCAGCTCCAATCCGCGTTGGACACGACGAAGGAGCCGCCATCGACGGGAACGCTCTTTCCGGCCCACCTTGACTTTCCTGGCATCGCAGTAGCAGTGAGAGCAGGAGCAATGCCACCGTGTGAGAACTGCGGCGTACGTCTCGGCTTGCACGGCCGACCAACGGTGGAGACCCCTCAGACAGTCAGCACACGGAATGGGCTTGAACGTGGTGGTGATCTCTGCGGCGGCAAGGCGTGACTCGGTGCTCATTACGACACCTCCCGCCGCATTCGTCTCGTTCGCCTGCGGCAAGGTCCAGCTTTGAACCTGCTTCGTTCACTGCGTGCCTCCCGTGGACTTCATGAGGTCCAGGTAGCCCCTGATACCGCGTACGACTTCCTCAAGACCTGCGGCAAGTTCGTGCAGTTCTGTTGCCGCGCAGGGACTGTGGTTGAGTTTGTTGCAGACTGACCTGATCGCTTGCTCAGCCTTTTGGAGTACGAACGTCAGATGTGACTGAGCCGAGTAGGACCGGTCTTGATCGTCCACATTGGGCGCGCATGTGTCTGCGACCCGATCGACGTTACGGATGGCACGCAACACGCAGTCCTCGCACGGGGCCCCGGTGCCCTCCGAGCACTCGTCCATCTGACTGCGTCTGAACGTCTGTTGGCACAGCGATGTGATCGTGTGCTCATCGGCCGATACCTGGTAGTGCAGAACACGCAGCGACTCTCCGACGACACCCGCCTTGTACCGGAAACACTGCACGTCGCTAATCGTGAGCGTCTTTCCGGAATGGCCAGGTTGTGGAGCGATGCCCGCCATGCTGCCTCCCAGGTTGAATGTTTGACTCGCCAAGTACGCTGTTGATGCAAAGGTTGATCCGTGGTGACTAGAGATTGGGTGAGGCGGCTATGACCACACAATTGCTCTAAATGGGTGATGTCGCCCGGATGACACGTAAGGATGTATCGCATGGCTACCAATGGGTCACCGCGAGCTAGGGCACTGTCGGCTGCTTTGCGTGACGCTCGGAACGTACGCGGGATAAGCCTTCGCGAGCTGGCAAAGAAGCTGTCACTTGATCAGTCTCATCTATCCAAGATAGAGACTGGCAAGCGAGTGCCTAGCGTCGAAACTACCGCGATGATCTTGGCGGTCCTGGGTACCGGACCTAGCGAGCGCGAACGGATTCTCGACCTCGCAAAGAATGCAAGCGAGCCAAACTGGCTCACCGTTGGCATGCCCGGAATACCACAACAGCTAGCGGGTGCTGTCGAGAGTGAACGCGAAGCATCAGCCATCGTTTATTGGTCGCCCATGATTATGCCGGGTTTGCTACAGACGGCTGATTACGTTCGGACTATCGCTATAGCGGATGGACAGCCGAAACACGACGTTGAATCACGTGTGATGGTTCGCCTCGCTAGGCGTGAAGTCCTTACCCGCCGTGAACCAGCAAAGTTCGACGTACTTGTCGGCGAGGTTGCGCTACGGCAGCCGATCGGAACACCAGACATGATGATCGAACAGTTGCGGTACTTGATTAAAGCTAGTGTCGAATATCCTAACGTCAATCTCCGTGTGGTACCTACGCGTGTGGGATGGCACCCTGGAACGGCTGGGTCGTTCGCGCTCTACGAGTTTCCGGACTCGCCACCGTTTGTCCATTTCGAGCACTACAGCTCGGGCGCTTTCGTTACGAACTCTGACGACATCGAAGCGTACCGCAAAGCCGTAGCCGCGATTGGTCAATACGCATACAGTCCTGCCGATTCAACAAATTTCATCGCGCAGGTTATCGTAGAGGAGTATCAAGAAAATGACATCCGAGATCAAATGGCGCAAGAGCACGTATAGTAACGTTAATGGCGAATGTGTCGAGCTGACAACAACGTTAGACCGGATCCGCGATTCCAAAGATCCGAATGGCCCCACGCTGCGCGTAAACGCGGCGAGTTTCGTTCATGCGGTGAAGCAGGGACGCTTCGACCGCTAACATGATGGTGCCCCGGTACGTCGTACCGGGGCACCATTGTGCCGAGCGGTTGAGAATGTGCCGACTTGGCTTTCTTACCCAAATTCGAGGCATTTCGGCGCCCGCCCAACCTGCGGACCTGAGGCGGAGGGATTCGTCAGATTACGTGCCGTCGGCGGGTGGTCGTGCCACAGCGGAGACGGGCAGGGGACTTGTGCGTGCTGCGTTTGTCAAGGCTGCTCGGTGACGTTCAGCGAGGCGAGCGTGTTCTCCCGGTCATGGATGTACACGAGGTCGGTAACCGTGGCCGGGCGGAACCAGTTCAGCAGCTCGGCAAGAGCCTGCTGCTCATGCGACGTCACTCGGATTTCATCCTTGACTAGGCAGGCGCACAGATTGTCGAGCATGATCGCTTGTTCCCCGGCGAAGCTTAGGGAGCGGTTGCTGTCGAGATCGTGTGGCGACAGCCGTCCGGCGAATCGCTCAAGCAGCTCCTGGGATTTCGTGTTGAGCCAGTTCAGGTCGGCGTTGGTCACCACTCGCGGTTGATCGGCGACCTGGATGGCGGCAAGTGTCTGCGCACGATTGTTGATGTAGTCGTAGTGGCCGGCGGGGACCACATCGAGCAGCCGGGTCAGCGTTTCCTTTTCCGCCGGTGTCACTTCGGTGCGGCGGTTGACTAGCATCTTGCAGATTTCGTTGAGCAAAGATGCCGACTCGCCTGCTTCGCCCAGGGCGCGGTACGCGGCCAGCCGACGCTTGGGCAGCCGGTCGGCCAACCGCTCCAGCAACCGGCGCAGCGCCTCGTTCACATGGGCTGTATCCATCGTCGTGTGGTCTCCACTCACTTACGTCAGGGTACCGGGTGCGGATTGCCGAACTCGTCGTTCATCATGACGCCTTCGCCGCGCAACGGGTAGCCGGTTTTGACCTGACCCTCCGGCGTCACGAGGCCCTCGATCTCCACGCCGTCTCTGGTTCCGGTGAACCTGTAGTTCCCACTTTTCTCCAAAGTGGGCGGGCGGTCCGGGTTTTTCGCAACATCTTCAACGGCGTTGATGATCTGGTCCTCGTCCCAAGACTCGGGGTAAGTCTCCAGCGCTTTGCTCGCTGCGTGGAAACAGTCACCGGCCTCCAGCCACTTGGTCGGCTCGCCGTCGAAAGCGTCACGGAACTGCTCGGCGGCTTCCCCTAATGGTGGAGTCGGTTATTGGAACGGTCCGAATACCTGCCTGATTCGAGCCCTCGGTGCCGCGTGGTGGTGGCTCGGCCGTTGCCGCCTCAAAGTTGACACGTGGGCGTGTCTGAGAAATCGGGTGCTTTGTGAGGGGCGGCCCGTCAGTATGAGGATCATGAGTGGCGGGACGCGCGTGGGGAGTTAGCAGGACGTGGAGAAGGCGGGGCGTCCGCTCGCCTTGGTCACGGGGGCGGGACGTTCGGCCGGGATCGCGGCGTCCGTAGTACTGAATCTGGCGCAGGCTGGCTGGGACGTGGCCTTCACGTACTGGACGCCTTATGACGCGCGGATGCAGTGGGGCATGGAGCCGGGCGCACCTGGAGAGTTGCAGAGGAAGGTGGCTTCCCTCGGAGCGAGAACAGTTGCGGTTGAGGCGGATCTGAGCGACTCGGATGCGCCGGCTCGGCTCTTCGACAGTGTTGAGCGCGAGTTGGGAAACGTCAACGCGTTGGTGCTCTGCCACTGCGAGTCGGTCGACTCTGGTCTGTTGGATACCACGGTGGAGAGCTTCGATCTGCACTTTGCAGTCAATGCACGGGCAACGTGGCTGCTGATCCGGGAGTACGGGTTGCGATTCCGCGGGCAGTACGGAAGCGGGCGTATCGTCAGTCTGACCAGCGACCACACCGCAGGCAACTTGCCCTATGGGGCGAGTAAGGGGGCGATGGACCGGATCACGCTGGCCTCTGCCCGTGAGCTCGCTCATCTGGGAGTGACCTGTAATGCGATCAATCCCGGGCCGACCGATACCGGGTGGATGACCGAAGAGCAAAAGGCAGACATGACTCGCTCCACACCCCTGGGACGTCTCGGTGTGCCGCAGGACTGCGCGAATCTGGTCACGTTCCTTTGCTCGGCGGAGGGCGGATGGATCAACGGCCAGCTTCTCCAGAGCAATGGCGGTCTCGGGTCAAATGCATGAGGCGAGGCTCACGGGTGCTTGCGGCTGGCGACGTCGGCGGCGTAGTTGGTCCAGTCTCCGCTGGAGGCGCGTTGCCATGCGACGGCGACTTTGACGCTGATTCCGAGCATACGGGCCAGCATCGCGGCCGGGAGTTCGCCGGCGAGGGTGAACAGCGCGGTGGAGCGGTCTTGTTGAGGATTGAGGCCGATGTCCTGCAGACGTTGGCCGAGCCGTTCGTCGCTGATCGGCCGGCCAGGGTGCCCGCCGGGGAACAGCCACGGGGCGTGATCGGGGGCGCCGGTCATGGCATGGCCGCGGCGGGTGCTGACCAGCCTGCGCACCATTGCTCCCAGTGGTTCCGGGAGGTGGATCGGGGAGGTGCCCAGCGTGATCTCGACCCGGTCTTCGTGAAAGCGGACGTGGTCGATGGTGAGGTGGGTGATGGTGGCGATGCGTTGGGCGTAAAGAAGAAGTAAGAGCCCGGCGACGCGGTCGGAGGTGGCGAGGGTGTCGTCGTGGAGCAGTCGGCGAGCGTCGGTCCAGCGTTTCTCGGTGTCCGGGGTCCCTTGGGGTGCTGTCCAATAGGGAGTGGTGTAGGTCAGTCCGTGGGCGTGCCGGTATTTGACGGCCCAGCGGAGGAAATGGCTGGTTTCGTCCCGGTGGCTGGAGGTGGACGCGGTGATCCAGCGGTCGAGGTCGGCCTGGGTGCAGGTGTCGAGTGTCAGTGCGTTGTCGCCGAGCCAGTTGAGAAAGTTCGTCGCGGCGGTGACATGGCAGCGCACGTTCAGGTCCTGGAGGCGGGTGGTGTGGTTTTCGCCGAGGCGTTGCCGCAGTCGGCGTAGGTGGTGCCAGACGGCGTAGTTGTGCAGGATCCGGCGCTCGGCAGGGTCGGTGCGGTTTTGGACGGTCGTGGTGATCCAGCGTTCCAGCGCGGTGAGGCGTTCGTCGCGTGGGGGCAGGACGTTGGTTGCGACCAGGATGCTGCGGAGGTGCGCGAGTGTCTTGCCGTCGGGTAGTTGGTCAAGGATCTCGTGAGTGAGCGGGCCGGTGTTCCCGGCGATCTGCGCGAGGAGTTCGCGGACTTTCGATCGGGAGAGCCAGGTCAGGGTGCTGTCGGGGCGTGTAACGCCGGTCAATTGCCTTGTGCAGTGATGTCAGCTCGGAACGGATCGTGCCGGTTTCGTTGCTGAGCAAATGGCGTAGGCGCTGGTCGAGGATGCATCGTTGGCAGGGTTGCTGGCTGAGCTGCCATGTGGTGCGGCAGACCGGGCAGCGGTCCCAGAACTCGGGGTCGGGGTTGGTGCATTGGGCGCACAACGGCTGCTGCATGGTGCCTCCGCGCACCGGCGCGGTGTTGCCGCAGCCGGTGCAGGTCGCCCAGCGTTGTTTGCAGCGCAGGCACCATGGTTGCCCGGTGGCCCGGGAGATGTCACATGGTGCTGTGCGCCCGCAGAGCGCGCACGTGGTTGCGGACCTGGGCCGGCAGACACTGCAACGCGGGCCGTCGGGTTGGCGGACGGAGACGGGCTTGTGGCGTCCGCACTCGACGCAATTTTCCCAGGTGGTACGGTCTTTGACCCAGCAGGTGTGACACAGGGGTGCGTTTTGATCGTCGCGGGCGGCAGGCGTTCGCACGGCGCCGCAGCGGGCGCAGGGCAGTGCTGTGGTTCGGGCGAAGCAGCTGCGACAGAGCCGCTGGCCGTTGCGCACCTTGACGAGTGGCTTGATCTGCTGGCATTGCGGACAGGCTGGCTTGATCACGTTCGTAGCGCCTGCTTGAACGAGCTCGTCGACGAACCGCAGTACCCCTGGAGTGGGCGCGTTGTGACCGGCCCCGGTCAGCAGGGTCGGCTGGGCGAGCACGGCCCAGACCACTCGTCGTTGCTCGGCTGGGCGCTTCGCGGCGGCGCTGAGCGCCGCGCGAACGATGTCCGCCTCGAGTGCTGGATCCAGTTCGGTGACAAGTTCGGTGAGATCTGCCAGCGAGTCCTCTGCAGTGTCAGGGCAGCGGGAGCAGCGAGGCCTGCCGTGACGATCCCGGCCGGCGACGGGGCGTCGCTGGCCGCAACCTGCGCAGGTGGTGCGTGTGTCCGAACAGGACGAACATCTCCATTGCCGACCGCTGACTCGACGACGAGTCTGTCCGCATACACCGCAGTGAGGAAGGGAAATCTCCTGGGCGCCAGCGTCGTGCAGTGCTACCAGCATCCTGGCCACGCAGTAGGGCGCCGGTGGCCGGCCTGTGCGCAACACCGATGGATCGTCACGGAGAGCCCGGGCCAGGCGTCGTTGACTCGTTCGCTCGCGAACAACGGAGCACACAGCTTGCCGGATAGCCGCCGCATCCATGCGGGGTTCGATGGTGTTGATCAGCTCGACGATCAGCCCGATGGGGTCGGGCAGCACCTCGTGGTCGGTGTTGGTCACTGGTCCACCGCAGTGATCCGGGCCCTCTTCGGCCTCAACAAGCCGACACCTTCACCAGCCGAGGTGCCGCCTGCAGCGGCCTTTCTAGGTTTCCTTGCGGTTTCGCCCGTGGCGGCGGGCTCGATGAGGTCCTCCATTGAGCAGTCCAGGATGTCCAGCAAGGCCATCAGAACTTTCAGGCTCAGGCGTTCGGGCCGTTCGGTGACCAACCGGTAGACCTGGCTCGACGACAGGGTGATCCCGCATTCGGCCAGCAGCGGGATCAGATCGGTGGTGGAAAACATGCCTCGATCTGCCATGACCCGGCGCAGGTGCCATCGGTAGTCCAATTTCTGCTCCATCAACGCCCCTTCCCATACGGTGCGGTTGGCTCCAGCGCTGGCGCGATAGCGTTACGCAGTGCGGTGTTCATGAAGTCATCGCTGACGTGTGTGTAGATCGCCGTCGAGCTGTCACACTCGTGTCCTACTTGGACTTGGATGAACCTGCGGTCCACCCCCTCCTCGGTCAGATGCGTTACATACGAGTGGCGAAGACTATGGGGTGTAAGGATTTTCGGCAGTTTCAACGCGTCCCGATAAGATTCGAATCGTGCGTTGATCTCCGCTGGCTTGATCCGCCCACCGCGCTCTGTCACCCACAGCGCCGGGTGATCGGCGCAGCCGAAGCGGGGCCGGATGTTCTCCACATAGTCGGCCACCGCCTCCACCGCCCAACTCATCACTGAGGCCACGTTGCGCCGCCGCGGCGGCTGACCGCGCTTGGCCTTGCCATAGCGGACATGCAGCATCCCGAACCGGCCGAACTCCGGCGCTGCCGGATTGCGACCCCAGTCCACCACATCCAGTTTCGACGCCTCCGTCCGCCGCAGGCCCCAGGCGTAAATGACCTTGAACAGCGTGGCGTCCCGGTACGCCACCAGCGCGCCCTTGCGTCTCGCGCGAACAGCCCGATCGACCTGGTCGTCGGCGTAATCCAGAAACCTCTGCAACTCCTCCCGCGTAAACGGACGCGCCTCCGGGTTGCCTTCGTAGCCGTTAAGGTGTGCGATCGAGTTCCACTCGTGCACGATCGGCATCGGATGCACCCCCGGCCCGAACGCCTTCTCGCACGCATCGCCCCAGCCATACCGTGCGTTGTCGGTGATGAACTCGGTGAACAAGCGCAGGTCACATTGGTAGCCGCGGATCGTAGAGGGAGCCAGATGGTGTTCGCTGGTCAGCGTTGACGACCATTCATCCACATGAGATGGCGTCCAACGCCACGGGAACTCATTGGTATAGATCAGAAAACGGCGAACCAGCCACTCACGAGCAGCGATCGTCTCTTCCCGCAGCCCGCGAGAGGCCTGCTGGGCCCGAAACCCGCGCAGCATCGCCTCGACCATCGCATCCTCCGGTCGCAAGTGCACCACGCCGGAAACCAGCTCCAAATGCGCAGCACCCGCGAGATTCGACGGCCCCAAAACCAAGCCTCCGATCCGCCCACTTAATGAGCGGATCATGCATCAAACGGGATCGTCGAGGCAAACTGGCAGGTCACAGCACTCTCGCCCAGCGAGATGCGGTAGCCTCAGGTCAGCACGCTCACCAGGCGACCAGTGATTTGTCGCCCATCTGATGCAATTTCCGAGGGTTGCTCCAACCCTCCGCTGTGTCGATGCGCTGAAGTCCCGCCCCGGCCTCATGCAGAAGATCACCGTAGATCGTCATCGACCAGGCGGTCTTATGGATGCTGTCTGTGTTGCCCGGTACGAGGCCTTCGGGTCACTGGTCTCACCGAGCTCGGCCATCATCTGACCGCCGGATCGTCGCCGCTGCCCTGGAGGATCTCGTCAAAGCGGTCTCGCGCGCCTTGATCTAACGCCTCGTACGACTTGACGCACTCGGTGAGACGCCCAGAAATCTCCTGGGCGTCTTTGGCAAGGTTCTCGACCCCCAGAGACCAACGATTACGGAAGTCCTCAACCGTGTCAGCAAGCCGGCCGTGGCCCATCGCCGCCTTGTCGCAGTCGATGTCACTGACCTTTCGGCGGCTCACCTGCTCCAACGTCCCGGACACCCCGTCCGCCGCGTCTTTCAGCGCCGTAAGATCAACGCGGAATCCGTCTGCCACAGCATCCGATCCTCCCTGGATTCGTTCAATCCGACCGCCCCACAGACTAAACACCGGCGGCCAACCCCGGACTGGTTTCCTTATACATCACCCAATTGGGTCAAGACGCACGAGGAAGCTCGTTACTCGCTTTCCAAGTACGCCAGCCGGCTCGTCGGACGTGGCGTCGGATAGGAGCGTCATTCGGCGGCATCGTGGTGCGATCGTGTTGCGGTGGGTGTTGGCCGGGGCTCCGATGTGGACGGTGGGTGTTGAAGCGGTCAGTGTGACGGTCAGTACCGATGAAGGTGCTGGCCGTCACTGACGTCTCGGTAGTTGCCGCTACCCTGTTACTGCCCCATACGTCAACTGATACGGAGAGCGAACGTTATGCGCACGTTCATCACCACCGCCATCCCGTACGTCAACTCCAAGCCACACCTGGGGTTCGCGATGGAACTGGTGGAGACGGACGTGATGGCCCGCCACCGGCACCACCGGGGCAACGAGGTCCGGTTCTTGTCCGGCACCGATGACAACTCGCTGAAGAACGTCCAGGCCGCCGAAGCCGAAGGTGTGAGTACACAAGCGCTGGTCGATCGCAACTCACAGGCTTTCCACGACCTGCGCGGCCCCTTGCAGATCAGCTTTGACGACTTCATCCGCACCAGCTCAGACCCCAGGCATCGGCCTGGCGTGGCACGCCTGTGGCGGGCCGCCAACGCCAACGGAGACCTGTACCGCCAACACTACGAGGGCCTGTACTGCGTCGGCTGCGAACAGTTCTACACCGAAGCGGAACTGGTCGACGGCAACTGCCCCGAGCACCTGAAGCCGCCGCAACTGGTCAGCGAGGAAAACTGGTTCTTCAGACTCTCCCGGTACGAAGACCAACTCCGGGAATTGATCGAGTCCGGCAACCTGCGGATCGAGCCGGAATCCCGCCGCAACGAGGTACTGAGCTTCATCCGGCAGGGACTCCAGGACTTCTCCGTATCCCGGTCCGTCGAACGGGCACGCGGCTGGGGCATCTCGGTCCCCGACGACCCCACGCAGGTCATTTACGTCTGGTTCGACGCTCTGATCAACTACATCACCGCCCTCGGCTTCGGCGACCCGGAGTCGGCCGACTACCGGCAATGGTGGGTCGACGGGGACGAGGTCATCCACGTCATCGGCAAGGGCATCGTGCGATTCCACGCCGTGTACTGGCCCGCCATGCTGCTGTCGGCAGGACAGCCCGTGCCGCGCACAATCTTCGTGCACGACTACCTCACGGTGGACGGCAAGAAGCTCGGCAAGAGTCTCGGCAACGCCGTAGACCCCGTGGCACTGGTCAACACCTACGGTGCCGATGCCCTGCGCTGGTGGCTGATCCGCGACGTGCCCCGCGTCGGCGATGCGGACTTCACCCTCGAACGGATGATCAAGGGCTACCACGAAGACCTCGCCAACGGCCTCGGCAACCTCGTTAACCGCACCGTCAGCATGATCCAGAAGTACCGGGGCAGCACGGTGCCCACTGTGGACACTGTCCCGGACAACACACTGACCAAGGCATGCGCCAACGTCGCAGACAAGGTCGATACCGCGATGGACCGCTTCGACTTCCGCAGCGCTACCGCAGCCATCTGGGAAATCGTCGACGAGGCCAACCGCTACGTGGTCGAAAACGCCCCTTGGCACCTGGCCAAAGCCGAAAAGCACAACGACCCCGACGCCACCACACGCCTAGACGAAGTCCTCGCGACCCTCGTGCACGCCGGGCGAGTCGTAGCGGACGAGCTAACCCCGTTCCTGCCCGAAGCAGCACAACGAGTCGCAGCCCAGCTCGGCAACGGCAGCAACGAACTGGCCAAGCCGACGCCACTCTTCCCCCGCATCGAAGAACCGGACAACGCCTGACGTGACCACCACGGCCGTCCAACAAGGAGCTGCGGCGCTTCCCCAAGCCACCGCGATGTGGGGAAGCGCCGCACCGTAGGAACTGCAAGGCAATCCGCGACACCAAGAACGCGCTCATCGCCAAGATCAGCGAAAGCCAGCTGCGCTCTCAAACGCCGACGCCTCCGGAGTTGAACCACCGCCCTCACGCGACCTGAACTCCCTAAGCCGCGCACCACCCCACGACTTACCCTTTCCGAACTTCTTCCCCAACGACGCACCAGAATGGGACTCACCCGCATCACGAGCACGGCGCAGTTCCGCCCACACTTCCTCCACCTCCCGCTGCGCCACCTCGGCCCGACTCACGCCCCCATCCATCGCCCTGAACTCCTTAAGCCGCATACGACCCCACGTCTTACCCTTTGCGAACTTCTTCCCCAACGACGCACCGGTGTGGGGCTCACCGGCCTCGTCAGCGCGACGCACCTCCGCCCACACCTCCTCCAACTCCACCTCCCGCTGCGCCCCCTCGGCCCGACTCGCGCCCCCATCCATCGCGCTGAACTCCTTAAGCCGCGCAAGACCCCACGACCTACTTTTTCCGAACTTCTTCCCCAACGACAGACTGGTGTGGGGCTCACCCGCCTCGTCAGCGCGACGCACCTCCGCCCACACCTCATCCCGCCCCGCCGCATCCGCCCGACTCACATCCCCCTCAGCCGCCCTGAACGCCAAAAGCTGCATATAGCCCCACGACCTACTTTTTCCGAACTTCGCCCCCAACGACAAGTCGGTGTGAGGTTCACCCGCATCACGAGCACGACGCATCTCCTCCCACACCACCTCTGCCCGCGCCCGCTCGCGTTTCGGCTTGGCCGCATCTGCCCGACTCACAACCCCCTCGTTCTTCCCCAACTCCGCAAGCAGTTCCTGACCCCACGACGCACTCTTCCCGAACTTCTTCCCCAACGACTCACCTGTGTGTGGCTCACCGGCCTCATCAGCACGGCGCACCTCTACCCATGCCTCCTCCCGCTCCTGCCTCGCCGACTCCGCCCGACTCACACCCCCCTCCCGCTCCCTGAACTCCGCAAGCCGCGCAACACCCCACGACGCGCCCTTCCCGAACACCTCCGCCAACGACACACCGGTGTGTGGCTCACCGGCCTCATCAGCACGGCGCACCTCCTCCCAAGCCTCCTCCCGCTCCCGCCTCGCCGACTCCGCCCGACTCACACCCCCCTCCCGCTCCCTGAACTCCTTAAGCCGCACGCAACCCCACGCCAGACTCTTCCCGAACTTCTTCCCCAACGACTCACCGGTGTGTGGCTCACCGGCCTCATCAGCACGACGCAACTCCGCCCACACCCGCTCCAACTCCGCCTCCCGCTCCCGCCTCGCCAACTCCGCCCGACCCACACCCCCCTCCCGCTCCCTGAACTCCGCAAGCCGGCGCAAACCCCAAGACCAGCTCTTCCCGAACGCCTCCGCCAACGACACACCGCTGTGGGGCTCACCGGCCTCATCAGCACGACGCAACTCCGCCCACACCCGCTCCAACTCCGCCTCCCGCTCCCGCCTCGCCAACTCCGCCCGACCCACACCCCCCTCCCGCTCCCTGAACTCCGCAAGCCGGCGCAAACCCCAAGACCAGCTCTTCCCGAACGCCTCCGCCAACGACACACCGCTGTGGGGCTCACCGGCCTCATCAGCACGGCGCACCTCCGCCCAAGCCGCCTCCCACTCCAGCCTCGCCGACTCCGACCGACTCACACCCCCCTCGCTCTCCCTGAACTCCGCAAGCCGCAGCGCACCCCAGGCCGCGCTCATACCGAACTTGGCCCCCAACGACTCACCGGTGTGTGGCTCACCGGCCTCATCAGCACGACGCAGCTCCGCCGGCACCTGCTCCAACACCGCCTCCTGCCTCGCCACATCCACCCGACCACGACGACGGGACGGCCTCCCAGACTCAGCGCCCTCATCACCCGAGCCATCAACACGCGCCCGCTTGCCCCCACTACGGCCATCCACCCCAGAACCACCCACACCCCCAACCGAAGACAACCCACCCGAATCATCCCCAAATCCTTCAGCCACAACCACATCCGCATCCGCCCCCGACAAACCCCCCGCTAGCACATCATCCCCGCGACCGTCCCGAACCTCATCCCACCCAAGACCCAACGACTGCCCGGCGCTCAACGAGTCAAAAGACCACGCCTCCGGATCGCCAACGAAAGACAAGCCACCCAGATCGTCCGCAAACCCTTCAGCCGCAGCCACATCCGCGCCCGTCACCGGAAGGCCCGCCGCCAGCACATCATCCGTTCGACCAGCCGGAAACTCCTCCCACCCAAAACCCGACGGCTGCCCAACATTCGACGATTCCCCCAACCACGACCCCATACCGACCGCCGACTCAGCCCATTCCAGCAAGGCACGCTCCAGTCCAGACTCGAACGGATCAACCTCCACCAGACCGCCCACCGAATCAACAGCCGACCGCGAATCCGCAACGCCCGACGGAGAATTCTCGACACCATCCGGCGACCCCGCTCCGGCGCGAATAGCCAACCCCGAACCCTTCGAACCCAACGTGACCGCCAACTCCCGCGAAAACCGCAACGCCTCAGCACGACCGAACTCGCGAACCCTCTCCCCAACCCGCTCCACCACCCCATCCAACGCACCCTCACGCGCCAGCCGCACTACATCATGCGTTCCCCGCACAATCCCCACCGCAACGTCACGCCAACCCAACGCCCCCCTCCCGACCTCCCCCTGAGCACTCGACTCAGCCACGGCTGGATCTGCCCCGGACAACTCAGAAGGCATCCCAGACCGCTCATCCGCAACCACATCCGCTGCCAACACGCCTCCGGCCTGCATACCACTCCCAAACCCCAACGCCTCCGGAGTTGAACCACCGCCCTCATGCGACCTGAACTCCGCAAGCCGCTGCGTACCCCAAGACCTGCTCTTTCCGAACACCCTCCCCAACGACGCACCGGAGTGGGACTCACCCGCATCACGAGCACGGCGCAGTTCCGCCCACACTTCCTCGACCTCCCGCTGCGCCACCTCGGCCCGACTCGCGCCCCCCTCCATCGCCCTGAACTCCTTAAGCCGCGCATGACCCCACCACTTACCCTTTCCGAACTTCTTCCCCAACGACGCACCGGAGTGGGGCTCACCCGCCTCGTCAGCACGACGCACCTCCGCCCACACCTCCTCCGACTCCACCACCCGCTCCGCCGCGTTCGTGCGATTCACATCCCCTTCGCTCACCTGGAAGCTCAGAAGCTGCCTACTGCCCCACGTCCCACTCTTGCCGAACTTCTCCGCCAACGACACGCCCGTGTGGGGCTCACCCGCATCACGAGCACGACGCACCTCCGCCCACACCGCCTCCAACCCCACTTCCCGCTTCGTCGCATCCGTACGACTCAGGTCCTCCTCGGCCGCTCTGAACGCCGCAAGCCGCGTATAGCCCCACGACTTACTCTTTCCGAACTTCTCCGCCAACGACACGTCGGTGTGGGGCTGACCTGCGTCACGAGCACGACGCACCTCCTCCCACACCACCTCCGCCTGCACCCGCGCCCGTTGCGGCTTGGCCGTATCCGCCGGACTCACAACCCCCTCACTCTTCCCCAACTCCGCAAGCCGCTCATAACCCCACGACGCACTCTTCCCGAACTTCTTCCCCAATGACGCAGCGCTGTGAGGCTCGCCGGCCTCATCAGCACGACGCAACTCCGCCAACGCCGCCTTCCGCTCCCGCCTCAGCACATCACCCCGGCTCGTCATCCCCTCGTTCACGCTGAACTCCTTAAGCCGCGCGCAACCCCACCTCACCCCCTTCCCGAACTTCTTCCCCAGCGACTCACCGGTGTGGGGCTCGCCGGCCTCATCAGCACGGCGCACCTCCGCCAACGCCGCCTCCCGCTCCCGCCTCGCCACATCCGCCCGACTCACACCCCCCTCCTGCTCCCTGAACACCGAAAGCCGCTGCCTACCCCACGCCGCGCCCTTCCCGAACGCCGTCCCCAACGACACACCGGTGTGCGACTCACCCGCCTCATCAGCACGACGCAACTCCGCCCACACCCGCTCCAACTCCGCCTCCCGCTCCCGCCTCGCCAACTCCGGTCGACTCATAACCCGCTCCCGTTCCCTAAGCTCCGCAAGCCGCCGCGAACCCCAAGACCCGCTCTTCCTGAACGCTTTCGCCAGCGACTCACCGGTGTGGGGCTCACCCGCCTCGTCGGCGCGGCGCACCTCCGCCCAGGCCGCCTCCCGCTGCCGCTTCGCCGGATCCGCCGGACTCACATCCCCCTCCCGCTCCCTGAACTCCGCAAGCCGTTGCCTACCCGAGGCCGCGCCCTTCCCGAACGCCGTCCCCAACGACACACCGGTGTGCGACTCACTCTCCTCATCAGCACGACGCAACTCCGCCCACACCTCCTCCAACACCGCCTCCCGCCTCGCCACATCCGCCCGACGCGCACGACGACGGGACGGCCTCCCCGACTCGGCACCCTCATCACCCGAGCCATCAACATGAGCCCGCTTGCCCCCACTACGGCCATCCACCCCAGAACCACCCACACCCCCAACCGAAGACAACCCACCCGAATCATCCCCAAACCATTCAGCCGCAACCACATCCGCGCCCGTCACCGGAAGGTCCGCCGCCAGCACATCATCCGTTCGACCAGCCGGAAACTCATCCCACCCAAAACCCGACGGCTGCCCAACATTCGACGATTCCCCCAACCACGACCCCATACCGACCGCCGACTCAGCCCATTCCAGCAAGGCACGCTCCAGCCAAGACTCCAACGGATCAACCTCCACCAGACCGCCCACCTGCTCATCGGCAGCTTCCTGCGAATCAACAATGCCAGCAGGGGAATTCTCGGCACCTTCCGGTGACTCCGGCCCCGCTCCGGCGCGAATAGCCAACCCCGAACCCTGCGAACCCAACGTGACCGCCAACTCCCGCGAAAACCGCAACGCCTCAACACGACCGAAATCACGAACCCGCTCCGCAACCCGGTCCACCACCCCATCCAAAGACCCCGCACGCGCCAGCCGCACCACATCATGCGTCCCCCCCACAATCCCCACCGCAACATCACGCCAACCCAACGCCCCCCTCGCAGGCTCCCCCTGGACACTCGACCCAGCCACAGCCACATCCGCCGAGGACAGCTCGGAAGCCGCCCCGGACCACTCAACCGCATCCACCCCTGCGCTCGGCTCACCCCCGACCGCACTCCCACCCACATGCCGCCCCGGCCGCTCGGCCCGCACCCGCTCCACCAACACCGCAGCCTGCGCCACCCGACTACGCAAGCCCACCACATCCACACCCTCCAACTCACCCCGTTCCAACCGCGCCCACCAATCCTCAACCCGCGCACGCAACCCAGGCCGATACCCCTCCGGCGCACCAACCAACAACCCCCGCAACGAACCCACCAACCCCACCAACTCCGAAACCAACCCCAACCGCTCAGCCTCAACCACATCCACACCCTCCGCCGGCACCTCCTCCCCAGACCCCGCCGTCTCTAGGGCTGAACCAGCACTCTCCATCCTCCTGAACTCCGCGAGCCGCATACAGCCCCACGACTTAGCCTTTCCGAACTTCTTCCCCAATGACTGGCCGGTCTGGGGCTCACCCGCCTCCTCAGCGCGACGCACCTCGGCCCACACCTTCTCCAACTCCACATCCCGCGCCCGGGTCATAACGCCCACCGTCCTCCTGAACTCCGCAAGCCGCGCATAACCCCACGCCTTGTTCCTCTCGAACACTTCCGCCAACGTCGCGGCGGTGTGCGGCTCACCCGCGTCTTCGGCGCGACGCAGCTCCGCCCACACCGGCTCCAGCTCCA
The DNA here is from genome assembly GCF_014203395.1 of Saccharopolyspora phatthalungensis. Taxonomy (NCBI): domain Bacteria; kingdom Bacillati; phylum Actinomycetota; class Actinomycetes; order Pseudonocardiales; family Pseudonocardiaceae; genus Saccharopolyspora; species Saccharopolyspora phatthalungensis. The sequence continues at coordinate 2,119,021 of NZ_JACHIW010000002.1, forward strand.
CCTCCCGTTTCCGCTTCGCCGCAGTCGCCCGGCCCTCTCCCCCTTCCTGCTCCCTGAACACCCCAAGCGACTTGGTGCCCCATCCCGCGCTCTTGCCGAACGCTGCCGCCAACGACCGACCTGTGTGCGGCTCACCCGCCTCGCCAGCACGACGCACCTCCGCCCACACCGGCTCCAGCTCCACCTCCCGCTTCCGCTTCGCCACATCCACCCGGCGCTCTCCCCCTTCCCGCTTCCTGAATTCCTTGAGCCGCCAGTGACCCCACGACTTACTCTTCCCGAACACCTCCGCCAACGTCGCGGCGGTGTGGGGCTCACCCTCCTCGCCAGCACGACGCACCTCCGCCCACACCGGCTCCAAATCCACCCTCCGCCTGCGCTTCATCACATCAGCCCGGGGCGTACCGGACTCCGCATCGTCATCACCCGAGTCAGCAACCCGACTCCGCTTGCGCCCACTACTTTCGACCACCGCAGCCGACCCACTCACATCCCCAGCAGACGACGACAACCCATCCGAATCATCCGCAAACCACTCAGCCGCAACGCCATCCGCGCCCGCGCCCGCCGCACCCCCGGTCGGCACGTCCGCTTCGGGCAGATCATCGGGTTGACCGTCCGGAAGCTCATGTCCCCCAAAGCCAAACGTCTGCCCAACCCCGGGCTGATCGGCCCACCACGAGCCGAGATCGTCGGCCGATTCAGCCCACTCCAGCAAAGCGCGGCCCGGCTCAGACGCCAACGGATCAAACTTCACCAAGCCATGCATCATCTCGCCAGGCGCCAGCGAATCAGTTATGCCCGCATAGGAATTCTCGGCACCATCCGGTGAATCCGACCCCGCCGCGGCGTGCACGGCCAGCGAGTCGCCCTCCGTACCAAGCCAGGCCGCCAATTCCCGGGAGAACTGGTATGCCTGAACAGAGCCGTGTGCCAGCCGCCTCGCCGCCACCAGCTCGACCACCTCGGCAACCGAAACAATCTTGTGACCGGCCAGTTTCGTGACATCATGCGTGTGCTGCACCAGCAACGACGCCGGGTCACGCGGCCCAGCAACCGCCCGCGCCCGGTCGACCTCCCGCCGCAAATCCCGCACCGACCACTGCGCCACACTCACCGGCACGGTCGTCCCCGCCGCACCTCCCTCGGCCACAGCCGTGTCCACCACCGACACCGGCTCCGCATCCGGCAGCTCCCGCGCCGCCACTTCCGCCGAGACCGGGCCACCTGGGCCCGCGCCCCCCTCGACAACACGCTCCGGTGCCTCGATCCGCCCCCACCTGTCCACCGGCCGAGGACGCGACCCATCCGCAGCGAACCGCATCCACCGAAGACCACGACCACGCACCGGCACCAACGCAACAACGTCGCGACCCAAATCCCGCGCCACACCAGACGCCTGCCCCGACAACACCACCACACCAGAGCCCGACCCATCTCCGGACGCCACAACCACCGGACCCCCAGCCGATTCCGCCACCCGACTTCGCAGGAAATCCGCGACCCCGCCACCGGAAATCACCCCCGGAGGAACCTGCACCCGCACCGCATCCGAGGGCAACTTCAACGAATCCAACGCCTCCGCCACGGCACCGCCCGGCCGAGGCGAATCCCCGTACCCGGCCGCCACATCAACACCGGAAGATCCACTGTGGCCGATCGTTTCGCCTCGCGACGACTCCCGCCCCAGAGGCGGCTGGCCGTCTGTTTCCACAGGGTGCGGAATCTCAATGGTCGTCGAGGGACCGCTCGTCGGCAAGGCGGAATCCGAGGTCACGCCAGAAGCCGCAGAAGACGCCGCCGATGGCTCGCTCGCCGACGAATCAACAACCGGCGCACTCACCTGCGGCCTGGAAGCCTCACCAGGAGGCACGTATTGGTCGCTCGTTTGAGCGCCCCACGGCTCCCTCCCCACAAACGGAATGCCGTCCGGATTCACCTGACCGCGCGGATGGCTGGGCGCGGAGGACGCGAGGTCCGGCGATGCACCAGCAGCGGGAGATGTGCTGGCAAAGGTGCCCCGCACAGCTGGCGCAAGCTCATTTCGTTGCGCGCGGTCCACGAACGCACCAAGACTGTCCACACCAGACAATTGAGCGACGCCTTGACTGTCGCGAGAAGCCGCAGTGACCACCGGCGGTGTACCCTCACCGATCTGCCCATCCGTACTCTCGGTCGCGTACGCCGGTGGCGGTGTACTGTGCCCGACCTGCTCAACGTCTGCCATCGCAGGCGAATACGCCGGTGGTGGTGTAGCCGGTCGGACTAGCTCGGCATAAGGCGTTGCGGTCGAGTACGCCGGCGGCGGTGTACCGTGCAAGTCTTCACCCGGCATCACCCCCGCGCCAACGGTCCCAAACCTTCGTGCCAGCAGGAAGTCCTTGGATGTCTCCCTGATCGCGGTCTTGTCTTCCTCGGCCACTCGAAGACCACCGTGCACCGTTGCATCGGCGGCCGTCGACTCGTCCTGGACGTCCCGGTGACCAGTCACGTCCGCACCATGCGACGGTTCCCCAGAATCCGACGCCACGCCCCCCTGCGCCGGATGACCGGCAATAGCCGCGATGGAGACACCCGTCACCCCGGAGCCGTCCCGGTGCTCGCTCCCCGAACCATCTGCCAGCTCAACACCCGGACGCGACATTGCCGCGGCCGGCACCCCATCCTTGCCCGCAGCCGTTCCGCCTGCCCCACCCCGCACCAGATTCTTGCCCGCAGCAGCCTCGCCTTCCCCACCCAGCACCACACCCTCGCCTCCAGCCCTCTCGCTTTTGCCTTCGACTGACCCGTTTTCGCCATCCGGCACCCCGCCCACGTCTCCAGCCGCCCCGGTCTTACCACCCGCCATCCCAACCGCGCGAACACGAGAACCACCGGACCAACCGCCCTGAACCACACGAGAAACCACCGAATCCGGACCAGAGAGAACAGAGCCCACACCAGACACACCATCGGCAGCCGAGAACCCGTTCCCGTCAACGGTTTTCAGCTCGGAATCCTCATCCACCAAAAGAGTCATTTCATCACTGGCGGACTGGTCGCGATAGCGGGTGCCCGGCGGTATCAGCTGGCCCCGCAACACCAGACCCGTTAATCTCCCCGCGCCAGAGGCCACCGACTCCGACACCCCTGCGGTGAAAGAGAAGGGATTCCACTGCGCCCCCTGACCACTCAGCGCCCCATACCCCGCCTCGCCGAACATCTCGGTCAAGCCCTCTTCCAGCGACTCCCCTAGCCAGTGACCGAATCGGGCCGCCCACATCGCCCGCACCGACATCCCCGTGAAATCGTCCAAGCTCTTCGACACCACATCAGCAAAGCGCGCCATCGACGACAACGGATACTGATCCGCATGCTCCTCCACAGCATTTTTCGCCGCCGCCGCCAACACCTCAGCATCGATCTCATCACCCAAACCACGCACTAGAACCTTGGTGATCGCGTTGGCCACCACATTGCCCAAGGCCGACAGCGGCACCGCCAGCAACGCACTGAACGAGCCCACCCCCACCGCCATCGTCGTCAACTGCCCATCCCACTTCTTCCGCGTTCCCAACGCGAACTGCGCACCCTGCGCCCCCATCTCCACCGCCACCTGCAACCCGATCCCCACCACCTGAGCCACCGCCAACCGCACGAACAACTGCCCCCACCACCGCGATAACAGGAACCGCATCACCGCAAACCGCGCCGCCAGCCACGCCATACTCGCCCCCGCCGTCAACCCCGCCATCGACACCGCCCACGCCACCTCCCCCAACAGCAACAACAACCCACCCACCGTCACAAACTTCAAATACTGCACCTGCAACGCCAAATTCCGAACAAACCCCGCCAACTCCCGCAACCCCACACCACCCGCCTCCAAAACCGGAACAAACCCCGCCAACCGCTCCGCAAACCGATCCGCCGCCTTCCCCGAAAACCCACCCCGCACCCGACCCTTCACATCCCCCACGACAGCTCCTAACGTCTCCACCGTCGCCGCACCCGACTCCAACCGCTCCGCCACCACGAACAACGCATCCTCATCCGCATCCGTCATATCCTCACCCGTCAACACCTGAAAAAGCCGCCTCACCTCCTCCGGCACCACAATCGACACCCACACCACCCACTCAGAAAACGTCGGAACCCAGCAAACTTATGAACCACCCAACCACCCCACGCACTGCCGCCCGCGCCGCACCCCACCAACGCGGTGACACACCCAAGATCAGCGGCCGAACGACTCCAGCCAACCCGCACACCAGCGTCATCAACGAGCCCATGACAAAACCACGTGTCCTACACACCTCAGCACACCGGGTGGTGGACTCGGACCGCCATCGGCTGACCACCTGACCAGGCAAACTTCCACGCAAGTTCGTCAGCAGCGATTTCCCACGACAGTCGGGACGCGCAGCCGGAATCACCCTGCGAGCAGCAGACAACCGCAACACACCGATCGCTCGATCACGAGAACAGGGTTCTCATCCCTGCGCATCACACGGTCCCCGTCGGTGTTACGAAACCAAGCGTGAGCCCTCTCGAAGAGGTCGATCACGCCCCGTCCACCGCCCAACTCTCACGACACCATCGCCCACACTAGTATGAGACCCAGCCGCCAAGAGTGAAAGCGGCTTGCCTGGATACGCCCCACGATGTGCCCGCCCGCGCCCGCCTTCAAGCCGAGAAACCCTCCGCAGGTCAGAGCCGCGGAGTGGCCCACGAGCCAGCCCAGCAATCCAACTGCCGGATACTCACCACCACTAAAATCAAGAACCTCGACCGAACCACAATCGAGATAAAGACGCCAGACGAAAACAAAGTTAAAGTGCATATCAACAGGGAAGAATGGACTTCGCAGTGATCGAGGAACTACGAAAAGAACTTATCGACGCGATCGAAGATGACTGGGTTTATTTCTCCGAACTCAAGACCATGATTCGCGACATCACAGGCTCGGCAGACGACCTGCTAAGAAAAGCCGGAGAAGCCGCGGCCCAACTCGTCAAGGACCGCGCCGTGTTCCCAGGAACCCTCACGGAAGCGGAGGGCTTCACACCCTGGCCGACCGGTCCCGACGAATCGGCCAAGCGCATTGAACAAGAAGTGGCCGACCTGATCGCCAACGGCACCGAGCCTGAAATGGGAGATCTGTGCTGGTTCGATCTGCCTGCCGATGCCCCGCAGCTGCGGTAGGGGCTCCGCCGGTTCTCGGAACGCGCTGGTACAACGGTTTTTCTCAGGGGCAGATCATGACACCGGGTGGCGGAGGAAACATGAATGTTACTCCTCGGGTCGGCACGGAAGTTGAACACCTCCCCTCACCGCACGTGATTGCCAGGGCTGAAACCTGCACCCTGGCCGATCCAGAGGCTTACGAGAGCGCAGGTCTGATCAATCGGCCACGCGAGAGGTGTTGCGAACGGGCCGGTGCCAGGTCGGGGGGCACCGGTAACTGAGTGCCCGGCACCGGCCCGCGTCTAGAGCCGCTCCAATCCGCGTTGGACACGGCGGAGGAGCCGCCATCGACGAGAACGCTCTTTCAGGCCCACCTTGACTTTCCTGACATCGCAGTAGCAGTCAGAGCAGGCGCAATGCCACCGTGTGAGAACTGCGGCATACGTCTCGGCTTGCACGGCCGACCAACGGTGGAGACCCTTCAAGCAGTCAGCACACGGAATGGGCTCGAACATGTCGGTGATCTCTGCGGCGGAGAGGCACGACCCAATGTTCATGGGGAAACCTCCCGTCGCGTTCGTCTCGTTCGCCTGGAGTGAGGTCCAGCCTTGAACCTGCTTCGTTCACTGCGTGCCTCCCGTGGACTTCATGAGGTCCAGGTAGCCCCTGATACCGCGCACGACTTCATCAAGACCTGCGGCAAGTTCGTGCAGCTCTGTTACCGCGCAAGGACTGTGGTCGAGTTTGTTGCGGACTGACCTGATCGCTTGCTCAGCCTTTTGGAGCACGAACGTCAGGTGTGACTGAGCCGAGTAGGCCGGATGGCCGCTGATGGGTGACACGGCACCAACTCGGCTTGATTGTCCACTTTGGAAGCGCCTATGTCTGCGACCTGATCGACGTTTCGGATGGCACGCAACACGCATGCCTCGCACGGGGCCCCGGTGCCCTCCGAGCACTCGTCCATCTGACTGCGCCTGAAGGTCTGTTGGCACAGCGACGTGATCGTGTGCTCATCGGCCGATAGCTGGTAGTGCAGAACACGCAGCGACTCTCCGACGACGCCCGCCTTGTACCGGAAGCATCGGACGTCGCTACTCTCGTGCGCCCGTTTGGGCGGTCCCTTCGGTGCGCCAGCAACGATGTCGTGGCAAAACATGATGCCTCCCAGGTGAGCGTTGACCCGCCAAGTACGCTTTTGCAGTAACGGTTGATCAGTCCAAGCAAAAGATTGGGTGATGTTGAAATGACATCGCAACTGCTCTAAACGGGTGATGCTGCCCGTACTCAGACGCGCCGCCTTTCGTGCACTTCGAACACTATAGTTCGGCCGCGTTCGTTACTGATTCCGACGATATCGGCGCGTACCGCAAGGCACTTGACATGATTGGCGAATACGCACTGAGTCCGAATGAGTCAATTGAGCTGATAGCGGAAGCTATAGTTAAGGAGCATCAGAAAGATGGACCGGAAATATTGGATTAAGAGCACATACAGCAACGTAAACGGTAATTGTATCGAATTAGCAGTCACCCTTGACCATATCCGGGACTCCAAAGATCCGCACGGTCCAGCACTGAGGGGAGACGTCGCCACTTTCGTTCGTGCCGTGAAGACTGGTCGTTTCGATCAGTGACGCAAGGGTGCCCCCCGTACGGCATACCGGGGGCACCCTTACAGTTCCGGCGCATTCGTTACAAACTCCGACGACATCGAGGCGTATCGAACCACAGTCGAAATGATCAATCGGCATGCTCTAAGTCCTGCCCATTCGAAACGGTTTATCACACAAATTATTGAAGATGAATGGAGTAAACCAGGTGATCAGGCGACGTTGGCGTAAAAGCAGTTACAGCAATCCTAACGGAGACTGCGTCGAACTGACCAGTACGTTAGATCAGCTTCGGGACTCTAAAGACCCGGATGGCCCGACGCTGAAAGTGGACGTGGTCGCGTTCATCGGCGCCGTGCAGGCTGGCCGCTTCGACCGCTGACCATTGTGTCGGGGGTTGAGAACGTTTTGGCTTGGCTTTTTTGCCTAAGATTGGGGCATCGCGGCGCCTGAGCGCCTTGCGGGTCCGAGGAGCGCCCGGGTCGTCAGCCGCGGCCGTGCCGTTGGCGGCCGAGAAGCGGTGATGAGCCTAGCGAAGCGGAATCCGCTTCTTCTTGGGTCAGCAACGCGTCGTCGCGCGTCTCTTCGTCGGACCACCGGTCCTGTTCCAAGCCTTGCTCCCACCAGCCGTCCAGGTCCTGGTGGTCGTCCCACTCGTGCTCCTCGATCTCCGCTTGCAGCCGCGACACCTCGGCTTCGATTCGCGCGAGCGGTTGCGATGCTTCCGGGCCCGACCCCCCGATCACGGCGGATCTGGTTTCCAGCAGCGCACTCCGCAGTCGCTGAGCGCGGCTGCTGAATTGTTGGAGGTTCGAGTCCGCGGTGATGTCCTCCAGGCAGTGAGCCGCCACGTCCCAACGCCTCGCAACCGCCCAAATGCCGCGTAAATCGTGCAGCGTCAGGGAGTCCAGACCACGCGACCGCCGAGTCTCCCCCACCAACCGCACCAGGTAACCCACACTGTCCGCAGACACGATGGTCGAGCCGTTGATGTCCCGGATCACGCGGCGCAGCTGCGTCATCCCAACGCGGGAATGCTGGTTGTCGATTTGGTGAGCCAGCCACGCCAAATCCCGCACCTGCCCCAGGTCAGGCCCTTCCGGATGCAACTGCTGCGCCAGCCGCATGACCGGGAGCAGTCGGCCGCCGCCCACCCATTCCGCGCCGATCTCAGCAACGACGGAACGGTAACCGCCCAAGGCGATGACCGAGTCCATCAGCCGCACGATGCCTCGAACCTCGCCGTCTGACACCTCTTCGTAGGACCGTGGCCCCGTCCGGGTGTTGAATCCCGGGTCCGGCAGGTCGGCAAGCAGACGCCGAACGTCACCGACCGTCCGCCGGTAGAAGTCAGCACCGTCGCGATCGCCGGTGAATCCAGCCTCGATCAGGGTCCGCACCCGTTGCAACTGCGGCACATCCGGCGTCGACCGCCGGCCGTCGGCGCCCACATCCGTTGTCAGCAGCGCCAGTTCCGCCACGTTCACCAGGGTCTGCCGGAAATCGTCCGGTAAACCGTCATCGCCGCCCAACCCGACCGCCCGCGCCAATTCCTCCCAGCCGTCACCGCCGTCCTGGGCGAAGCCTCGCGCAAGCCGTTCCACCAGTCCATCGCCGAGGAGCGGATCAGCCAGGTGACGCAGGGTCTCCGCTCCCCTCCGGGTGGTCAACGCCACCTCGTCCAAAACCCGTTCCTGCACCGGACGATCATCGTCGAAATCGCCTGCGGGCAACGATGGTTCCGGCCGCGGCGCGCGCAAATGCATCGGAGTCGCCAGCCCCAAACCAGCTGGCGTTGCCTGCCGGAGCGCGAACGCATACGCCTCATGCACCACCGGTTGATCCGCGCCGGGCAATCGCTCCACCCAACGCCCGGTCGGCGGCATCACCGGCACCAAGCGGCCATCCACGACGGCGGCAGCGGTCACCAACGCCGCGGCACCGCCGGTACCCGGGCCGATCCAGGTCAGCCCGTTCTCCCCGTGACGCACCCGAACCCGCAGCAATTCCCCCAATTCTTGGGCGAAATCCGCCGACACCGCGCAACTGAACAACCAGATCGACGCCCCGCGATCCGCCTTCCAGCCTGGGGACCGTCGAATCAGGCCGGCCAAGACCCGCGGGTTCACCGACCTGCCATCGGACACCACACCACCACGGTGATCGCCACGCGCCACCACCACGAGCCGCCCGCTCCGGTGCGGAATTCGCCGCGCGGCGGCATAGAGGAGATCGTCATCAGAAAGCCCCGACCGCACGAACAACCCCGCGGGGATCGCACGCGGCTCCTGCCGCACCACGCTCAGGAAAGCGCCGGCGAGACCGTGTAGATCGACCGCATCATCTTGCGCAGCGACGCCGGAACCGCCCCCAGCACCGGTCCGGTCCGCCAGATCATCGGCGATATCCCGCACGGGAGAGTTGTTCGGCACTCTGGGGACGCCGTCGAAAAGCTCTGACATTCGGGTGCGGCCAGCCCGCGTACTCCGCAGACGCGGCCGGTGGTCAGTCGTCTCCGATGCCACCTCGGCCGCGAGGGAATCCAGCCGCACCCGTATCTCTTCCAACCGCCGCACCAGCGGACCGTCCTGCACGGCCCAAGGAATACCGGTGAAGTCCCGATAGGGCGTGGCCTCACCCATCGCCACCCGCAGTTCAGGTCGGTAAGCGTCCGGCTGAGCGGCCAAATGTGCCGCGATTCGATCGTAGCTGTGCCACAACCCGGTAAGCGTCGAATTGACCCGATCCGCCATCCACTCCGGACCAAGATCCCGCAACGTCACAAACCTGTGCGGCAACGTGACCAGCCATGCCGCAAGGGATCGAACATCCTCATTGGACACGCTCGCGGCTTCCCTCAGGTCAAGGGCCTCCCACACTACGCCGCGCAACTGCGCCAGTGCCACCCCGCTGGTATCACCCGATTCCGAAACAGCCTCCGCCAACGCACCCGTCACCTGCCGGGCGTAGTGCAGGTGTTCCGCCTGCAGATCGGCGGGACTCAAGACGTTTGCGAGTACCGCCGCCAGCGCACTGAGACGGACGACACGACGTCGGTCAGCGTTGCTGAGCTCGCCCTGCCGATCCACCCCGACCGCCTCACGCCCGAACCGCTCCACCAGCTCATCGGCCAGCAGCAGCGGACCGACGGCCTCGAAGGTCACGTGCGCCGCCCGGACCTCCTCTGTCAGCGTTCGAGCCGGCGCGCGGAGTTGTTCCAGCTGATCCGCCAGCGGCGCATCCGCCGGACGCCAGGGTCTGGTGGGTGCCTCGACCACCCTCGCGATGTCGGCGGCCCGTGCCCGAAGATCCTGCCGGTACCAGTCCGGCAACGGCGCGAGGTCCGCCGTCACGTGTTCATCGGCTTCCCGCAACTCCGCCAGCGCGCTCAAAGCGCGACGAGCCACCGCGTAGCGCTCCAGGTTCCATGCGTGCCGCAGTCCTTCCCACGTCACCTCCTGTCCCGTGTGCGTCTCCGACATCACCAACCGCGCAAAATGGTGCAAATCGCCCTCGGTCACCGGATGTTGGCCGGGTGGCTCGAACTGGTCCGCCCACCGACGAAGCAACGCACGCAGAACCTCGGCTAGCCCCGCTTCGTCCATGCCACGCATGTCCAGATCAAGCGAGTCTTCCAAGTCCGCACGCAATCGGCTCAGTCCCGGCCAACGCCGATCGGAGTCGCTGGCAGCCTGTCGCAACTGATCCAGCGTCGGCCGATCACCGAACATGGCCGCCGCCAACGGCGCAAGGCTCGTCAACCGCGCCCAATCGGCATGCACGTCCCCCGAATCCACCCCCACCGCTCGGGCTACGGCACGCCCGCCGCCGTGCTCCCGCAGCAACGCCCGAAGCGCGTCGTGACCCGGCCCACCGGTCTCATTCCGGGCGTCCCTCATCTCCTCCAGCAACCACTGGCCATCGATGGCGAGATCTTCCAACCGCTCCGCCCGGCGGTGATCGGACGGACGCCAAGGATTCGTGAGCTCCGCCGTGACGACGGCGCGCAACGCGCCTTCTCGGCCCAGAAAATCCGGACGCCGCGCTCGAAGCCACACACTGTGTGCGACCACTCGGTCAAAGCAAACCCCGAGTCTGCGCGCCGCTACGATCCCCCGACGTTGCAGCTCCGCCGCATCAGCGCGCCAACCGCTGCGCAAGGCGTCAAAGGTAACCGGACGCCGAGAGGTTTTCACGCGTTCGGCGAGATCCGCCAGGTGCCGCACGTCTTCGTCAGATACCGGGCGTTCGTCGTCTGGCGCGAAGTCCCGCAGCATCCGCCGCAAGTCGTCCACCGTCACGTTGTTGCCGATATCCGGATACTGCCGTCGAAGCGCGTCAGCCAGCCGACGAGCATTACGCAGATCGCCGAGAATGGGCCGCGTGCCCGGGTCGGCCAATTCCAAGGCCAACCGGGCGACGCCCTCCAGTCGCTGCTCGTAGTCACGCACCCAGCGCGATCCGAATCGCCGGGAGCCTCGCTCCTGGTGGTGCACACCGATGAGATCCGCCAGCCGCGACGAACCTCCGGCCAAGGAAGCGTACCAATCCACCAACCGACGCGCGTGTGCCGCGCGGTCGTCATCAGCCGCGCCCGATGCCACGTCGCTGCCCTCGGCGTCCGCACCGCCGTCGGTGAGCTCCGCGGGGTACTCCTCCGGGGCCGGTCCGTCCGAACTGAACCAGGATGATGCGCCATCAGAGCCGTCATCCGCCGGATCGTCGCCATCGCTGGTCTCATCCCCCACTGCGGAACTTCCCGATTCGGGTCCCTCCGAACCCGCCGACGACAGCGCTACGCCCTCGGCCGAGTGGACGGATTCGGCGAGCGCCGCAGACGCGTCGGAGCGACGAGACTGAGCGGAGTTCGGAGTCGCGGCACCGGATGGACCACCCGATGAAGCCACGTCATCGATATCGCCGTCGACGGGCATATGAGCCGGACGCCGGACCTCGCCGCTCGCGACACCACCATCCGTAGGAGAACCGCTCTGCCTCGCGCGGGTAGCACTAGGCCAGGACAGACGGCGCCGGGAGTCGCTACCTGCCGGTCTCGCGCCCAGTCTCGGCGATTCGGCCGAGTCGGAGTGGGCACTTGCACCGCCGACCGCATCGTCGTCGCCCGACACCCGCAACCGATCGAGCCGCGTCCGCAACTGATCCCACTCATCCTCCGACACGGCGCCATCGACATCGGCCCGCTCGGCTTCACCCGCCGTGCCGCGCACGCCATCCGGCCGCGCCGAACCCGCATCGCCGGGCCCCGGCAGGAACCCATCCTCCTCCAGAGCACGCCCCGCACCCGCACGCACACTCAGGTTCGCGGTCATCAACCCGTAAAGTTTGTTGAGCAAGGCATCGATAGCCGCCACATCGTCCCGATCCCACAACAGTTGATGCGCCATCACACGCTGATATGCGGGATATTCCCCAAGGACAATGCCAAGGCGGTCCTTCGCCTCCGCCAGCAAACCGTCGATAACCGCATCCCCATACAGACGGCGCCCGTGCGTCAATGCCTCGGTCGCCGCACTGTCCAATTCCGCCAGTTCACGCGCGGCATCATTAGCCATGGAGGGCCC